>UQXK01000009.1 GCA_900544985.1 uncultured Eubacteriales bacterium
TTTTGAAGTTCCAAGAAACTTTTCCCGAAAAGTTTCTTGTGTCAGGGTTTGGGGCAGAAGCCCCAACTTATAATACACACAAAAAAACGCGGAGAAATCCGCGTTTTTTATTTTTCATCTTATGAAGAATGAAATGACGAAAGAAAAGTATTGAGTCTCGCGTTATCTTCATTAGAAAAGATTTCTTCGGGCGTTCCATAAGCCGCAACAACGCCGTCGTTCATAAAGATTATCTTATCGGAAACATCGCGCGCAAAACTCATTTCGTGGGTTACAATTATCATAGTCATATTTTGAGCGGCAAGCCCGCGTATAACTTTCAGGACCTCGCCCGTTATTTCAGGATCGAGAGCAGATGTCGGCTCGTCGAAAAACAGTATATCTGGCTCCATCATCATAGCTCTTGCAATAGAAACTCTCTGCTGCTGTCCGCCGGATATTTCGCACGGATAAGCGTTTTCCTTATCGGAAAGACCGACAGACAAAAGAAGTTCAGATGCCTTTTTATCTATTTCGGAATACATATTTTTTAATTCCGATGAAGAAAGCTTTTCGCTTTTAGCTTTTTCTTTTACGCGTAGACGCGGTGCAAGAGTGAGGTTTTCCTTTACCGTATATTGAGGAAAAAGATTGAAAGATTGAAACACGAGTCCGAAGCTGAGCCTTTTTTCTCTTATCTCGGCGGAAGAATATTTTCTGATATCGGAAGCGTCAAAAATACACTTTCCGTCGACCGAAATCGTTCCCGCGTCAGCCGTTTCAAGAAAATTCAGGCAACGCAAAAGCGTTGTTTTACCGCTTCCGGAAGAGCCGATTATAGAGAGCACTTCGCCTTTTTCAAGGGTAAGGTCCACACCTTTTAAAACTTCGTTTTTATCAAATCTTTTTGTTATATTTTTAACTTCGAGAAAAGCCATATATCCTCCTTATACGCGGTAGTACGAAAGTTTCTTTTCGAAAAATCCGAAAAGAAGCGTAAGTATTCCGACAAACACAAGGTAAAAAACAGCCGTATAAAAGAGCGGCCAGATAAGCCCGTAACTTGTAAATTCTTCGGCGGCTTTAAGTATTTCGACAATGAGTATAACACGCGCAAGAGCGGTATCTTTCACAAGCGTTATCACTTCATTCGACATAGGTGCAAGTATGCGTTTTACAACCTGCATAAGTATTATTTTGAAAAATACCTGGGAACGTGTAAGACCGAGCACTTCTCCCGCCTCGTACTGACCGCGCGGAATGCTCTCTATGCCGCCTCTGTATATCTCTGAAAAATAGCAAGCATAATTTATAACAAAAGCGATAATCACCGCGGTAAATCTCGATGCTATCGGAGTCCCGAAAATCATGCCCGGAACATAAAAAACTATAAATATTTGAAGCATAAGCGGCACACCGCGTATTATCCAGACAAAAACTTTTACCAATACAGAAAGAGGTTTGAATTTCGACATAGAGCCGAAAGATATTATAAGTCCGAGCGGCAATGCTATGAGCAGCGTCAGCGCAAAAATAAGACACGTATTTTTTAATCCGCTCAGAAGACTGAGCGTAACTTGCCAAAAACCCATTTTTTTATTCCTTTTCAAATAAAGGGGATTTCCCTGTTATAAATATCTGTTTTATCAAAAATGAAAATATGTTCTCCGCAGCCTTCGCCGCGGAGAACATAAAGCCGCAATTTTTATGTATTTCAGTCAACAGTTACTTTGAGGCTGTTTTCAAGACCGTACTTCTTTGCGAGTTCAAGAAGCTTGCCGTTATCATTAAGAGTCTTTATAGCTTCGTTTACCTTAGCCGTAAGCTCGCTTCCCTTTTTGAAACCGATAGCATAAACTTCGGATTCAAGGGTGATAGCGTCTACTATTGCGAGATCTTCATAATCTCCGTTGCCGCATATGCCCTGTGCAAGAAGAATATCGACAACTGCAAAATCGGCAGCGCCGGATTTTACTTCAAGGAATGCATTTATCTGTGCGGGGGATGTTACGACTTTGCCCGTGCCGACAACGCCTTCGGCATAGCTCTGACCTGCGCTTCCGGATTCCGCAACAGCGGTCTTTCCCGCAAGGTCAGCTTCGCTCTTATAAGCGTCGAGAGCGGATTTCTTTACAACTACACACTGCTGATTGAGCATGTAGCTGTAAGAAAAGTCTACGAGTTCCGAACGCGGAACACCGTTGTCGCTGGAATTTGCCGTAAAGCCGTTCCAGATGCAATCTATTGCACCGGAGGAAAGCTCTGCGTACTTCTGTTCCCATTCGATCTGCTGGAATTCCACCTTCATACCGATGAGTTTGCCGACTTCTCTTGCAAAATCGGATTCAAATCCCGTCCAGTTGCCGTTTTCGTCTTTTTCATTGAAATTTTTTACTATCGTTACGCCACAAACGAGTGTATCGTCCTTTTTTCCGCAAGATGCAACGAAAAAAACAACGCCTACAAGCATGAGAGCAACGAGCAAAACAGAAATGATCTTCTTCATTTTCTCTTCCTCTTTAAATATGATAAAATTTTAATGTTTTATCTTGGTAAAACAATAACATAATAATATCACTCAAAGCTACCTTTGTCAATACTTTTTTCGTTTTTAAATAAAAAAACAACGAGCAAACGCTCATTGTCGGGAAAACAGTTATTCTTTATTCTAACAGAACAGGCATGATAAAAATCATGCCTGTTTTAATTTTAATCGATGATAATGACAATTCCGGTTATGTCATTCATTGATTCATCATACTTTTCAATAATTTTTCCGCTTCCGCATACAGTTTTGGAGATGTCTTTGGATATGTAAGCTTGGAAGGCAGCGTGTCAAAAACCCTTATTTCTTTCATTTCGCTTTCCGGAAGCTCGCCAAGAGAGTGAACGACCGCAAGGAATACCATGCCGTTGGAGCAGGCTTGAGAATTGAATCCCCAATAGTCGCACACAGGATAGATGTCGGCGTCCTTGATTCCGCTTTCCTCAAAAAGCTCTCGCTTAGCACATTCGAGCGGCGTTTCACCGTCCTCTATATGACCGCCTTGCGTTTCCCATGTGTTCCTCTTCTTGTGTCTTGATAAAATCCAATGCCCGTCATAATAGGTACAGATAACCGTGTACTTATATCTTTCAAGATATCCCAACGGATAAAGCCTGCATTCAAGTTCTTTGCGGATAGTTTCCCTGTCAATATACGGCGCATCAAGAGCGATGCCGAGTTTCTCTGATTTTTCGACAGCAAGTTTATGACCTTGCAGCGCCGCTTTTCGATACCAAAAGATAGCCTGTTCCATATCACGCTCAACACCGATTCCATCCTCATGAATCAATGCAAGGTTGTATTGACCGTCGCGCTCCCCGTGATCTGCGGCTCTGCGTATCCAATAAACCGCTTTATTCAAATCTTTCTTTACGCCAAGGCCTTCATAATAGAAGCATCCGATTTGATATTCTGCAAACGGATAGCCCTTTTCGGCAAGAGACAAATATCCCTCAAAGCACTTTTCGTATTGCTTTGTTTTTAAATATTTCCGAGTCAATTCATTACATATATCAAGCTCTATACAAGGCTTATAATAAGACTCTGACATAATAATCACCCTATTGTTTTATTTAACATTAACTTCAAGTGCATCTGCCTTTTTATCAATTACAATCTCGCTTATATGCTTATCATACGAAGAAATTATCTTTTCGGCGGCGATGTCCTCAACATTTCGGCTTATAAAGCGTCTCATATTTCTTGCGCCGTACTTTTGCGAATAAGATTTTTCGGCAATATATCTTAAAGCTTCGTCACTGCAAGAAACGGAAATATTGCGTTCCGAGAGAGTCTTTCTCAGATCGTTTATCATTATGGAAGCGATCTTCACGAAATCTTCCCTGTCAAGGCTTCTGAATGTTATTATCTCGTCCACGCGGTTCATAAATTCGGGGCGTAAAAATTCGGAAAGCGCCTTCTCAGTCCTGTTCTCGGCGATAGTTTTATCGCTCGCACCGAACCCGGCGGTATTAGAAGTATTCCCCCCCGAACCCGCATTCGTCGTCATAACAATAATGCAGTTTGTAAAGTCAACTTCTTTTCCGTGAGAATCGGTGACTTTTCCGTCGTCGAGTATCTGCAAAAGAATATTCATTACATCGGGATGAGCTTTTTCTATCTCATCGAAAAGAACGACCGAGTACGGTTTGCGGCGTATTTTCTCCGTGAGCTGTCCTGCGTCGTCATATCCGACATATCCGGGAGGAGAGCCTATCATTCTCGAAACGGAATGTTTTTCCATAAATTCCGACATATCAAGTCGTATTAAAGAATCGGGAGTGTTGAAAAGCTCGGAAGCAAGCACCTTTACAAGCTCTGTCTTTCCTACGCCCGTAGGACCTGCGAAAATGAACGAAGCGGGTTTTCTCTTATAGCTTACACCTGCACGATTGCGTTTTATTGCGCGGACGACGGCGTCGACCGCGGCGTCCTGCCCTATCACGCGGGCTTTGATCCTGTCTGCAAGAGAGTTCAGCTTTTCATATTCATTTGCATTTACCGTACCTGCCGGAACTCCGGTCCATATCTCAATAACTCTTGCGAGCGAATCTCCTGTAAGTTCTATCGTGGAAAGTTCGGCTTTGAGCTTCTCATACTCTTCTTCATCTTTCAATTGGCTCGCTTTTACGGAAGCTATAAGCTCGTAATGCTCGCTCTGCGCCTTTTCGTCGGCATCCTGAGGAAGAGGTGTCTCTTCGAGCTCCTCTATCTGCTTTTTGAGCATATCAAGCTCTTTTTCGACAGTCGCCACTCTGTCAAGCAAGGGCGAATTCATAGCGACATATGCCGCCGCCTCGTCGAGAAGATCTATCGCCTTATCGGGAAGAAATCTGTCTGTTATATATCTTTCCGAAAGTTCGACGGCACGCGAAATAATATCGTCGGATATTCTTATCCTGTGATATTTTTCGTAGTACTCTTTTATTCCGACGAGTATCTTTTTTGTGTCCTCGATAGAAGGCTCTTCGACTATTATCGGCTGAAATCTTCTTTCAAGTGCGGAATCCTTCTCTATATACTTTCTGTATTCGTTAAGCGTCGTAGCGCCGATGAGCTGTATTTCGCCTCTTGACAACGCGGGTTTCAATATATTCGCGGCATTCATACTGCCCTCGGAATCTCCCACGCCGACTATGCTGTGAACCTCATCTATGACGAGTATTATATTTCCGAGCGCCTTTACCTCGTCTATAAGCCCTTTCATGCGGCTTTCGAACTGACCGCGGAATTGCGTTCCCGCAACAAGAGACGTAAGGTCCACCAGAAACACCTCTTTGTCGCGGAGCTTATACGGCACGTTTCCGGAAGCTATCCTCTGCGCCAACGCTTCCGCGATCGCCGTTTTGCCGACACCCGGTTCGCCTATAAGGCAGGGATTGTTCTTCTGTCTTCTTGTGAGTATCTGCATCATACGCGCAGTTTCGCGCTCGCGACCGATCACCGCGTCGAGTTTTCCCATTCTTGCGTCTCCGGTAAGATCGCGGCAATACATGGAAAGATATCTGCGGTTCTGCTTTTTCTTCTTTTCTCCGGGAGCATTCTTCTCTTTTTTATCCTTGTCTTTTTCGGCGTTTTTGCGTTCCTTGTCATCTTTGTTAGGAGAAAAAGGAAGATTGCCGAAAAATTTTGCAAAATCGAGGGCGGGAGCGCGTCCTGCGCTATCTTCGGAGCCGTTATCGGAATTTTCTTCGTTTCCGTCCTCGCCGTCGGTAAAATTCTCTGCGTTTTCGGAAAGAAATCCGTTTACTTCGTCCTCCATATTGTCAAGGTCTTCCCCGCTTATACCCATACCGGAAAGAATGCTGTCTACCTGAGGAATACCGAGCTCTCTTGCACATTTAAGGCAAAGTCCCTCATTCTTGCTCTCTCCGTTTTCAAGCTTGGTGACAAATACCACAGCCATACGTTTATGGCATCGTGAACATAATTGCATCATGTATAAAAATCCTTCTCGGCGGCTTTAAAATGTCGTTTTCTTTTATAAATTCAGCCGTGCCGCCGTACGGCGATATATTTAATTTCCCGATATTTTCTTTATTGCCATAAATATATATGTCATCGGATTTATTTTCGTACACAGTTTATATATCGTAGAATCGAGCATCGGCATTATAAAGATGTCGGGCCATTTGGAATTGAGTATCGGGAAAAGAAGATTTCCGAAAAGATTCGCTATGATCCAAGCCCAAAAAAAACCGTTGAGGATTCCGAAAACCAGTCCGAGAATACCGTCCGCCTGCCTTATTATCGGCGCTTTTACAAACACGCCTATTATCAAAAATATGACTTTCATAATAATAAGAGCAAGAATAAATACGAGCACGAACGCTATAACCGTTGCAATAACATCGGCTATAAGATTTTTTGCGACGGCGTTTGCGGTCTCGGAAACATCGTCGGATGATATTATATAATCTATAATCACCTTTATTTTTTCCATAAAGCCGTTGTTTCCGTCAGAAAATTCCGGCATTTCGACATCTGTTATCATTTTTGCGATAAACGGCAGACGCTTTACAAGGACAGCCGCTTTTTTATAGAACGCAAAAGTCAGAAAAAACGAAACTATATATGAAACGAAACCCGAAACGGATTTCACAAAGCCTTTCTTTGCCCCGATAACGGCGAATATCGCCACTATCAAAAGAAGTATTATATCCAAAACAGATGACATGATTATTCTCCGTCAATAAAAAATTTATTTAAAATCCGAGAGATTTAAAAGCGAAGTGCGCTCTTCGTAACAAACAAGAACGTTTCCGTCGTCAAATACGAACATGGCACGGGCTCCCTTTTCTATCGGAAGCGATTTTTTTTCTCCGCCTGACACGGTGTACACAGCCGAATCCGTAAGTAAATATATTCTATCATTTAAAACAGATATATCCAATACCTGATATGGAAAACTTTCCGTAAATTTTTTGTGTCCGTCGTTTTGATAGACGGTAACAAGCGGAGTGCCTTTTGTCTTTCCCGTCAGCACGGCTATGCAATCGTCGAAAACGCGGTACATAAGCACATCTTCATTGAAGTTTTCCGAAAATACAGACTTGAATTTTTCATTGTAAAATTCTATACCGTCGGTATACAATGCAAAAAACGAAGAATCAGCGAAAAATCCCGTCGACACGGGCACCCCCCCCTCCGATACGGAAAGAAGTTCTACCCTGTCTTTGTAGATATTTCGAACGGAAAGCTCGCGGGAAAAATCTCCGCCGTTCGCGGCATACGACAGTATTGCCGCATTTTTTCCGTTCGGCGATACAGCGGAAGAAAAAGCATATTTTTCGTTGCTCTTCCATGAGTAGACCGATTTGAACGCATCATTGTAAACATATACGGCACAAGAGTAATCGGCGTCTTTTGTTATAACGGTGAAACTGCCGTCTTTCCCGGAAGAAACAGACATTATCGGATACTCGAAATCTATCTCGTAAAGCTTCGAAAAAGAATTGAATATCGATATTTTGTTCGTTCCGGGATAATATGTGATAAGATATTTCCCGTTGTTATCGCAGAGATTTTTTTCCCCGTTTATTTTGGAGGTCATTATATTGCGTCCCGCGATATTATATAGCTTTATATATCCGTCTCCCATAACGGCAAGATCGCCCTTGTAAAGCAAAAAAGCCGTGTTTTCATCGGAATTGTAGTATATGTCTTTATAATTTGCGGAAGTGGAGACAGGATCGACGTATACATATTTAAAAAGATACCTGAAATTTTCCGCTCTCAGCTCTTTATGAAAAAAAAGTCCCGATATAAGTACAAAGACAAGAAGAAAAATAAGAACGGCATATTTCGCTATATGATAAAAATCGGCTGTTTTTTCGTAATACACCGTTTCATAAGGAAGATATGCAGCCATAGTATCGGTCTTTTCTTTTATGTCTTTTAAACGATTTAAAAATCTATGCGCCACGTTCTCCTCCTTATAATAAAATTATTATCAGTATTTATTTGCCGAAAGTCAGATATCTATAAAAACTTTTTCAAGATAAAGACCGTCGGAAGGTGCGGTTTTTCCCGCAAGAGTTCTGTCTTTGGCATTTATTATCCTATCTATATCGTCGACAGATAACTTTCCTTCGTTCACATACATCAAAGTGCCGACGATTATTCTGACCATATTGTATAGAAATCCATCGGCGGCAACGAATATTTTAACTATCCCGTTTTCGCATTCCACGGCACGGCATTCCGTAATGCACCTCACGGCATCGGTTATTTCGCTTCCGCTTGCCATAAAAGAAGTGAAATCATGCCGTCCCAGAAATTTTTCCGCCGCAGAGTTGACCTTTTGTATATCTATTCTTTTTCTGTAATGCCATACTCTGCCGATAAGAAAAGGATCATGACAGCAGTTTGTATACAAAAGATACATATATCTTTTTCCGCTGACAGCGCGCCTTACGGAGAAATCGTCCGCAACATTCATTGCGGAAATGACCGCGATATCTTCCGGAAGATTTGCCATCATCGCACGCGGTAATTTTTCGGCAGAAATATTCGACGCGCCATCGAAAGTCGCCACTGTGACATAATATTCAAGCGCATGAACACCGCTGTCTGTACGGCTGCACCCCGTCACGGTGCATGGTCTTGTAAATATTTTCTCTGCGGCGCACATAAGAGCGGACTGAATGGTTTTTGCGTTTTTCTGCACCTGAAAGCCCGAATATGAAGAGCCGCAGTATCTTATTTTCAAAAGATATTTCATTCTGTTTCCCGTAAGATAAAATTTTTCTCTAAAACAATTTTTCGTATTCCGGATATTGCCCGGAATACAAGATCGATTATCGATATTTTTATATCGCGTATATAGGAAAATATATATTCAAAAGAACGATAGCCGCCACAAAAAGCGCCACGACAAAAAGCGAAACAATATCGCGGAATGCGAGCTTCAATTTAGTCATTCTCGTTCTTCCCTTGCCTCCGCGGTAGCAACGGCATTCCATGGCAATGGCAAGCTCGTCTGCGCGTCTGAATGCGGATATAAAGAGAGGTACAAGTATAGGCACAAGCGCTTTTGCGCGCTCTGTGAGCTTACCTGTCGTAAAGTCGGAACCTCTTGCCTTTTGCGCGTTCATTATTTTATCCGTCTCCTCTATAAGCGTCGGAATAAAGCGAAGCGCTATCGTCATCATCATGGCAAATTCGTGGACCGGAACTTTTATATAGCGAAGAGGCGAAAGAAGCCTCTCTATCGCGTCCGTAAGAGCGATGGGCGACGTGGTATATGTCAGTATGACGCTGGTACCGATGACAAGCGATATTATACGGACGATCATAAACGCCGCGGAAGTTACGCCTTCAAGATAAACGGTGATCTTCCAGAAGCTGAAAAGCACATGCTCTCCGCCGTGCCAGAAAACGTTCAATACCGTCGTAAATATAAGTATAAATACAATCGGTTTGAGCCCTTTCAATATAGTCTTCACGGGAAGACGCGAAACAACAACAAGAAGTACAGTCGCAACTATAAGAAAAATATACGAAGCAAGCGATTTGCAAAGAAATATAGCTACTATATAAACTATGCAAAGGATTATCTTCATTCTGGGATCGAGTTTGTGGATCACAGAATTTCCCGGGAAAAACTGTCCGAGAGTTATGTCTTTCAGCATGATATTTCACCTCTCAGCAAACGAAGAACCTCATTTTTAGCGTCTTCCACCGTATAAAGAGAGGTATTTACATTATATCCTTTTTTTGAAAGAGCTATAAGCAGTTTTGTTATCTGCGGCACGGAAAGTCCCGCAGAAGAGAGTTCATCGGCGTGCGAGAAAACCTCGCCGCATGTTCCCGCCATTATGGGTTTCGAATCGTTCATAACGACAAGTCTGTCGCAATATATCGCCATGTCCTCCATGCTGTGACTTATCATTATGACAGAGGAGCCAGTCGCTTTCTGATATTCCTTTATTTTACCCAAAATCTCATCGCGCCCCCTCGGGTCAAGTCCCGCGGCAGGCTCGTCAAGAACAAGATTTTTCGGATTCATCGCCATAACGCCGGCAATGGCAACACGGCGCTTCTGTCCACCGGAAATATCGAAAGGAGATTTTTCGAGGATATCCTCGTCAAGACCGACGAATTTTATGGATTCCCTCACCCTTTTATCTATCTCTTCTTCCGAAAGTCCCATATTTTTCGGTCCGAAAGCGATATCCTTATATACCGTTTCCTCAAAAAGCTGATATTCGGGATACTGAAAAACAAGTCCCGTAATATATCTGAATTCTTTTATTTTCTTGGGATCTTCCCACATTTTACGTCCGTAAATCTTTATGTCTCCGGAAGACGGGCGAAGAAGTCCGTTAAGCATCTGCGCCACGGTGGATTTTCCGCTGCCCGTATGACCTATAAGCCCTGTCATCATGTTTTCATCGAAAGATATATTTATATTGTCCACAGCCACTTTCATAAACGGCGTATCTTTGCTGTATATATATGAGACATTTTCAAGTTCCGCTGCCTTCATTTTACCTTTTCCTTTTCAGCTAAAATCGACGCTATCGCAGATGCGCCCTCTTCGGGAGTGAGCGCATCATTCGGCAGAGCATACCCGCATTTTATAAGCTCTTCCATGAGCATTGTCGTTTGCGGCACGGAAAGCCCCGCTCCGCGGAGTATATCTGTTTTTGTAAAAACTTCGCGCGGCGTGCCGTCAAGAAGTTTTTTGCCGTCGTTTATAACGACCACTCTGTCGGCTCGCGCGGCTTCTTCCATATAATGAGTTATAAGTATAACCGTTGTGCCGTATTCGCGATTGAGTTTTTCTATTGTATCCATTACTTCTAAGCGCCCCACCGGGTCGAGCATTGCGGTGGATTCGTCAAAAATGATAATATCCGGATTGCAGGCGATTATTCCCGCTATCGCCACCCTTTGCTTTTGTCCGCCGGAAAGCTGGTGCGGGCTGTGGCGCGCGTATTTTTTCATTCCGACAAGGGAGAGGGCTTTATCAACTCTTTCTCTTATTTCAGCGGGAGGAACACCGAGATTTTCGGGACCGAAGGCGACATCCTCTTCCACTATCGTAGCCACAAGCTGATTGTCGGGATTTTGAAAAACCATGCCGACTCTGCGGCGAATCTCATATAGCTCGTCGTCGGTTATCTCGTTTTCGTCTATCTTTTTTCCGAAAAGATAAAGATTGCCCGACGTCGGCGTAAGCACCAAATTGAAAAGTTTTGCAAGAGTGCTCTTCCCGCTTCCGTTATGTCCGAGAAGCGCAACAAAAGTACCTTTTTCTATCTCTATATCGAAATTTTCAAGGACGGGAATCTTTTCCGCGTCCTCGTTATCATCGTAAGTAAAGGAAAGATTTTCCGTTTTTATAACGATTTCAGCCATTGTATATTCCTTAAAATTTTATTTTGTCCAACGGGAAGATGCCCCGCACGGAAGCGCGATTCCCGTCCTTGTAACAGGAAGACCTATTTCATCCGAAACGACCTTGCCGCCGCGTTTTGCCGCTATTTCAAGACCTAATATATATCCCATGGTAGAAGCAGAAAGCCCCGTTGTATAGGAGTTGACAAGGAAAAACAGCGGATCGTCGGAAAGAAGTGCCGCGGCAGAAGAAACAAATTTTCCTATATTGTCTTCAAGCTTCCATACCTCTCCCGAAGGACCTCTGCCGTATGAGGGCGGATCCATTATTATGCCGTCATACTTGTTTCCGCGTCGTGCCTCGCGCTCTACAAATTTTGCGCAATCGTCGACTATATACCGTATCGGAGCTTCCGAAAGCCCCGAAAGAGCCGCATTTTCTTTCGCGGTCTGTACCATACCGCGCGAAGCGTCCACATGGCAGACAGATGCGCCCGCCTTTGCCGCCGCAACGGTAGCTCCTCCCGTGTACGCAAACAGATTGAGGACCTTTATCGGTCTTCCGGCGTTCTTTATAAGAGAGGAAAACCAATCCCAGTTTACGGCTTGCTCCGGAAAAAGACCCGTGTGCTTGAATCCCATCGGTTTTATTTTGAAAGTGAGTTCTTTGTAAGAAATATTCCAGCTTTCAGGCACATCGAGCTTTACCCATTTCCCGCCGCCGCCCTCTCGCGAATAAATGCCGTCCGCCTTTTTCCAAAGAGGATGACGCTTTTCTCCGCTCCATATCACCTGCGGGTCGGGACGCACAAGCGTATACTTTTTCCATTTTTCAAGTCTTTGCCCGTCGGAAGTATCGAGAAGTTCGTAGTCCTTCCAACCGTCTGCTATCCACATATTATATATTATCTCCGTCCAAATTCATTTTTGTCTGCGACAAAGGCACAGAAGCATTCTTTCCCGCTTTAAACGGTATACCGAGATGCTCGTACGCAAGATGAGTCACGCATCTTCCTCTCGGTGTGCGGCTGAGGTATCCTATCTGCATAAGATACGGCTCGTATACGTCTTCGAGGGTAACGGATTCTTCGCCTATCGTTGCGGCGAGCGTTTCAAGACCGACAGGACCTCCGTCGTAAAACTTTATTATCGTGCGAAGCATGAGCCTGTCGATATTGTCAAGCCCCAACTCGTCTATTTCAAGCATTGTAAGCGATTTATCGGCAATTTCGCGCGTTATGGTTCCGTTTCCACGCACCTGCGCAAAATCGCGGACGCGCTTCAAAAGCCTGTTGGCGATTCGCGGTGTGCCGCGCGAACGCTTTGCTATCTCCATAGCGCCGTCGTCTTCTATTTCTATACCAAGTATTCCCGCGCTTCTCTTGATTATGGAAGAAAGTTCCTCGGGCGTATAAAGTTCAAGGCGCAGCATAACGCCGAATCTGTCGCGAAGAGGTGTTGAAAGCTGTCCTGCACGCGTAGTGGCGCCTATAAGCGTGAACTTCGGCAAAGGAAGTCTGAGGCTTCGCGCCGCAGGTCCTTTTCCTATTATAATATCGAGAACAAAGTCCTCCATTGCGGGATAAAGTATCTCTTCTACATTGCGCGAAAGGCGGTGTATTTCGTCTATAAACAAAACATCGTTTTCGGAAAGATTCGTGAGTATCGCCGCAAGATCCCCCTGCTTTTCTATCGCGGGTCCCGATGTGATCCTTATATTTACGCCGAGTTCGTTTGCGATTATAGCGGAAAGCGTCGTCTTACCTAGTCCGGGAGGACCGTACAAAAGCACATGGTCGAGCGAATCCGAACGTCTTTTTGCCGCTTCTATATATATCTTTAAATTTTCTTTCGCCTTTTCCTGACCGACATATTCGTCGAGTGTTTTGGGACGAAGCCCCGTATCTATTTCAGAGTCCTCTTCTCTCAAAGACGCGGCAAGTATTCTTTCATCCGTTTCGGCGGAACCTGCCGCCGACGTATCAAATTTATCTATCATTTAAAGCTCCTACATTAAAAACGAAGTGACATTTTTCTGAGTGCCGCCGATACCATTTCTTCAAGAGAAGCGTCCGGCGAAACGCCTTTAAGAGCTGTCTGTGCTTCCGATTTCGTATACCCGAGGACCATCAGAGCGTTCTCCGCCTCGGAGAGCTTTCCGACATTCTCTTCGATCGAAATATTTTCTTCGCCATCATCGGCAGAGGAAGTTATACCCGAAAATTCCTTTTCCACTTTATCTTTTAATTCGAGAACTATTCTCGCGGCGGTCTTCGGTCCCACGCCCGACGCTTTGGATATCGTTTTTGAATCTTTTGATATAACGGCAACGGAAAATTTTTCGACAGTCAAAAGAGAGAGTATCGACATGGCGGCTTTCGGTCCCACGCCCGAAACGCTTATAAGCATTTTAAAAGCGGAAAGTTCCTCTTTTGTGGCAAATCCGATAAGGTCAACAGCGTCTTCTCTGATGTACATATAAGTATAGAGAAGAACATTGCTCTTTTCCGCAGATGAAAGATACGCCATGGTGTTGTCGCTTACAATAAGTTTGTAACCGACGCCCCCGCAGTCTATGACCGCGATTCCGTGCTCAGTAAAAACAAGTTCGCCGCGAATGTAGTAGAACATTTGAAAAATCCTTTCTTATGCTTTAAGCAAGAAGCTTTTCCGTTGTAAATCAAATGCGGAATTGCTTTCCCCTTTTTTCAAAAGAGTTTGACCGTAACGCAAAAAGCGCAGACAGCGATTTTTGCGGAAGTCTTGTTGCGATAAAAATCACAAAAGCTTTTTCTTTGTAAGATTGTAAAAATCCTTTATTTTCGATTGAGAAGCGTGCGCATGGCATATTGCAAGCGCAAGCGCGTCTGCCGTATCGTCGAGTTTCGGCACTTTTTCGAGAGAGAGCATTATCTTCACCATCTCCATCACCTGCGCTTTTTCCGCTCTTCCGTAGCCGACTACGGATTGCTTTACCTGCAAAGGCGTATATTCGAAAAAGTCCACATTTTTCTTCATCGCGGAAAGAAGAATGACTCCCCTTGCCTGCGCCACGGCTATCGCCGTTTTTTGGTTTGTGTTGAAGAAAAGTTCTTCGACAGCCATGCAGTCGGGCTTGTATGTATCTATTATCTCGCAGATATCGTCATATACCATTTCCACGCGCTTTTCCACTGGAATTCCCGTGGGAGTGCGCGAAGCCCCCATGGCGATAAGACGCATTTTCTCCCGCTCCGAATCTATAACGCCGTAACCGACAATAGCTATTCCGGGGTCTATTCCGAGTATCCTCACTCTTTTTCTCCTTCGGTCATAATATAGACGCCGACCGTCGTAAAACGCGGATATTCCAGCATAAGATAGCAGAAAAATCCCGCAAAATCGGCTTTGTCGATTCTGAATATCATGTCGAAAAGATTGTCCATTCCGACGGCGGACGACGGCAGCGAATATACCTTTTTTATCTCTGCACCGAAATAATCCGCGGCGCTCGTTATATCTCCGATCTGCGCCTGATTGTCAAAGCTCATTCTGCATTCGAATAAAAGTTCTCCCGGCGCGTCTATTATCTCAAAATCTTTATAAAGAAGCGCAAATTTCGTAGTATTTTCTCCGTCGTCGGAAACGATATTGGCGGAAAGCACTATGGAAAGACCGTATTTTTCTATAAGCCTGTAAAACCCGTTAAGTCTTCCGTCTACGGAGTTTTCGACAGGCAGTATCGCATAATCCGTTTCCGAATCCGCAACGGCGGCACACGCGCTGTCAAAATTTTCCTCATACTCCGCCATGACTCCGGGAACAAACCTTGCAAAACATTCAAACGCGCGATTGAGCTGATTGCCTCTTACAAAAGATATCTTCTTTTCCCTCTTATTCAGGAACATATTACCCGAAGGATCGGACGAGAGCCACCTCAATATGTCGCTTACGGTATGGGTGTTACCGTCAAAATGCGCAATACATTTGCACATATACAAGTAATCCGTTTTCTTGTATGTTTCCCAGAAAAATTTCGCTTCTTTTGCGTTCGCCTTGTCGAAATACTGATAAAAATGTCCTTCTCTGCCTTTTTTGCTTTCGTATATTTCCGTAGATTTTTCGGAGCGGAATACAGCGCACATTATGTCTCTGCCGTCATATGACTTTTTTATTTCGGATGCTATTATACCCGCCCTGTCCTTTATATGCGAGAATTTGCGTTCCAACGCAGACGCCTGTGCGCGTGAAACATATTCGAGATTTGATTTTACTATATCATCCGGATTGCGAACACCACTCTCAACGATTTCGTTTTCCGAAAAACTTTTCATATCTTCCTCCGTAAAAAACAATCTTTAAAAATTCAATCTATCGAAAGTTTTAAACTTATGTCCATCGCATGCACGCTGTGGGTAAGAGCACCCACGCTTATAATGTCAACACCTGTTTTTGCAACCGAAAGAAGCTCGTCGGAGCTTTTGTCTCCCATGTTGCCCGATGCCTCTGTAAGAGCTCTGCCGCCTATGATTTCGACGGCTTTTTTCATGTCATCCGTCGACATATTGTCGAGCATTATTATATCCGCTCCCGCTTCGAGAGCTTCGTTTATCTGATCGAAGTTTTCCGTTTCAACCTCTATCTTCACGGTGTGAGGCACGTTCTTTTTCGCCGAAGCAACGGCATTTTTTATTGAGCCCGATGCGATTATGTGATTGTCTTTTATAAGAACGCCGTCGGAAAGATTGAATCTGTGGTTTGTGCCGCCTCCGACGCGGACAGCGTATTTTTCAAGAATGCGAAGTCCGGGGGTGGCTTTTCTTGTGTCGGCTATCTTCACATTCGTACCTTTTACCGCGTCAACCGTCTTTTTCGTCATAGTGGCGATGCCGGACATATGTTGAAGCAGATTAAGTCCGACTCTTTCTCCGACGAGTATATTTCTGGCATTCCCCTCTACCGTCGCGATAACATCGCCCTTATTTACAAAATCCCCTTCGGAGAACAAAGGAGTAAATTTCACATCTCCGCCTACAAGCGAGAAAACTCTTTCGCATATAAAAAGTCCGCACAAAACACCGCTTTCTTTTGCTATATATCTGCCGTGCGCGCATTTTTCGGGAGCAACCGTCGAGCGCGTAGTTATATCTCCGCTTCCGACATCCTCATGAAGCGCCTCTGTAAGTATCTTATCTACCTCAGGCATATAAAGATCAAATTCTTTATTGTTCATCTTCGCTTAATCCTCCACAACGTAGTGAGCGCCTATGCTCTCTTTTCTCGCGACGGCTCCGTCGAATATCATTTTCGCGCATGAGAGCATATTGTAATATTTAAAACCAAGCTCCGTGCATATATCGGAGTTTGCAACTTCTTCTATGAGTTTATTTACGGTCTCCTGCCCTTTTGCCATACCGGATGGAGTGCGGACAGGTCCCGCGTATTTTGTAACGATATTTCTGAGTTCATTTATCTTTTCGGAGATATTCTTTATTTCCGTACCGCACTTCGCGGTGCTGTTATCGGGAAATCTTTCGGGGCGTCTTATCGGTTTAAAGTTTGCTTTTATATGTTCTGCCGCACGGCGTCCGAACACAAGACATTCGAGCATGGAATTGCTTGCAAGTCTGTTGGCGCCGTGAACTCCCGTCGAAGAACACTCTCCGCAGGCATAAAGTCCGTTAACGGTGCTCATGGCATCAAGATCCGTCTTTATTCCGCCCATAAGATAATGCTGTGACGGACGAACCGGAATCCACGCTTTCGGAACATCTACGCCGCGTTTTTTGCACTCTTCGTATATCGTCGGGAATCGCTTTGAGAAGAAATCTTCGCTCATCGACGAAACGTCAAGGAACACTCTGTCCTCGCCTATGCGATCCATTTCTTTTATTATCTCGCGGGTAACTATATCTCTGGGCGCAAGGTCGGCACGCGGATGTTTTCCCTGCATAAACGCTTCACCATGGCTGTTTCGGAGTATTCCGCCCTCTCCTCTTACGGCTTCGGAAATAAGAAACGCGCGCTTTGATACCCAGTTATCGGAAACAAGCGTCGTCGGGTGGAACTGTACAAGCTCCATGCCGAATATATCCGCTCCCGCACGCTTTGCCGCGGCAATACCGTCGCCGACGGCTCCGTCAGGATTTGTCGTAGTGGTATAAAGATATCCCGCGCCGCCAGTCGCCACGATGATATTCGACGAAAGTATGATCTTCATTTTTCCTTCGCCATCTCCGTCGGAAACAACGGCACCGTACACACCGTCCTCATCCGTGAGGAAATCCGTCATATATGTGTTGAAAAGGATCGTTATATTCTTTCTTTCAAGTGCGATCTCTCCGAGGCGCCTTGTCGTTTCGCGTCCCGTTGCGTCACCGCCGCAATGAACTATTCTTCTGTGGCTGTGTCCGCCCTCGCGAGTTATCATAAGCTCTCCCTCGGCATTGTGATCAAAAGGAACGCTGAGCTCGCAAAGTTCGCGTATGTCCTTTGGTCCTTCCTCAACAAGGAGTTTTACAGCCTTTTCGTCGCAAAGTCCCGCGCCCGCCACAAGAGTATCCTCGATATGCGATTCATAAATATCATCGGGCGCTATGACGGAAGCTATTCCGCCCTGCGCAAGCCACGAATTCGATTTTTCTATCGTCGCTTTCGTTATAACCGTAACTTTCATCGAAGGGTCGAGATGGAGCGCCGCATAAAGCCCCGCTATACCGGAGCCTATGATGAGTACATCGGCTTTCTCGATCGGAAGTTCATTATAATCTGTTTTAAAAATAAAACGGTCCATATTTCTGCCTCTTTTCAAAATAAAACAACATCAAACTGACACTGTGTCCGCTCTGCAATGAGAGCACTAAATAAATATATATAGATTACAGAATATGATATCATAAAATCGCTTGTCTTTCAATACATTTGCGCAATATTTACACAATATTCACGCAGTTTTTTCCTGTTTTGTAAATTTATTTTTCCGAAAAATGTTTTTTATTTACTTTTTCGAAAAATCGGTGTATCATAAAAATCATTAAAGAAAAGGAACTCCGTATTATGACAGAAAACAAAAAAGGAAAATGTCTGCCGTGGAAAATAGCGCTTGCGCCTATGGCGGGAGAGGGAGATTTCACGTTCCGCAGCGCGTGCAAACGCTTCGGCGCGGAATATCTCGTTTCCGAAATGATATCCGCAAAAGCGATATGCTATAACGACCATAAAACTCCACAGCTTGCCAAAATACGCAAAGAAGAAATGCCGATAGCGCTTCAAATATTCGGCAGCGAACCCGAATATATGGCTCGTGCGGCGGATTTTTTGATAAATTTATCATGCAGAGAAGGCACTCCGTGCGCCGCAATAGACATAAATATGGGATGTCCCGTAAACAAGGTGGTAAAATGCGGCGAAGGAAGCGCGCTTATGAAAAATCCGAAACTCGCCGGTGAAATAATAAGCGCCGTAAAAAAGATATGCGGCAACACGCCCGTAACAGTCAAAATGCGCCTGGGATGGGACTTATCTTCGATAAACGTTGTGGAAATGGCAAAGATTGCGGAACAAAACGGCGCGGAAGCGGTATGCGTCCATGCCAGGACGCGCGAACAATTATACATGCCGGGAGTGGATATTTCATACATAAAAAAAGTGAAGGAAAGCGTATCTGTTCCCGTCATAGGAAACGGAGACATTTTCTCCGCCGAAGATGCGCTTAATATGTTCGGAAAAACCGGATGCGACGCCGTTGCAATAGCGCGCGGAGCGCTCGGAAATCCGTTTATTTTCAGTGAGATAAAAGCCGCAATGGAAAACATTCCGTATTCCCCTCCCACTCCGAAAGAAAGAATAAACGAGGCGCTTTTCGAAACAAGAATGCGAATGGAAGACAAAGGCGACTATATCGGTCTTCGCGAAAGCAGAACGCACATAGCTCATTTTACAAAATCGCTTCGAGGGTCTGCCGCGATACGTGCAAAAATAAACGCCATAGAGGAATTTTCCGAACTCGAATCCCTTCTTCTCGAATACGCCGAATCTCTTGAAAACGAAAGCATATAGCCCACCTACTTTTCTTTCGGAGAAAAGTAGGCAAAAGAACTTCGTTCAAACTTACCTTTTCCCCTCAGAAAGGTAGACATAAGAACTTTCACACCGAACACACCACTTTATTTAGGCGAAGCTTTTGGGATTCCAAAGGACTTTTCCCGAAAAGTCCTTTGATCGGGGTCCCACGGCGGAAGCCCCCAACTGATAATGCCACATTTCACTCTCACAAAGAAAAAAGACCGTTTTCACGGTCTTTTTTTCTCCATGTATTCCATTAAAAGACTTCCGCCGACGCTTAAAAGCAAGCTCATCATTATGCTTTCTATAATCGCGTAGACAGTTTCACTCCCCGCCACAAGCTCAAATGTTTCGCGGGAATATATGTAGTACAAAAGATACGCCGCCTGAATAAATACAAGCGGAGATGTCAGCTTCAATATAAGTGACGAAAAATGCCCGAAAGACGATAACATAAGACTTCTTATTTTTTTCATTTTATTTTCCTCTTTCAAGATTGCTTTTATTTATATTATACATTGCTCTTTATCCGTTTGCATCTGATTTTTACAGGAACAAATGTCAAAATCAGGTATATATATTCATTTTATTTATATTTATTCATTTTTAATTTTGCTTTCGACATTTTTTGACGTATAAACGGGATAAATAGCTCAAAACTCCAATTGCACTTCCCCATTCCCTTATATTATTTGTCGTATATTGTCGAATCTTCACTTTTGATGCATAATCTTCCTTCTTTACAGAAGGAAAGAAATGTATTATTTTATTACAAACAGTTAAATTTCAAAGGGGAAAGCATGAACTTTTTTCACAACGACACAGTTATTTTCGCAAAACATTTTTCAAAAAACGGCATACATATAATATATCGGATTTTAGAAACGGAAAACGAGCAAAACACGCTGTTTTCTCTTCTCATATCAGCAAGTTCCGAAGAGAAGATACAGGATTTTTTCATATCAAATTTTTCGAACAGCAAAAAAGAAGCGGAAAATGCCGCAAAATCCATGTTCAAAAACAGAGTTTTGCCAACAGAGATAAAATATTTATTTTCCGACGGGACATTTTGACGCAAAAAAGCGGCAAAAAACGCCCTTGCGTTTTGTACATTTTTACAGAATTTGTATTTTGTATTTGATTTCTTTACCATATTGTGGTATAATAGCCCTACAAAACAAAGTTTGGTATTCATCATACTGAATAAACAGCCAAACATCAAACGGGCATAGCCGTATTGAATACTATTGCTTATAGCCCTACAAAATGTAATTTTGTATTTATCATATCGAATATAAAGTTGACAATCCGTCGATTTACCAATTTCTTATATAAGTATTTATAACACTGAAAATATCAATAAACATACGAAAACAACATGATCACTGCACCGTCAAATACAACGGAGGTATAAATATTATGAAATGTCCGAAATGCGGTTATACAGAAAGTAAAGTAGTGGATTCCAGACCGACAGAGGAAGGCTCTATAATCAGACGCAGACGCGAATGTCTGTCTTGTCAAAACCGCTTTACAACATACGAAGCCGTGGAAACACTGCCCCTTCTCGTAATAAAAAAAGACAAGACCAGAGAAGCTTTCGACAAAAACAAGCTTTTGGGCGGAATAATAAAAGCCTGCAACAAACGCCCCGTTACAATGAGCCAGATGGAAAAAGCGGCTAACGAGATAGAATTCGAGCTTCAAAACACGCTGTCAAATGAGATTCCCTCATCAAAAATAGGCGTTCTCGTCATGGATAAGCTCAAAAATCTCGACGAAGTTGCATATATAAGATTCGCTTCCGTTTACAGAGAATTCAAGGATCTGGAAACATTCCTGGAAGAACTCGAAAACATAAAATCCCAACGTGACGGAAAATAAACGAAATCAAGACTTCGGTCTTTTTATATAGATTTTTATAAAATATATTTTCGTTCGGAGGATCATAAATTATGATATCAATAAAAGAAGCAGCTTATAAAAATTTCGGAAAATGCCTTGCCATATCAAACGACTTTATGGAGGTTTTGGTCACGGTCGACGTGGGTCCGCGCATAATAAAATGCAACCTTCTCGGTCACGAAAACATGATGTTTGAAGATGTGGAGCGCAAATTCTCTCACGATGTTTCTTCGTCTTTCGGTCCCGGCAAAACATGGTATACTTACGGCGGTCACCGTATTTGGATGAGTCCGGAAAGCTTTCCCGCAACATATTATCCCGACAATGACAAAGTTGTATATTCGGCACATTCGAAAGGCGCGGATTTTTCGCCGATGACGCAATCCGTGACAGGTCTTTCCCTTTCAATGAGCGTCGAAATTTCCGACACCGCCCCCGAAATAAAGATAACTCATACGATCAAAAACACGCTTAAAGCCCCTGTAAAAGGCGCTGTATGGTGTCTTTCGGTTATGGCTCCCGGCGGCATGGCGATAATTCCTCAGCCGACAGAAGATACGGGACTTCTCGCAAACAGAAGTATAGTACTCTGGCCGTACACAAAAATGACGGACAGCCGCGTATATTGGGCAGATAAATACATCGGTCTGTATCACGACGCATTCTCTCACGATGATATAAAGATCGGCATTAACAATACTCTCGGAAAAGCCGCTTATATAAACAAAGGTCAGGCACTTGTAAAGAGATCCGAATATATAAAAGACGCGGAATATCCCGACTACGGCTGTTCCACGGAGGAATTTTCGAATTCTCTTTTCCAGGAACTCGAATCCCTTTCCCCGCTCTATACGATAGGAAAAAACGAGTCTATAACACATACGGAAACATGGACACTTTTCGATAACATCGAAACTCCCGAAAGAACAAACGAGTCATTCGAAAGCGTAGCAAAAAAAATATTCTGATAAAACAAAATCTCTTCCTCAAATACGGAAGAGATTTTGTGTTTTTGGCAAACCGCACATCATAGCCGTTTTTGATTTTTCAAATTTCAACGAATCCGCAGAAAAAAATCATCAACGGGTTTATAATAAAACAAAAAGAAAAATCCCGCCTCCCGAGTTGTTTCTTACGAGACGGGATTTTTTTATAAAATCACACAATTTTTATTATGCTCTGCTCTTTTTCCTTAAAATAAGTCTTACGGCAGAACATATCAAAAACGAGAATACGTTGCACAAAACTATCGACGCACCTATCGGTGCGGAAAACGCGAAAGACAAAAACATTCCCAAAAGAAAGCTTATCACCGATATTACGGACGATGACACAACGCAGGCAAAGAAGCTTTTGAAAATACGCATAGCCGATATCGCCGGGAAAATCACAAGCGCGGAAATCAAAAGCGTACCCATAAGGCGCATTCCCATTACGACGGTCACAGCGACAAGCACCGACATAAGAGCATTGTAAAATCCCGTATTCATGCCCGAAGCGCGCGCAAACCGCTCGTCATACGAAAATGAAAATATCTGTGCGTAAAACAAGATAAAGACAACGATTATTATCGGAAAAAGTATGACGGACGCGATAAAATCGGATTTCGTCACGGAAAGTATGCTTCCGAACATATAGCCGTTAAGGTCCGTATTGCTCCCCGTAAGCGATACTATCATTACGCCGACTGCAAGGGCGCCTGCGGAAAGCATGGCAATAGCGCTGTCGCCTTTTATTTTGCCGTTTTCTTTCAACTTCAAAAGAATGAATGAAGCGATGATAACGACCGGAAGCGCCACCGCAAGCGGAGCCGCTCCGAGAGCAGACGCCACCGCAAGAGCGCCGAATCCGACATGGGAAAGTCCGTCGCCTATCATGGCGTATCTCTTCGGCACAAGGCAAACGCCGAGAATCGCCGTACATACGGACAAAAGAAGCCCCGCAACAAGCGCACGAAGAGCAAAATCCATTTTTATATATTCAAAAAAGTCGCTTATAACACTCAAAAATTCATTAGTCAACGTCATCGAAATGTCCTCCGAGGTATGAATGAGCAAGCTCCGTTTCCATATAATCGGCGGTAGTGCCGAAAAACAGCTGTTCATGCTTTATATGGAGTATATGGCTCGCGTATTTTTTAGCCGACATAACGTCGTGCGACACCATTATAACGGTTATTCCGTCTTTCTCGTTGAGTTCCTTTGTCATAGCGTAAAGCTCTTCCGTGACAACAGGGTCAAGAGACGCCGCGGGCTCGTCCATCACAAGCAGTTTTTCCGCGGAACACAGCGCCCTTGCAAGAAGCACTCTTTTTTGCTGTCCGCCGGAAAGTTCCGAAAACGAACGCTTCGAAAATTCCTCTAACGAAAGTTTTTTCATCAGCATATCGGCGCGCTCTTTTTCTTTTGCCGAATAGAAAAAGCGAAAGCCCCGCTTTCCGCAAAAGCCCGTTCTCACTATCTCTTTTACCGAGGCGGGAAAATCCGCGTTGGAGCTCTCTTTCTGCGGAAGATACCCTATTTTTCCTGCGCCCACGCCATCTCCGTACGATATCTTTCCGCCGTGAACTTTTTTAGTTCCCATTACAGCGTTTATAAGCGTCGTTTTTCCGGAACCGTTCTCTCCGAGTATGCAGAGATAATCTCCTTCGTTCACGGTAAAGTTTATATTGTCCGCAACAATGTTTCCGTCATAAGAAAGAGAGACATTTTCACATCTGAGTATCATATTTTTCCGTCCATTCTTTTTTTGCATTCGGAACACACGCCGCATATAACCGTAGAGCCCGGATCAAGAATAAATCCGTGATCTTTTTCCATATGTGCGCAGAATTTTTCCATAAGATCGCAGTTGAGGTGTATTATTTTACCGCATTCTTCGCATTTTAAATGAAAATGCTCGTTGCAGGCGTTGGCGCGGCTCACATAACGGTAAAATACGCTTTTGCCGTCATTGCCGACGGTCCTTATAAGTTCGCCGTCATCGCATAGCTTTCCGATAAGCCTGTAAACCGTGCTTTTCCCTGCGACATCTCCGCTCACCGCCGCGATTATTTCCGATGATGAGAGTTCCCTGTCGCAATTCTTTTCAAGATAATCCGTAAGACGCTTCCGCTGTACGGTATTGTAGGTGTTTTTCATTTTTCACCGCAATATGAGAATTATTCTCATATTATACTCTCGAATACATAGGGTGTCAATATATTTCCCAAAACAATTTTTATAAAAATCCGCAATAAGAAATGCGCAATATATTATTTATATTATCTTGATTATAAGATATAATATGTTGACTTTTTTTCCATATTATGCGATAATCACATAGTGTAATAAAATTCCATCTTTTCGGAGGAAAGGATATTGAAAAAGCTTTTAAAATATATGAAAGGCTACGGAAAAGAGTGCATACTCGGACCGATATTCAAAGCTCTCGAAGCGATTTTCGAGCTTTGCGTCCCGCTCGTAGTCAAAAGGATAATCGATATAGGAATAGCGAACGCAGATAAGCCGTATATAGCAAAAATGTGCGGACTTCTCGTGATACTCGGTGTCGTCGGGCTCTGCTCTACGATAACGGCGCAGTACTTCGCCGCAAAAGCCGCCTGCGGCTTCTCCGCAAGCGTAAGAAGCGCGCTTTTCTCGCATATACAGTCGCTCTCATATTCGGAGCTTGACACGCTCGGCACGGCGTCGCTCATAACAAGAATGACAAGCGACGTAAATCAGGTACAAAACGGCGTAAATATGTTTTTGCGATTGTTTTCCCGTTCCCCGTTTATAGTTTTCGGCGCGATGATAATGGCATTTACGATAGATACAAAAGCCGCGCTCGTCTTTGTCGGAACGATAGCAATACTTCTGATAGTTGTATTCGCCATAATGGGAATAACAGTACCTCTCTATAAAAAAGCTCAGGCAAAGCTCGAAAAGACAGTTCTTCTCATCAGAGAAAATCTCGCAGGCGTCCGCGTCGTAAGGGCGCTTTCCAGAGAGAATGCCGAAAAGGAAGACTACAACAACTACAATGCGGATATGACGCGCGCCCTCAACAGAGTCGGAAGAGTTTCCGCTCTTATGAATCCGCTGACATATGCGATAGTAAACATCGCGATAATAGTACTGATATACCGCGGCGCTATAAGCGTCAACGCGGGTCTTATAACGCAGGGCGCAGTAATAGCGCTGTACAATTACATGGCGCAGATACTGACCGAGCTTATAAAGCTTGCAAACCTCATAATCACCGTAACAAAAGCGCTCGCCTGCGCGGCGAGAATAGAGAGCACACTCTCCGTAAAATCCGAGACAGTATACGGAGACAAAGCCCCCGAAAACGGAGAAGTAAGCTTTAAAAACGTTTCTCTCAGATATAAAAACGGTGGCGCCGACGCCGTGTCGAGTATAAGCTTCGACGCGAAAAGCGGAGACGTCATAGGTATAATCGGCGGCACCGGTTCGGGAAAAACAACTCTTGTAAACATGATAGCAAGATTTTATGATGCAACTTCCGGTGAAATAAAGATAGGCGGAAACGACATAAAATCGCTTTCAAAGGAAGAAATAACAAAAAATATCGGCGTCGTTCCGCAAAAATCGCTCCTCTTCCGCGGAAATGTGGGGGAAAACATGAAGCTCGCAAACCCGGACGCGACGGACGAAGATGTGGAAAATGCGCTTCGCACATCGCAGGCGTATGACTTTATAAAAGAGCGCGGAGGTCTTTCTTCCGCCGTCGAAGCAGGAGGCAAAAATTTCTCCGGCGGACAGAAACAGAGACTTTGCATAGCGCGCGCCCTTGTAAAAAAACCGCAGATACTCATACTCGACGACTCCACAAGCGCGCTCGACTTTGCCACCGACGCAAACCTGAGAATGGCAATACGGAAATTGTCCCCCGCCCCGACGTTGTTTATAGTTTCACAGCGCGCGGCATCCGTCATGTATGCGGACAAAATAATAGTTCTCGACCGCGGAGAGGTCGCGGGCATCGGAACTCACGATTATCTTTTGAAAAACTGCGAAGTATATAAAGAGATATATCATTCTCAATTTCCGGAGAGCAAGGAGGAGAAAATGGCATGAAAAAGAATAATACTTCCTCAAAAGGCTCCTTTGCAACTCTGAAAAAGACTTTTAAATACACCAAGAAAAGACGCACGGAAATAATCGCCGCCGCTCTCTTTGCACTTATATCCACCGCCGCAACGTTATATATCCCGATACTCATAGGCAAGGCGATCGACTGCATAGCGGAAACGGGAAACGTAGATTTCACCCTTATGTATTCGTATTTCATAAAGATAGCAGCGTTCACTCTTATAGCCTCCGCGGGACAGTGGCTTATGAATGTATTCATAAACTCCGCGGCTTACGGAATAGTCGAAAAAATACGTCAGAACGCCATGTACAAAATACAGCATCTTCCCCTTTCGTATATCGACACGCACCCGCACGGGGACATAATAAGCCGTGTCACAACCGATGTGGAACAGCTTTCCGACGGACTCGTCATAGGCGCTCTTCAATTCTTCTCGGGAATCGTCACAATACTCGGAACGCTTGTATTCATGCTCTCACTTAACTGGGTGATAACCCTTGCGGTTGTCGTTATAACTCCCGTATCGCTTCTCGTCGCAAACCTTATTGCAAAGAAAACATATAAAATGTTCGGCGAAAGCACCAGAATACGCGGAGAGCAAACCGCTCTTATAGACGAGGCGGTGGGAGAGCAAAAAACAATACAGGCGCTCGGCTGCGGAGAAAACTTTTCCGATAGATTTGGCAACTTAAATGTAAATCTTCAAAAAGCTTCCACTATCGCAATATTCGCCTCCTCCCTTGTAAATCCCGCGACAAGATTCGTAAACAGCCTTGTTTACGCCGCAGTGGCGTTTTCGGGCGGATTTATCGTTGCAAGCGGAGGACTTTCCGTCGGTATACTCTCCTCCTTCCTCGTGTATGCAAACCAATATACAAAGCCGTTCAACGAAATATCCGGCGTCATAGCGGAGCTTCAAAACGCGATAGCGTGCGCCGCGCGTGTCTTTGAATTTCTCGAAGAAAAAGAAGAGGTAACAGACGAAAACCTCCCCGATATCACATCTCCCGAAGGAAATATAGATTTCAACAATGTATCTTTCTCATATGTACCCGAAAGACCTCTTATCAAAAACTTCAACCTTAAAGTTTCAGACGGAGACCACGTTGCAATAGTCGGACCTACGGGCGCGGGAAAATCGACGCTTATAAATCTTTTGATACGTTTCTATGACGTGACCGCAGGAAGCATCGCGCTCGACGGCAAAAACATCGAAGAGATAACAAGAAAAAGCCTGCGACAAAACTACGGAATGGTATTGCAGGACACATGGCTTCGCCACGGCACGGTAAGAGATAATATCGCCCTCGGCAAGCCCGACGCAACAGACGAAGAAATCAAAAATGCCGCAATAAAGGCAAGAGCGGACGACTTTGTAAGAAAAATGGCGAACGGATACGACACAGTTATAGGCGACAACGCTTCCTCTGTTTCTCAGGGACAGGCGCAGCTTATATGTATCGCGAGAGTGATACTGCAAAATCCGAAGATACTCATACTCGACGAGGCGACTTCGTCGATAGACACCCGAACCGAGATGAAAATAAGCGCGGCAATGGACGAAATGATGCGTGGAAAAACAAGCTTTATCGTAGCGCACAGACTCTCCACGATACAAAATGCAGATACGATCCTTGTAATGGACAAAGGCAGTATCGTAGAAAGCGGAAACCACAAAGAGCTTCTCGAAAAAGGCGGATTTTACAGCAAGCTTTACATGAGCCAGTTCGCGATCTGATATTTATCATATTGTAATCTACAATGTCGTAAACAAAAAGAATTGTATCATATAAAAATTCAAAACGAAAATAATATTTCAAGGAGTGATTTTGTCATGGAACAATTAAAAAAAGACAAACCGGCGCCGCTGCTCATCGTCATAGCGAGCTTTGACCCAAGCGGAGAAGGAGTAGACCATTTCGATCCCGAACACCCGGAACTTCTCACCGACAAAGAAAGCCCGTATTACGGAGAGCAATGGGCGATGTCAAAACCCGAAGATTATTACGAAAGCTTCTTCTCGGACAGCGAAAAATCGCTTAAAACCTTCTACAAAGAGATGACCTGCGGAAGATTCTGGTTTTCTCCCGCGCATATAGATCATCCTCAAAAAGAAGACGCGCCCGAAGGCGTTATCGAAATAACGCTGCCGCTTCCCCACCCCGCAGCGCTCCGCAATCTCGAAGGATACGATAACGCAAGCGCAGCGCACAAAGTGATTCACGATATCGTAAAAGCGTGCGACGAATTTATCGACTTTGAAAAATACGATCTCAACGGCGACGGAAATGTCACCCCCGATGAATTCGGTATCATAATACTCAATGCGGGTTATGACCACTCCTCCCAAAAAGGAGATCCGGATTATAACGCGCCAGACTACGAAAATGCCCCCGATCCCGGACACCGTTTCATGGTACACGGAACGAGCCAGCATATAGATGTCGAAGTGCGCGGCGGCGTTACCCTCAAATGCTTCTCCAACACGGGCGAATACAGAAACACAAGCACAAAATACCCGATAATCGGCGTTGCGGCCCACGAGCTTGCACACAATCTCGGCGCTCAGGACATGTATTCAAGATACACTCCCCCGTCAGAAGGAGAACCGCATTGGCCTACCCCGCGCCACTTCTCCCTTATGTGCAACGGAAACCATATAGACGGAGGAAAAACTCCCACGTATATCGACGCATACCAGCGTATGTATTTCAGCTGGGCGGATATCGTAACAGCGGACGAGGACGGCGTATATACGCTCTATTCAACGCTTTCGGGCAAATATAACATCGTGAAAATTCCGACGCCAAATCCGGATGAATATTTCCTTTGCGAAATACGTCTCAAAGAAGGATTTGAAAAATATATCACGGACGATGAATCGAACGGCGGCGTTGTTGTCTGGCACATTGACGACGCGATAAACGAAAAATGGTTTCTCAAAGCGCAGTGCGTATCTTCAAACAAGCCCGACGGAAAGCGTCACGACCTCGGAAATGCGCTTCTTCCGCGTGAAGGATTTTCAAAGATAACGGACGAAAACGGAAATTTCGTAAAATTCGGACCGATGTATGCCGACGACGGTCAGAAATACATTCCTTTCTTCTACAAATCCGACGATGAAGCGACTTCTTCTTTCGATTCAAACAAATATTGCGGCGCGGCGAGCCTTTCATATTCGCTCAACAATTTCCCCGATGGAGTATCGGATAAATTCAATCTACATATCGACGTGCTCGACGAAGCGGGCGCGCAGATGAGAATAAAAATAACAAGAACGGAGAAATAAAAATGAAAAAGATAATATCAAGTCTTCTTATACTTTTACTTACGGTCATGGGTAGCGCCTGCGGCAAGGATAAAGCAGAACCTTTCAACGCAAATGTAAGCGTAAATACGGAACATCATACGATTCACCACGCCGAAATAAAAATCAAGGGCTACGGCACCGTGACGCTCGCGCTCGACCAAACGGTAGCACCGATAACCGTAAAGAATTTTATAGATCTTGCAAAAAGCGGATATTATGACGGTCTTACATTTATAAGAGTACAGCAGAACTTCGTTATCCAGGGCGGCGAAGGAAAAACATCTACCCCCGCAATAAAAGGTGAATTTGCTTCAAACGGCGTTGAAAACAATCTTTCTCACAAAAAAGGAATCATCTCCATGGCAAGAACAACCGAAAAAGATTCCGCTTCAAGCCAGTTCTTCATAATGCTCGCAGACAACACCGGACTTGACGGAGATTACGCCGCATTCGGCTGGGTGACAAAAGGAATGAATATAATAGAAGAAGTATGCTCGGATATACCGAACAACGCATATTTAAACTATATGGGATTTCTTGACGAAAGATATCAGCCCGTAATAGAAAAGATCACGATAACAGATTGAAAATAAGAATCTTCTGTCAAAAACATGATTAAAGAAGCGGAAAAGAATAAAAAAACGTTTTCAAAAAAAGCAGTTATCGCCTTATACTCTATATTGTTGTGCTCTGTTGCGCTGCTTCCTCTCGGTGTCCTTCTGTCCTCATTATTCGGGCGTACATTTGAACTCTCTGACTATCCCGTTTTTGCAATTCTGACAGCGCTTCTATCGGTATCTTCGGTAATTTCAAGTGTCGTTTCGGGCAATGATTTCAAAAGCAAAACAACAGAAATATTGCTTTCTTTATCGGCGCCGCTCTCACTTATAAACGCCGTTTTATATATTATTGAATGCAGAAAAATATCGGTTGTCGCAAGCGTATTTATTTGTTTTGTGTGCTGCTTTTTCCTTGCCGTAAAGCACAGTAAACCGTTGGCTTTAAAAATCATCGCTTTGACATTATCGGGGTTAATGGTTTTGCCTGCTTGCTTCTTTACGTTCATATCGCTTACCGTCGGAAATATAGGACAAAACACTACGGTGCAAACTGTCGAATCGCCGAACGGCAAATATCATGCGGAAGTAATCGACAGCGATCAGGGTGCGCTCGGCGGAAACACCATTATCAACATACGTAAAAACGACGATATAGACTTATTTGCTTTCAAAATCAAAACAAAACCGCACTCCGTATATTGCGGCAAGTGGGGCGAGTATAAAGATATGCAGATATATTGGAAAAACGACAACTGTATTATCATCAATTCCGCCGAATACGAGATAAATCAGTAGATGATGTTTCAAATCGGCAAAAGATATAAAAAAGCACGGCAGCGCCGTGCTTTTTTAGTGTATGCGTTATCAGTTGGGGCGTCGCCCCAAGCCCCGACGCAAGAAACTTTTCGAGAAAAGTTTCTTTGAACTTCAAAAGCTTTCGCCAAAATAAAGTAATATATTCGGTGTGAAGTTCTCATGTCTACCTTTATTTCAAGAAAGGCAAGTCGGTGGTAAATACAACTTTTCCTTTTGCGTTTTCGTCATCGTATATAAGCTTTTTTACAGACGGAACGAATATAGTTCCCTCTTTCGGATTTTTTATACTTATAACGGGAGAAAGCACGTTCGCTTCAACGCTCGATTTTTCAAAACAGAGGTCTGTTTCCTCCATTTTGCAATCGATAAGACGAAGATTTTCGCAATAGCAGAGCGGTTGCGTTCCTATTATCGTACAATTTTCAAACGTGACATTTTTACAATACCAGGCAAGATATTCGCCCTTTACAACACTGTTCTTAACAACGACATTTTCAGCGTGCCAGAAAGCATCTTTTGTATCGAAAACGCATTTGTCGAAAACGGAATCTTTTATGTATTGGAAAGAATACTTTCCTTTAAAATCGACATTTTTAAAATCAAGATTTTCGGCGCGCATCATAAAATATTCGCTCTGAGCAGAAGAATCGGTCATGCGTATATTTTTCGACGACCATCCGAATTCGGGAGAAATTATATCGCAATTGCTTATTGATATATTGCTGCATTCGCGGAGCGCTTTTATCCCGTGAAGCTTTGTCTTTGATATATCTATATCCTTCGAATACCAGAGCGCCGCACGGCACGCCTCCGTCAGATACGAATTTTTTATAACGACCTTATCATCGTGCCAAAAAGGATAGCGAAGATTGAAAAAACAATCCTCCGCTATTATGTCTCCGCTCTCTTTCAGCGCGCTTTCCCCGTCTGCGGGACCGTCAAAAGAACATTTTTTAAGGGATATGTGAAAACTCCCATAGAGAGCACGCTCTTCGTCAAAAACTTTGTTTTCTATTGTTTTCATTATATCTCCATACAAATCAAAAATTTTTAATCAATAAAATGTTGCAACAGGCTGTTCGGGCGCTTCCGCTTTTTCCACGGAAACGGCGGAAAGGACAGGTCCGCGGCGTCCGTAAACACGGTTGTTCTTTATATTTATCTTAGCCGTTAAAATAACCCAGTCGCCGTGCTTTGCCGAAAAACGCGATGTTCCCTCTACGATCATTCCGGCGTATTTTATATCCGCCTCGCAACAAGTCATGACATCTCTGCCGATAACAAAATTGTCATTAGGTATCTGCGGATTCTTTGCGACAAGACCTTTCAAACGGACGGTTTTACCGTTGTACTTATCCATTTCCTCTGAAACATCGCGGTACCATATAGCATAATCGCGGTCGTCGATCTCTATTACAGGCGCCTCTATATCGAAAGGAAGCGGATCTACTATATCGTCGTATTCGGCATTTCCGTCCGGATATTCGTAAGCTATATCGGAGCGGCGCGTTATTCCGCGTACTACGCTGTGATACTTCATTTTGTCATATTCGGAACTGAATCTGTTGAAAACAACAATGTCCGTCATATTGAGCTTGTCCACAACAAGCGAACGCATATTCGCGTTATAATCGAGAAAAGTTTCCGTGTCGCAGAACATCATGATCTGCGCTATAAGCCAGCCTTCCGGAAGCGCGTCGAAAAGCTCCTGTATAAGCCACATTCCGTTGTATTCGCAGAATACGCGCGAAGCTTTGTGCTTTTTAAGAAGAGACTTTAAATTTTCGGGATTCATATCTTCTTTATCTTCGATATATTCCACGAAAACATTTTTCTTTTCGAGTGACTCGGAGGAATATTCCTCCTCTCCGCTCTCGCATACGAGAAGAAGAGTTCTCTCTCCGTCGTCAAACTGTCCCTCTTCTATCGTTTCGTTTATGAATTTTGTCTTTCCGCCTTCGAGAAAGCCTATAAAAAGGTATAACGGTATCTCTTTCATGGGATCACGCTTTCAGTGCGACACCGAAAAGCTCGGATATCGCATTTTTGTTTATTTTTGAACCGATAACGCAAAGTCTGCCGATGACTTCGGGTTCACCGTCGCGAATATCGGATTCGCCGGGAACAAAGTCAAAATATATGAATTTCTCCGTATCGGAAGCGATAATTCCTTTTGCACGGAGAACTTTTCCGTAAGTTTCTTCATCGGAAAGTTTTCCGAGAATATCTTTAAGTTCATCGCGAGTGAATTTCTTTGCGGTTTCGGCGCCTATACTTTCGAAAACATCATCGGCATGGTGATGGTGGTGATGATGTTCATGCTCATCTTCATCGTCGTGATGATGGTGGCACTCGCATTCGGGATCGTCGCATTCGTCCTCATCATGGTGGTGATGATGGTGTTCATGCTCTTCTTCATCGTCGTGATGATGGTGGCACTCACACTCGGGATCATCGCACTCGTCCTCATCATGATGGTGATGATGGTGTTCTTCCTCCGCAAGTATTGCGGGAAGTTTTGCTCCGTCGATAACTTCGAGTATCTTTTTGCCGTCAAGCATATCCCACGGCGTCGTAACGATAACAGCTTCGGGATTCTTTTCGCGTATAAGAGCGACGGCTTCCGCGATTTTTTCCTCTTTCATATCCCCGGTTCTGCTCAAAATTATAGCATTTGCGCTTGTTATCTGATTGTCGTAAAATTCGCCGAAGTTTTTCATATACATTTTGCACTTCGACGCGTCCGCAACGGTTGCGGCTCCGCTTATCACAACATCGTCGGATTCGACCTTTTCAACGGCGCGGAGCACATCGGAAAGCTTTCCTACACCTGACGGCTCTATAAGTATGCGGTCGGGAGAGAATTTTTCGATGACCTCTTTCATAGCTTTGCCGAAATCTCCGACAAGGCTGCAACAAATACAGCCGGAGTTCATCTCCGTTATCTCAACTCCCGCTTCCTGCAAAAATCCGCCGTCTATACCGACTTTGCCGAATTCATTTTCGATAAGGACGACCTTTTCGCCCTTATATGCTTCCTTCAAAAGTTTTTTTATCAACGTTGTCTTGCCGGCTCCGAGAAATCCGGAAAAAACATCTATTTTTGTCAATTTTATCATTCCTTTTGCCATAAGGCTTTATTTTTTTATTATTTTATCACACGTGTCAAGTAAAATCAATCACAAGTGATATTTTTAATATTATACTTTTATTTTTATGTTGTTTTTAACCTCTTGACATGATATTATATTTAGAGTAAATATAACCGAAAGAAAAAATTTTATATAAACGACGAGGTAAAAATGAATTTATCTTACGAAAAGTCAAGAGACCGTTACATAACAGCAGAAGAAAAAACGAGAAACATATTCTCTCTTTCACAAAGAGACGGCATATGCGACGCCGTTTATCTGGATTCGGAGATGAAAAGAACCGTGGCATTTCTGGGGCTTCCTTATGCGGCGCCGATATGCGCGCGCTTTCTTTCACATCAGAAAGCTTGCGAATTTATAGAAGAAACGGCAAAGGACGCATATCTTTTTGTCTTTTCCTCAAACGGTCTTGTATTAAGAACAAAAGACGGCGAAGAGGAAATACCCGAAAATATCTATAATGCGGTGGTCTCTTCTTTCTCCGAAATCGTTTGCGCAAAAGGAGAGCTCCAAGATAACGGAGAGCACATAATAGATTTAAAAATGCCGCGCGTAGGCACGCATTTTGATATAAATCTTCTTCTCGGTTGCAGAATAGGATTCGACGAGCCTCTTCTTACGACACCGAAAGCTTCTCTCGATTCATTCGGGCGCGGCGCGTTTCGTTCCGCGGCAAACGTAAACGTCACATCTTCAAGATTTGACCTTATACCCGAGGACAGCGGAGAGCCTGCGAACAGGCAATTTTACATATTTGAAAACGGCAAACAGATATTTTACTCCGCGAATGCAAAAGAAAACATAGAGGACGCTTTCTGCGTTCATTCGCAGAACCACTCCGTCATCACATACACGACAAAATGCGGACTCATGATAAGAAGGACGATTTTCATTCTTCCCTATGAGGACGGTATGCCCGACGCGCTCGAAGCGCAGAAGATAGAGATATTCAATCTCACGGACAAAAAGAGAAAGCTCAAAATCGTTGCAACCGGTATGTTTGCGCTCTGCTCTTCCGAATCGATGAGCAACGATATACTCTACGCAAGCATAACGTACGAAGGCGGCGTAGTAAAAAAGAACGGAAAAACTCTTGCCGTAGCCCCCGCGCCGAACCCCATGTATTTGCGTAAAAACAAGCGTTTTGCAACGCTTTTCTCCGACGGAGAATCGTTTGACGATTATACGGACAACTATATAGATTTCATAGGACGCGGCACTCTCGAACACCCCGAAAACGGCGCTTTTCTCCTCAGCCCCAAAACGAGAAAAGTCGTCCCCTTCTTCGCGCTAGGAAAAACTGTCGAAATCGAACCGCACAAAGCAAAGAGAATAGACGAATACACGGGTATCGTTTCGGGCAAAGGCGACGTGACGGAGCTTTTCCTTGAAAAATTCTCCGCTTTTGCAGAGAAATATTCAAGTTTCCAAGCTCTCGATGAAGCGTTCGGTAAAATGAAAGAATTTTATTCTTCATATTCTTCGTATATAAAGATATCTACCGGGGACACGCTTTTTGACTCTTATATAAACAACAATCTGCCTTTTCAGGTGCTTTATCAGTCTTTCGTTTCCCGTTCCTTTGCATGGACGCAGAAGAGCGCGAGAGAGATAGGCTTCCGTGAGATTCAGGACATATACGCTTCCCTTTACTATATGAATGCAATGGGAAATAAAACTCTTGCGCGCAAGCTCATTTCAAAATGGGTTCAGAATGTTTACAGAGCGGGATACGCAAACCACAACTTCTTTTTCTCCGGAAAAGAAGCGGGATTTTGCTCCGACGACTCACTGTGGCTCACACAGGCGGTATACAGATACGTAATGCTCACAGGCGACACGGAATTTCTCGACGCAAAATTCAAGACCGCCGAAAATGACGGAGAAAGATCACTTTTCGAAACGATAAAAGCGACGCTCGATTACAGTGGAAAAATTTCCGTCGGACACCACGGACTGCCTGTAATTGACAGAGGAGACTGGAACGACGCACTGAAACTCGACGATAACTGGCTCGACGGAAACGCAAAAATGGAGCTTTACAAAAAGCAGCTCGAAGAATCGGGCGAAGAATACGGCGCACCGCTTAAAAGTGATTTTTGCGAAAGCGTCATGAACGCATTTCTTTTGAAAATCGCATACGACGAAGCGGCTGAACTTGCAAAAATTTCCGGAAGAGAAAAAGACGCGGCAGAGATCGAAAAACGTTCAAAAGATCTTGCCGAAAAGCTCCAAAAGCACGCTTGGAAAAAAGATTTCTTCGCGCGCGCCCTTATAAACCACGGAGATTTCGAATACCTCGGCGCCGCAGGCGACGGACTCAGCACGGATAAAAATCACGACGGCGCATACTTCTTAAATTCGTATTCCTGGGCGCTTCTTTCGGAATGCGCGACGGAAGAAGAGACCGCTATAATGCTGAAAACGGTAAAAGAACACCTGATGACAAAGTACGGTCCCGTGCTCTGTACGCCGTGCGACCTTGAAAAAGTGGCGTCAAGAACCGCAACGGGGCTTTATTTCCACGGAGACAGAGAAAACGGCGGCGTATTCAAGCACGCGGCGATGATGGCGGCGACGGCGTCACTCAAATGCGCAAAAAAAGTAAAGGACGAAAACCTCGCAAGAGAGCTCTCTTCCCTTGCGTACTCCATAATAGAAAACGTGCTTCCGTTCAGAACGCTCGACAATCCCTTTATAACAAAAGGAAATCCCCGCTTCTGCACGCAGTATACGAACTCCGAAACGGGAGAAAGCGTGGGACCGATGCTCTCCGGTACCGCAAGCTGGCTCACTCTCGCAGTATTCGAGATACTCGGCATAAATTACACCGCAAACGGAATAACTCTTTCCCCTATGCTCCCCGAAAATTCCGAAAAAATAAGCTATTCTATTAAAAACGGAGCAACATACAACATTTCCGTAACAAAAAAGAAAGGCTTTGCAAGAGTGGGAGAAAACACAAAATTCCTCTTTGACGGCGAAGCTTCAAACGGCGTATTCCCTCTTTTCAAAGACGGAGAACACGATATAGTGATAGAACTGTAAAATCTCAAACGACCGCGGGAATAATTTTTCCCACGGCCGTTTTTATTTTTTATTTAAGTATTGACTCTTACATTATGGTAGGATATACAATAAATCGAGCTCAAAAAAATCATACTCATATGAGGTAAAAAAATGTTGAAAATAGGTTATTTTTCAAAACTTTCCCGTATTTCCGTCCGTATGCTGCGGCACTATGACGACATAGGCTTGTTAAAACCGAAAGTTGTCGATAAATGGACGGGATACAGGTATTACGACGAAGCACAGCTTATTGCCGCAGGCAAAATCCAAATGTTAAAAGATCTCGGCTTCGGACTGTCGATGATAAAAGAACTCCTTGCCGATTCGGAAGATTCCGATAAGATCGGGAATTTGCTTAAAGCAAAGCAAAAAGACCTGATTACGGAAGAAAGCGAGCTTCGCGAACAGATCAAACTTATCGACAACGCAATAAAAAATCTCAAAAAAGAAGGTGATTTTATGAATTACATAGTAAACTTTAAAACAATACCGGAATTATATGTCGCAAGCGTGCGCAAAATCATTCCCGAATACACGGCAGAGGGCACTCTTTGGTCCATTCTTACAAAAGAGATTCAAAATCAAAAATGCAAGGAAGATTCTCCGTGTTACGCCATATCGGTATATCACGATAAAGAGTATGTCGAGAACAACGCAGATGTAGAAGTGCGTTTTGCGGTAACAGGAAGTTATAAAGACGCGGAAGAAGTAAAATTCAAGACCGTTCCATCGGTTAGAGTAGCCTCTTGTCTCTTCAAAGGAGCTTACAGTCAAATTCCCGCAGTAAACGAAGCTATTGCCAGATGGGCAAATGAAAACGGTTACGAATTTAACGGCGCGGCTTTTTGGATCTATCACAAAGGTCCGTACGAAACACAAAACCCGGAAGAATTTATAACAGAAGTTTGTTTTCCCGTAACAAAACGGCTCTCCGCAAAATCCTAATTTATCGTCACAAAAATAACGGACCTTCTCGGTCCGTTGTTTTTTATATTTCAAAATACCGTAACGGTATATTTCTCCGCAATATAAAACGGGTGATACGAGAGCTTCGATGTGCGAAGTCCTTCGTCGCCGGAATCGTCCTCTCTGTTGATATATTTCAGGTCCCCGACGCAATATTTCGACGCCTCCTCCATGACGAGCATCTGATACGCGCCGTTTATGTCCCTTTCGCACTTCTCTATGTGGACAAAAAGCGTGTCATAGAGAGCTTCACACAAGAAAAATCCTATTATTCTTCCGTCCGCGCGCAGAGCCTCTCCTGCAAAACCGTACGTTTCAAGATTATCGAGAACGTCGTACACGCCTTTTCTTTCCGCAACGGCGGTAAAACTTGTCTTATCGTTTTGCGCATTGTATCCGTCAAAAAAGCTCTTGATTTCTTCTATGTTGTTTTTATCTATAATTTCAAAATTCCAGTTGTCGTGTTCCTTCATGAATCGGTGAATATGGTTTCTCTGTCCCGCATATTTTTTCCCCGCAAAAGTCGAAAGATTTTCTTTCAGATAAATATAATCCGAAAAATCACGTTCAAAATTGACATTCGCATTCGGGAAAAACTTCAAAATCTCATCTTTCTCTTCTTTCGAAACAGTGCAAAAAACAAGGTGCTCGTTTTCTTTTTCACAATATTCAGAAAGATTTTTATAAGTTTCCCCAAACGGTTTTCCGATGGGAAAAGTAAAAGCCGTCCTTCCGTCATACAAACTCATTTTCATGTAGAGCGCGCCGTCGTAAACGGCATATTTCGTATTAAAAGCCTCTCTCCACATAACGGTACCGCCAAGTGTTATATCGCAGAGTCTGTTTTCCGACATAGCGAGATAAGGACGCAGTTCCTTTTCGCTTGCAAGCTCCATTTTTTTAAAATCCAACATAATTCACCATTTTTCGCTTAAATATTCCCGATAAATAATATCACTGCAAAAAAGAAAAGTCAATATGAAAAAAGCTTGTTTTATGTGGGTAAAAACGTAAAAAATCATCTTTGATAAAAGCCCCGAAATTCAAAGTCACAAACGAAAAACAGGCGTTTTTACATCAAAACATCATTTTTATCCGAATTAACCCCTCTTTTTTGTTTCAATAAATCTTTTATTCCGTCGAAATATGAAAAAAACATAATATGAATACACTTAAACACTTGACTTTAAATCTTAGCCATGATAATATATTTATATTATGAAGCGGCAAACCGCCGCATCCGATTGCTCGCCCGCCGTTTATCTTACGTTATTGCAACAAAGTAAGCGGTTAAGGTACATTTCGGGCAATTTCCTATGATATAAAAAACTCGATTGCAACTGACGGAGCAGCGGAATAACCGCATGAAGCTTTCGGGAATAAATTTATTGTCGACCGTCTGGGCAGATCTATTCATCGGAAATGGGATAGAACTGCCCTTTTGTTTTTTTGGAGGTATTAAAATGAAAAAAGTAGCTGTGATTATGGGAAGCGCATCCGACCTTCCCGTTGTTGAAAAAGCGATCGAAACGCTCGATTCCTACGGTATCCCTTACGAAGTACACGTATATTCCGCGCACAGAACACCTGTTGAAGCAAAAGAATTTTCCGAAAACGCAAGAGAAAACGGTTTCGGCGTAATAATAGCGGCGGCGGGAAAAGCCGCGCATCTCGCAGGCGCTATCGCCGCAAACACGACGCTTCCCGTTATCGGAATCCCCGTAAAATCTTCTACGCTCGACGGACTCGACGCGCTTCTCTCCACCGTTCAGATGCCGGCAGGCATACCCGTAGCTACGGTAGCCATCGACGGAGCCGCAAACGCCGCTCATCTTGCCGCGCAGATAATAGCGGTAGATGACAAAGCGCTTGCAGAGAAAATAAACGAAGTAAGAAAAAAAGCGACCGAAGGCGTGCTTCAAAAGAACGACGAAATCGCCGCAAAATATAACAAGTAATTCAAACCACATATATAAATCAGGAGGAATTTTAAAATGGCACAGGCAGAAAAGAAAGAGCAGCTCTACGAAGGAAAAGCAAAGAAAGTTTTCGCAACAAACGATCCCGCGCTTTGCATAGTCTCTTATAAAGACGACGCAACCGCATTCGACGGACTCAAAAAAGGAAGCATCGCAGGCAAAGGCGTCGTAAACAACAGAATGTCCAACTACCTTATGGAAAAGCTCGAAAAAGAAGCGGGTATTCCCACTCATTTCGTAGAAGAGATCAACGACAGAGAAACAGTCGTTAAAAAAGTATCCATAGTTCCGCTCGAAGTTATCGTAAGAAACATAGCGGCAGGTTCTTTTTCCAAACGTTTCGGAGTTGAAGAAGGAACAGTTCTTCTCTGCCCCACGCTTGAATTCTGCTACAAAGACGACAATCTCCACGACCCCATGGTAAACGATTACCACATAATCGCCTGCGGCTGGGCAACACGCGAAGAGCTCGACACGATAACGGACTACACATTCCGTATAAACAAATACCTCAAAGAATACTTCAAAGGCATAGGCGTAGACCTTGTGGACTTCAAAATAGAATTCGGCAAAACGCCCGACGGCAAAATAATACTCGCCGACGAAATTTCTCCCGATACGTGCCGTTTCTGGGATTCCGAAACACATGAAAAGCTCGACAAGGACAGATTCCGCAGAGATCTCGGAAACGTAGAAGGCGCATATGCGGAAATGATGAAACGCGTTCTCGGCTGATATAACAGAGCATAAACGAATCGATTCCACCATAATATAAAAAATACAAAGCGGAATGAGAAAAACTCTTCCGACATAAACCGAAAGGAAAAAAGATATGAAGAATTCAAAATCCGACAGCTACGCAGCGGCGGGCGTTGATATAACGGCAGGTTACCGCGCAGTCGAACTCATGAAAAAGCACATTTCAAAAACTCTTACACCCGGGGCAATGGGAGAAGTGGGAGGGTTCGGCGGACTCTTCATACCTTCCCTTGCGGGAATGGAAGAGCCTGTTCTCGTTTCCGGCACAGACGGCTGCGGCACAAAGGTCAAGCTCGCCATCCTTATGGACAAGCACGATACCATAGGCATTGATGCCGTGGCTATGTGCGTAAATGACATTATCTGTTGCGGCGCAAAACCGCTCTTCTTCCTCGATTACATCGCTTGCGGCAAAAACTACCCCGAAAAAATCGCCTCTATCGTTTCCGGCGTGGCAGAGGGCTGTGTTCAGTCCGGCGCGGCGCTCATCGGCGGCGAAACGGCAGAGCACCCCGGTCTTATGCCCGTTGATGATTATGACCTCGCAGGCTTTGCCGTGGGCATAGTAGACAAAAAGAAAATACTCAACAACAAGACCGTCAAAGAAGGCGACGTTATAATCGCGCTTCCGTCGAGCGGTGTTCATTCCAACGGTTTTTCTCTTGTCCGCAGAGTATTCGACATAGAGAAAAACGACATAAAAACTCCCGTTGCGGAGCTCGGCAGCAAATCGGTCGGCGAAACACTCCTTACGCCTACAAAAATATACGTAAAACCGATGCTCGCGCTCTTCGATGAAGTTACGGTAAAAGCGGTATCCCACATAACGGGCGGCGGCTTCTATGAAAATATACCGAGAAGCCTTCCCGACGGATTCTCCGCAAAGATAGAAAAGAATGCGGTTCGCGTTCTTCCGATATTCGACCTCATCGCAAAGACAGGAAACATTCCCGAACGCGATATGTTCAACACATTCAACATGGGCGTCGGCATGAGCGTCACAGTCGCAAAAGAGGACGCGGACAAAGCGCTCGAAATCCTCAGAAACAACGGTACCGACGCGTATATCGTCGGCGAAGTTGCAAAATCCGACGAGGGAGTAATCATATGCTGACAGAAAAAACGAGAATAGCCGTCCTTGTATCGGGCGGCGGAACAAATCTCCAAGCGCTTATAGACGCAGAGAAAAGCGGCAAGATAAAAAGCGGAGAGATCGTTCTCGTTGTTTCCTCCTCTCCGGATGCATTTGCCCTTGAAAGAGCGAAAAAAGCCGGAATAAAAACGGCTGTCGCAGACAGACATAAATATGATTCAAAAGAAGAATTCGAAAAAGACCTTCTCGAAAATCTCGAAAAAGAAAAAGTAGAACTCATAGTTCTTGCAGGCTTTATGTTCATTTTAAGCCCCGAATTCATATCCCGTTTCAAAGACAGAATGATAAACGTCCACCCGTCGCTTATTCCCTCTTTCTGCGGAGAAGGATTTTACGGGCTTCGCGTTCACCGCGCGGCGCTTGAATACGGAGTAAAAGTAACGGGCGCCACGGTCCATTTTGTAAACGAAGTTACGGACGGCGGAAAAATAATCATGCAGAAGGCTGTAAACATAAAGAAGAACGATACACCCGAAACTCTTCAAAGAAGAGTAATGGAAAACGCCGAATGGAAGATCCTGCCTGCGAGCGCCGAGCTTGTCTCAAAACAAATAATGAAAGAAAAAAGGAGCAGATCATGAGCGTATATAAGATAAACGATATAGGCGAACTTGTAAAAAACAACTCCTATGTGGGCCGCGGCATCGTATGCGGAAAAAGTTCCGACGGCAAAAAGGCTGTTACGGCATACTTTATCATGGGCAGAAGCGAAAACAGCCGCAACCGTGTTTTCTCCGAAAAGGGCGACGAAGTAATAATATACCCCTTCGACGCGACAAAAGTAACAGACCCTTCCCTTATAATATATTCTCCTATAAGAAAATACAAAAACAAGCTTATCGTAACGAACGGCAACCAGACAGATACGATATATGATTTTGTAAAAGACGGAAAATCTTTCGAAGACGCCCTCGATACGCGCGCTTTCGAACCGGACTTCCCCAACTTCACCCCCAGAATAAGCGCAATATTCACTTTCGCAGAGGAAAGCTTCACATATAAAATGAGCATACTCAAAAGCGGAGACGAAAACGGAAGCGTTTGCAACAGATATACGTTCTCCTATGCGCCCGTCGCAGGGCTCGGACATTTTCTTCACACATACAACTGTGACGGAGACCCGATCCCAACATTTACGGGAGAGCCCGAAAGAGTCGCAATCCCCGACGACATAGACGCTTTCACAAATACTATCTGGAACAATCTCAACGCAAACAATAAAATTTCTCTTTATGTAAGATATATCGACATCGCAACAGGTGCCGTCGAAAACCGCCTTATCAACAAAAACGTCTGAAAGGAATTTTAACATGAAGGAATTCGAACTCAAATACGGCTGTAACCCCAATCAGAAGCCCGCGAAAATATTCATGGAAGGAAGCGGAGAGCTTCCGATAGAAATACTCTCCGGCAAGCCCGGATACATAAACTTCCTCGACGCATTCAACAGCTGGCAGCTTGTAAAGGAAATAAAAGAAGCACTCGGCGTTCCCGCCGCAACCTCTTTTAAACACGTAAGCCCAACTTCCGCGGCAATAGCAAATCCGCTTTCCGCAGAATTGAAAAAAGCCTGCTTTGTAGACGATATAGAAGGACTTGACGATTCTCCCCTTGCCTGCGCTTATGCAAGAGCGAGAGGAACCGACCGTATGTCCTCTTTCGGCGACTGGATAGCACTTTCCGATGTTTGCGACGTAACGACCGCAAAGCTTATAAAGCGCGAAGTTTCCGACGGTATAATCGCCCCCGGATACACCGACGAAGCGCTCGAAATTCTCCGTTCCAAGCGCAAAGGCTCTTACAACATCGTAAAGATAGATAAAGACTACGTTCCCGCTCCTATCGAAAGAAAGCAGGTCTTCGGCATAACGTTCGAGCAGGGACGCAACGAATTCAAGATAAACCGCGAACTTCTTTCCAACATCGTAACAGCGAATAAGTCTCTTCCGGAATCTGCTGTAAGAGATCTTATAATCTCGCTTATAACGCTCAAATATACGCAGTCCAACTCCGTTTGCTACGCAGTAGACGGACAGGCAATAGGTGTCGGCGCAGGTCAGCAGTCGAGAATACACTGCACACGTCTTGCGGGAAACAAAGCGGACATCTGGCATCTTCGCCAGCATCCGAAAGTTCTCGCTCTCCCCTTCCTTGACAGCGTAGGTCGCCCCGACAGAGACAACGCTATCGACGTATACATCTCCGACGACAGCGACGACGTTCTTGCAGACGGAAGATGGCAGGCTGTCTTCTCCCGCCGTCCCGAGCCGCTCACAGCAGAAGAAAAGAAAGCATATCTTGCCTCTATATCCGGCGTTTCGATAGGAAGCGACGCTTTCTTCCCGTTCAGCGACAACATTGACAGAGCAAAGAAATCCGGCGTTTCGTACGTTGCGGAACCCGGCGGCTCTATACGCGACGACGCTGTTATAAAGGCGTGCGACGACTACGGCATGGTTATGTCGTTTACGGGCATGCGACTTTTCCATCATTGATAAGTTTAACTATGCGCGGCTTTTTGCCGCGCAAAGTTTCCATATAAGGGATATATTTGAAATATTATTTTATCGGTCATATTTTTTCAGTTCAAAAAATCATGTCCGTTTTCGGACATATCAATTAAACGGTATTTCTGCCGTTTCTCATATGGGCGAATAGTTTCTCTGCCCGATGAAAAAAAATATCCGCCTTACAGCAAAAAGGCATATTTTACAAGTTACAAAGTCTTATTTGATTTTTCAGGAGGAAGCATAGTTTAAATGAACATAATGGTAGTCGGCGGCGGCGGTCGCGAGCACGCTATAATAAAATCTCTCAAAAAAAGCAAAAATGCGGAAAAAATATATGCGCTTCCCGGCAACGGCGGCATATCCGCAGACGCCGAATGCGTGGATATCGGTGCGAAAGACATATCCGCGATAGTGGAATTTGCAAAAAACAATAAAATAGATTTCGCGGTTGTCGCCCCTGACGATCCGCTCGTACTCGGTGCGGTAGACGCTCTCGAAGAGGCGGGAATTCCCGCGTTCGGACCGAAGAAGAATGCGGCGATAATCGAAGGAAGCAAGATCTTCTCAAAAAATCTTATGAAAAAATACGGCATTCCGACCGCAAAATACGAAGTATTCGACGATATGGAAAATGCTCTCTCCTATCTTGAAAGCGCACCTATACCGACGGTAATAAAAGCAGACGGTCTTGCGCTCGGCAAAGGCGTCGTAATAGCCATGACGAGAGAAGACGCAAAAGACGCCGTAAGATCCATGATGCAGGAAAAGATATTCGGAGACAGCGGTGCAAAAGTCGTAATAGAAGAATACCTCGAAGGTCCCGAAGTTTCCGTTCTCTCTTTCACTGACGGAAATATAGTCGTTCCTATGGTCTCTTCAATGGATCATAAGCGCGCTCTCGACGGAGACAAAGGGCTTAATACAGGCGGCATGGGAACAATAGCACCCAATCCGTTCTACACTCCCGAAATTGCAAAAGAGTGCATGGAAACTATCTTTCTTCCCACAATAAAAGCCATGAAAGCGGAAGGAAGAGAATTCCGCGGATGTCTCTATTTCGGACTTATGATAACAAAGAACGGTCCGAAAGTTATCGAATACAACTGCCGTTTCGGCGACCCCGAAACCCAGGTAGTGCTTCCCCTTCTCGAATCCGATCTGCTCGATATAATGATAAAAACATCAAACGGAACGCTCAAAGAAAGCGACGTAAAATTCTCGGACGGAGCGGCAGCATGCGTTGTTGTAGCATCGGAAGGATATCCCGTTCATTATGAAAAAGGATTCGAAATAACGCTTCCCGAAAACATTCCCGATACCGAAATATACGTTGCGGGAGCAAAAATGGAAAACGGTAAGCTTGTAAATTCCGGCGGCAGAGTTCTCGGAGTTTCATCAAAAGCGGACAACCTTAAAGACGCACTTAAAAAGGCGTATGCCGCCGCAGAAAAAGTTCATTTTAAAAACGCATTTTACCGCAAGGACATAGGATCAAAAGCGCTAAAAATTCTCACGGAGGAAAATAACTAATGGTTTACAGAGTATATGTGGAAAAAAAGAAAGAGCTTGCAAACGAAGCCGCTTCTCTTCTCTCCGACATCAAAACACTTTTAAAGATCGACGGCGTTACGGGAGTTCGCATACTCAACAGATACGACGTTGAAAATATCGACAAGGACTTGTTCGATTATGCCTGCAAAACGGTGTTCTCCGAGCCCCAGCTCGATATAGAAAGCGCTGATTTTGCGGCAGACGGAAAAGTTTTCGCCACCGAATACCTTCCCGGTCAGTTCGATATGAGAGCTGATTCAGCCGCTCAGTGTATACAGATAATTTCAAAAGGCGACCGTCCCACGGTACGCACGGCAAAAATATACATAATCGAAGGCAATGTTTCCGATGAAGACATCTCAAACATAAAGAAATATGTAATAAACCCCGTAGAAGCGCGCGAAGCTTCGCTTGAAAAGCCACAAACGCTTGCAAACGAATGCGAGATACCCACAACGGTAAAAACGCTCGACGGATTCCTTGCTCTCGACGATAACGGACTTCGTGAAATTCTCGAAAAATACGCCCTCGCAATGGATTTTGACGATATCAAGTTCTGCCAGAGCTACTTTGCCACAGAAAAGCGCGATCCTACTCTCACGGAAATACGCATGATCGATACATATTGGTCCGACCATTGCAGACACACCACATTCCTTACGACAATAGATAACGTAAAATTCGAAGATAAAGTTCTCGAAGAGTCTTACAACAGATATATCGAAACGAGAAAAGCTCTCGGACGCACAAAACCGCAAAACCTCATGGATATCGCAACACTTGCGGCAAAATACCTCAAAAAGACAGGCAAGCTCGACAAGCTCGACGAATCCGACGAGATAAACGCCTGCACCGTAAAAATGGACGTTACGGTAGACGGCAAAACGGAAAAGTGGCTTCTTCTCTTCAAGAATGAAACTCACAACCACCCGACGGAAATAGAGCCGTTCGGCGGCGCTGCCACATGTATCGGCGGCGCTATACGCGACCCGCTTTCCGGACGCGCATACGTATACGGAGCGATGAGAGTTACAGGCGCTGCCGATCCTCTCACCCCTACTGAAAAAACGCTTCCCGGCAAGCTTCCTCAGAGAAAGATAACTACGAGCGCGGCTCACGGCTACAG
>UQXK01000010.1 GCA_900544985.1 uncultured Eubacteriales bacterium
CTCCGAAAGAAAGGTGTGTTCTTTTGCCTACTTTTCTTATAAGAAAAGTAGGTTACAGGAGAGGCGCGAGCGTGCGCAATATCGTATCGAACATTCTTTCGAAAATATTTCGTTTTCTGTTTTCCGTCGTTATCTCTCTTGATTTTTTGAAAGTTTCGAGATTGTCGTTTCTCACTTCTGCAACAGACGGTGTTTCTACCATCAGTACGCCGCATTCGAAGTGAAGATACAAACTTCTGAAATCGAGATTTATTGTTCCGACCACGGCAATCCTGTCGTCGCTTACTATTGATTTTGCGTGAACAAAGCCTTCTTCGTATTCATATATCTTGACGCCTGCGGCAAGAAGCGGAGGATAGTTTGATCTTGTGAGTCTGTAAACTATCTTTTTGTCGGGTATGCCGGGTGTTATTATGCGTACATCTACACCGCGTTTTGCCGCGAATGTGAGCGCGTTTTTCATCTCATCGTCTATTACGAGATACGGAGTTGAAATATAAACATATTTTGTTGCGCGGGATATTATGTCTATATAGACGTTTTGGGATATTGATTCATCGTCGAGCGGGCTGTCGCTGAACGGCTGGGTAAATCCCGTACCTGAAAATTCCTCCATGTGGTGCTTTTCGGGATGATATATTTCAAAATCTTCTTTTGTGCTGTGGATAACATTCCACATCTGCAAGAACATATATGTCAGATTCCATACTGCTTTCCCGTGGAGCATTATTCCCGTGTCTTTCCAGTATCCGTATGGGTAGATTATGTTCATGTATTCGTCGGCGAGATTTATTCCTCCCGTGAATGCCGTATGACCGTCTACAACGAGAATTTTTCTGTGGTCGCGGTTGTTCATTACTGCGCTTATGAGAGGAATGAACGGATTGAAAGCGAGCGCTTTTATTCCCATGGAATTGAGCTTTTTCGTATATCCCGTGGGGATTTTCGAAAGACATCCGACGTCGTCGTAAATGACTCTTACATCGACGCCTTCTTTTGCCTTTTTAACGAGAATGTCGAGTATGGAATTCCAGACTTTTCCTTCGCCGATTATGAAATATTCGAGGAATATGAAATGTTCTGCCTTTGATATCTCGCTTATTATCTGCGGCCACATCGATTCGCCGGAGGGAAAATATTTCGTTTCCGTATTGTCATATACGGGATATCCGCAGTTTTTCAGATATTTGGCGCAGGTAGCGTCCCTTTCTTCCATTTCGGAGAGAACTTTTTCGTCCTGCTTTAAGTTTTCGGTTATTATTTCGTCGGTGTTTTTGAATTTCTTCCTTAGAACTTTTGCATATTTCTTGTTCCCGAAAAGCAAATATATCAACACTCCGAAAATAGGGAATATAAATATCGGTATCAGCCATGCTATTTTGTATGACGGATTTGTATCGCGGTTTATTATATAAATTACAAAAACCAGACCTATTACGGAAAACAAAGCGTTTATCCACGGAGCATACGCAGATACTCTCAAAAGAAGTATTATACACCACAGTATCTGTAAAAATATTACAAATATCGTAAGCCCCATTCGGCTTAAAAGTTTTGTGAGAATTTTTTTCATATCTTTTATTTTACTGTAAATATTTCGGGCTTTCCGGCGTATTCTTCCGTATATATTCCGTCAAAGCCAGATGATTCCACCATTGTTTTCAGCGTTTGAAGCACGGGAGCTTCCGTATAGTAATGACCCGCGGTAATTGTTACAAGACCTGCCGCCGCGGAATCGAGAAGCGCATTATAGCTTGCTTCTCCCGTTAAAAATGCGTCGGCGCCTGCGCTTTTTGCATACGGAATAAAATCTTTACCGCCTCCGCCGAGCACGGCTACGTTGTATATCGGTCTGTCCTCTCCCGCAAAATCGACATACGGGGCGGAAAGCCTGTTTTTTACAAGTGTGCAGAATTCTTTTGCCGTCATTTTTTCCGGAAGATGTCCTATTCTTCCCATTTTTTCGTTTTCAGGTCCGAAAGGTACGGCGTTTTCTATTCCGAGCAGTTTTATAAGCGTGTCGTTTACTCCGCCGCCTACCGAATCGAGTCTTGTGTGAAAGCTCATTACGGAGATTCCGCTTTTTATAAGGGATATGGCACGGCGTGAGACCGTGTTTTCTCCGTTCACGGAACGAAGCGGAGAAAATATCAGCGGATGGTGTGTTATTATCGTATCAAATGAGTTTTCTTTTGCGAAATTTATTACATTATCCGTTGCGTCGAGTGCGAAGAGAATTTTTTTCACTTCCGCGTTTTCGTCCGGGCAGACCATAAGTCCGTCGTTGTCCCATTCGCTCGAAAGCGAGCGCGGTATCTTCTCTTCGAGAAAATCGTATAAAGCTTTTACAGTCGTCAATTTTCCGTACCGTTCCTTTCTTTTTTTATTTCTTCGATAAGTCCGCGCTCAAAAGAGGCGTCCTTTCCGCTCGATTCTTTGCCTTCTGCTTTTTTTGTAAGGGAAGATATTTTCTTTTCGCAAAGATATGCAAAAAGTTTCGGATATTCTCTCTTTTTATCTATGTTTTTCTTTCCCAGAACAAGGTCGAGATCTGAATAATTGTGTTTTTCTCCGTCGTAAACGGCGCAGATGACTTCGTATATTCTGTCTTTTTCGCGGGAAAGACTTTCGTCGGTTATTAAAAATCCGTTTTCACAGAGGTATTTCCTCAGTTCCGCCGTGTTTCGCATGGGTTGCAGTATAAGGCGTGTATCGGATATTTTCTTTAAATCCGCTCGTTCCACTATTTCTTCTATAAGCGTGCCGCCCATTCCCGCTATGACGATATCGGTTTTCCCGCCGAGAGGGATATTCGGTACGCCGTCGGCTCTCATGATTTTTATTTTTGAAGAAAGCCCTGCAAGTCTTGCGTTCAGCTCCGCGCGTTTGCACGGTCCCTCGTTTATGTCGGAAGCGACGGCGTCCGCTATTTTGCCGCTTTTCAAAAGCGCGATCGGAAGGTAAGCGTGGTCTGTTCCCACGTCTATAAGGAACGTTCCTTCACGTACAAGAGAGCCTATTGATGATAATCTTTCGTCGAGTTCTATGGGAAACACCGCCTTTCAAATAAATCCCTCTTCTCCGTGATACAGAGAAGGGGGATTTGTCGATGATGTCGTGAAACGTTTATTTTGCGAGGAATTCGTTTATCTTTTTAACGAGCTCGTCCGCATTTGTTCCGTGTACCGCGCAAGCCATTTCTATGCTTTCACCGCGGGATGAGGGACATCCGAGACAGTGCATTCCTATTTCGAAGAAAAACTGTGCCGTTTCGGGATTAAAATCGAGAACGTCGCCGATTATCGAATCTTTTGTTACCTGCATTTCTATCCTCCTAATAAAATAATTATATATACAATATATAATTATACTTTCCGAAAGAGCACTTGTCAATACGCTTTTATTTCTTTTTTCGGCGTTTTTCATCATAAAGAGTGCTATTTTGTGGAAAACAGACAATATGATGACGTATTTTTCTATTGATATTGCGAAACATAAACAACTATAATCTTGAAATAATAGGATTTTTAATGTATAATAAAATCAAGATGATATTTTCCGCGGATTTTCCGCCGGATTATTATATATGATCTACACTACAAAATAAGGAGAGTAATTATCATGGTTAAGATTCCCGCAAAAGACATAAGAAATGTTTGCCTTGTCGGACATTGCTCGTCCGGCAAAACAAGTTTGGCTGAGGCTATGCTTTATATAGCCGGAAAAACAGACAGACTTGGAAAGACGGCAGACGGAAACACCGTACTTGATTACGATCCGGAATCCGTTAAAAGAGGTTTTTCGGTTTCTATGTCCACCGCGAATATAACGTGGAAGGATGTTAAAATAAATATACTCGATACTCCGGGGTATTTCGATTTTTCGGGAGAGGTGAGCGAGGCTCTGCGTGTTGCGGCTTCCGCGCTTATCGTCGTGGACGGAAAAACAGGCGTGGATGTCGGAACGGAGCTCGCTTTCGACGCTACGGGAGAAGCGAATATTCCGCGCGCTTTTGTAGTAAATAAAACAGACGATCCCGAAGTAAAATTCGATATGGTTTTCAAAGAGATACGCGATTCTTTCGGTCATACGGCGTGTCCTATGTTCCTTCCGATAAACGACGGAACGCACGAGGGTATACTCGATCTTGTAAATATGTGCAAATACACATACAACAAGGACGGAACGCGTGAAACATCGGAAATACCGGAGGAATACGTGGGCAAAGCCAACACGTACCGCGGAATGCTCATGGAATCTCTCGCCGAGACGAGCGAAGAGATGATGGATAAATTCTTCTCCGGTGAAGAGTTTACAACAGACGAGATAATCACGGCGCTCCGAAAGGGCTTCCTTGAAGGAACGACGGCACCCGTTTTCTCCACTTCTGCCACGAATCTCTGGGGAGTTCGCGTTCTTCTCGATACGATAGCGGATACATTCCCGAGCCCGATTTCAAGAAGAGCGGAGAAAATAACGACAAACGACGGCGAACGCGATTTCAGAATAAAAGAAGAGGGCATGACGTCCGTATTCGTCTTTAAGACCGTTGCCGATCCTTTTGTCGGAAAAATGTCTTTCTTTAAGGTCATGACGGGCGAGCTCAGGCGCGATATGACGCTTACGAATCTTACAAACGGAACGTATGAAAAATTTGCCCATATATATACGCTCTGCGGCAAAAAGCAGACAGAGGTCGATACGCTTTGCGCGGGAGATATAGGTATGACCGCGAAGCTCTCGAACACGAATACAAACGATACGCTTGCGGCAGAGAGCGCTATGCCGAAATATACACCTATCTCTTTCCCGCAATCGTTTATGCAGATGGCGGTAAGACCGAAAACAAAGGGCGATGAGGATAAGATATCCCAGGGCATTGCAAAACTTTTGGAAGAAGACCCGACGATCCGCTATGAAAACAATGCCGAAACAAAAGAACAGCTCATATTCGGTCAGGGCGATATTCATCTTGATGTAGCGGTCGCAAGACTTCAAACCCGTTTCGGCGTTGCGGTAGAGCTTGCAAAGCCGAAAATCGCATACAGGGAAGCGATAAAAGGAAAAGCCGATATAGAAGCGAAATATAAAAAACAGTCGGGCGGTCACGGTCAGTACGGTCATGTAAAGATAGTGTTCTCTCCCGCGGAGGAAGACGGACTTACATTCACGCAGTCTGTTGTCGGCGGTACTGTTCCGAAAAACTATTATCCGGCGGTAGAAAAAGGACTTCTCGATTCCATGCAGCACGGTGTGCTTGCGGGATATCCGATGATAGGTCTTAAAGCCGATCTTTATGACGGTTCGTATCACCCTGTCGATTCTTCCGAAATGGCGTTCAAGGTTGCGGCAAGCATGGCGTACAAAGAAGGACTTCCGAAAGCGAAACCGATAATACTCGAACCTGTCGGAAAGCTTTCCGTATATGCGCCGTCGGATATGATAGGCGATATAATGAGCGCCGTAAATAAACGCCGCGGCAGAGTGCTCGGAATGTCTCCGACCGAAAAGAAAGGCGAACAGCTTGTCGATGCGGAAGCTCCTTTCTCCGAAATGAGCGATTTTGCAACTCAGCTCCGCGCGATAACGCAGGGCAGGGGAAGATATACCTTCTTCTTTGAAAGATACGAAGAAGTTCCCGAGCCTATAACTCAAAAAATAATATCCGAATCACAAAAAGAATAACACACCTTTCTTTCGGAGAAAGGTGTGCCAAAGAACTTTGCTCAAAAAGCACCACTTTATTTAGGCGAAGCTTTTGGGATTCCAAAGGACTTTTCACGAAAAGTCCTTTGTGTCCGGGTTTGGGGCATATGCCACAACTTACCTTTCTTTCGGAGAAAGGTGTGCCAAAGAACTTCGCTCAAATATACCACTTATTTTGGCGAAAGCTTTTGAAGTTCCAAGAAACTTTTCTCGAAAAGTTTCTTGTGTCCGGGTTTGGGGCGGAAGCCCCAACATTCAATGCACACAAAAAGCACGGCATTGCCGTGCTTTTTATTTTTTTGTCATTATATGTTGGAACTGCCGTTCCAAACCTCCGCTTTAAGGGGCTTTTTGTAAAGAGCCCCTTAAAAATCCGCAAAAACTTCGCACCGAACGCACCGCTTTGTTTTGGCGTGCTTTTATATTAAATTCAGCCCCCGAGTCTTATCATCTCGTCGATGCAAACGCGCGCTTTTGCGATAACTTCATCGTCCAAAACGATCTCTTCTCCGCCTTGTCCGCGAACCGCATTGTATACGTCCACAAGAGTGGTTGCCTTCATATTCGGGCAGATGAGATTTTTTGAAAGGGGATAGAAGCGCTTGTCCGGAAATTTATATGCGAGCTCCTCTGCGATGCTTATTTCCGTTCCGATAATGAACTCTTTGCTGTCGCTCTTTGAGGCGAAATCGAGTATTCCGGATGTCGAACCGACATAATCCGCCATTTCGCTTATAGCGGGGACACATTCCGGATGTACCAAAAGAAGCGCGTCGGGATGAGCTTCTTTTGCCGCTTTTGCCTCTGCGGGTGTAATGCGTGCGTGTATCGGACATCCGCCTTGAAGAAGTTTTATGTTTTTTTCCGGAACCATAGAGGCGACGTATGCGCCCAGATTGCAATCGGGAATAAATATAATATTGTCGTTGTCAATATTCTTCACTATTTTTACTGCGGAAGAAGATGTTACACATACATCGCACACGGTTTTAAGCGACGTTGTGGTGTTGATGTAAGCGACTACTGTGTAATCGGGATAGTCTTTTTTTACCGAGTTTATAAGTTCTACGTCCATTTGCTCTGCCATAGGGCAACCTGCGATGGGATTGGAAAGAAGCACTTTTTTGTCAGGCGAAAGTATTTTTACCGTTTCCGCCATAAATCTTACTCCGCACATAAGTACGTTTTTTTGCTTTACCTCTTTTGCGAGTACGCTGAGCTTATATGAATCGCCGACGAAATCGGCTACTTCGCGCACTTCTGCGGTTTGGTAACTGTGCGCAAGTACGCATACATCGTTTTGTTTTTTCAGCTTTATTATTTCGTCCTGCATTTCGCGTATGGTCATTTTTGTTCCTCTTGAATTCTTTATTTATATTTTTCTGTTATGCACATTTTATATCTTCAAAATCGGTTTGATAATTAAAGTTGTTTTTCTCCGAAGTAAAAGCGGCAATGATAGAAAAAGCGTATTCTTTACCTCGGAAAATAATATCGCACTTTTTTGTTTATATTTTATCATACACAAAAAACGAAAAAAAATCAATAAAAAGATTATATGTCTGATAAAATAATTGTGCGTTTGCCACGGTATTTTGGTTAAAAACGTAAAAAATAGAAAAAAATCATTTTGCTTATTGCAATTATGATGTTTTTCTGGTATTATTATAAAGCACGGGGTTATAGCTCAGCTGGTTAGAGCGTTACGTTGACATCGTAAAGGTCGTTGGTTCGAACCCAATTAACCCCACCAAAAGCAAACAGTGCCTGCATCCAATCATCGGGTAATCAAGCGCAAACTTTTTTCCATATTCTACTACGGGAAGTTCAGTTTTGAATGTTTTGACTACACCAATTGCAACCTGAAACGAACTGCTTTTTATGGCAGCGGGGTTAGGTTGCTTTTTGTTTTTTGACAAAGTAATCCCGGTGCCGCTCAAATGCAGTTGAAAAATATCTGTATTTTTGTTAAAATATATTAAAAGTATTTATGAGGTGTCGTTATGGATAGAAATCAAATTTATCAATTTATATCGGAACAAAAAACAGCGTTTATTGCTTCGGTCAATGAACAAGGCTTTCCTGTAATACGTGCAATGCTTGCTCCGCGAAAGATAGACGGCAACGAAATTTATTTTACCACAAACACATCATCGAATAAAATCAAACAGTATACTGCCAATAATAAGGCATGCATTTATTTTTACAAGCGCGGTAAATTCAAATATCAGGGTGTTTCAATAATAGGTGAGATGGAGATTTGCACCGATAAATCTACAAAAGAAATGATTTGGCGCTTTGGAGATAAAATGTTTTACAAACAAGGCGTAACCGACCCCGATTATTGCGTGCTGAAATTTAAAGGTATGACAGCCGAATATTATTGTGACTTTAAGATAGAAAAGATAGAATTATAAATTTACATTGTAAATGAAATTCGTTTCAGAGGACTGCTTCCGCAACACGGAATCAATACCATTTTTTTGATTTTTAAAGCGCGGCAGAGATCTAAAAAATCTCTGCCGCGCTTATTGATATGAGCTTATAAAGCTGTACAATTTATTGATATATGATGTCGCAGATTATACGCTTTCCTTGTGACATTTTAGAAGAAATTTTTCAATGCATATGTTAAAGTCTTGCGGTGTATCCATATTCACGCAATGTCCCGCGCCTTTGAAGATTACTTTGTCGCAATTTTCATATTCTGCCCATTCGTTTACGATCTCTGTTTCCATTGGTATATCGTATTCACCGCAGCCGACCAATAATTTGTATTGACGTTGTTTTCTCGGATATTTATTTACAAGTTTATTCAGTTCTGCCATATACATAAAAGATTTTTTCTTAAATTGAATATTCAGATTGTAAAATGCTGTTTGTGCTTCTTCCGTACAGGCGGAAATTTTTTTGTTTGCTTTGGCGAACCACTTTATGGAAAACAATGCTTTTAACATCATTTTTATTTGACTTTTTGAATTATACTTTTGCCTTTTCAAATCAAAATTGTTAATGTCATAGCCGCCGAAGCAAGAGAGCGACAACACTTTATTTTCATATTTGTTGGCAAAGTCCTGTATAAAAACCGAGCCTAATGAAACTCCGATAAAATGAGCGGCGGGAATATTATGTTTTTGAAAGATCCGGTCTATCCACTCCGACATTTTTTCAATATTGTCGCCTTTTTGCGCGCGAATGGAATTTCCGTGTCCTAAAATATCTATGGCAAGCAGATTATATTTGCCGGAAAAGTAGCAGAACTGTTTTTCGAACATTCTATGGTCGACAAATGCGGCATGAATAAATACAAGCCACTCCTTGTTTGCATTGCCGTCGATATAATAGGCAATAGGCGAATTATCGAGATACAGATTTTCCATTTTTATTATTCCTTTATGTTTTTTAATAGGCGATTGTACCATTCAATATTGAATTTCATTAAATCGCGTCCGTATATTGCCGTTTGCAGTTGATAATAGAATATATCGTTATTTTGCATTTCGCTTGATAGCTTTTCGCCTTCATTACAGATTTTTTCTAAATTGGAACGCATTTTTTCCAAATCGGCTATATGCTTTTCGATGAGTTTTATACGAATTCCGTTTTCGGCAAAACCCATAAAGTATATTTTAGAAAGTTCGGGGTCTTTTGCCGTACCAATATCGATAGGACTGTTTACCCAGATGTTAAAGTATTCTTTTCCGCTATCGGTTATACTGTAAATTTTTTTCAGTTTACCTTTTTCCGATTTTTCACTGATGTTAATATAGCCGTTTCGCAATAATTTTTTAATAGCGGCTTGTATGCTGCCCGTACTGCAACTGTACATTAAGTTCAGCCCCTCGTTTATGCGTTTGCGCAATTCATAAATTGTCCGGGATTGCAGTAGCAATAAACCTAAAATTATATTTTCCATTTTGCCCTCCTGTATTACTAATAGTAATATATTTTATTGACGTTGTCAACTCAAATAAGAAAAAATCTCGTATTAGTTACATTTGTTTTAAGTTGTCGCCGCATATCGATATCGTAATTGCTTTTCTGTAATCTTTCATATCGCCGTATGAGAATTGGCGTGGAAAACGTTTTGCACTTTATTCTTGTTTTTTTCATCGGAAAATGATATAATAATCCCGCGAAATTGCAAAAATCATAACCGACGTACAAACTTACATTGATTTATTTACGAGAGCAGCAACGGTCGAGATATATTTTTTACCGACAGCTTTGAAAAAGCGGTTGAAAAATTGACATAAGACAAGCGGTCTATAAACAATTTTTTGAATTTCAATAACTATATAAGATATTGTAATACAAGAAAATCGTATATTATAAATAAAAAAGCCGCTTTACGCGGCTTTTATGTATCATGAGGTTTATATAAAAATTACTTTTTTACGAATATCGTAATAGTTTCATTCGGCTTTTCCTGCTTGATCGCAAGACCGTCGTCGCTTTCCATCAAAGCGGCATATTCGTTAGGCGCTTCTGCATCGAGGAGATTCAAAATTGTTTTAAGAGATATCGTTCCGCAGTGTATGGTGGAATCTATATTGCATATTTGTATGGATATTGTCGCTGTTGAGTTGTCGCTGTTCTTATTTGGAAACCATGAAAACCCGGCGCCGTTTTCGAGTCTTAAATAATTATCTGTGAAATGTGCATCTTCCTCGCGTCCCTCTTCGGGATAAAGCAGACCGTTTTCTGTCGATATCAACATATATGTATATGCTTCGTCGATTTCGAATTTGAAAGTTATTTTTTCGTCTGCGTTTTCTTGATCTACTTTAAAAGATATGATTCCCGTTGTCGTATTAAGAGGTTTTTCTTTTTTGCCGCATGAGAAAAGCGCGCACGATAAAAGTGCGATCGCGACAACGGCAGCAATAATTTTCTTCATGACATTCCTCCGAATATTTATTGGGAAATTTTGTTGTTTTAAGCCTCATTACGGCTATGCCCGTTTAAAAAATAGAGTGGATTTTTTGATCCGATAAATATAAAGCAAGGCTTTATAGGGCTATTCGACGCAAGTTTTTATTACGGCTATGCCCGTTTAAAGATAGAGGGCGTTTTTTACTCCGATAAATATAAAGCAGAGCTTTATAGGGCTATTCTAACACAAGTTTTTATATTTTTCAACATAAAAATTATTACGGCAAATAATATAGTACGATTTAGGTTATTTGGCGCTCTTCTATATCGTTTTTTGCAAAAATATATTATCGGTTGCCTGAATGGGGAGGTTTTATTTATGGTACAGAGTTTTTCGGAACACCCTTTTTCTCCCATATTTGACGAAAATTCACGTATACTTATACTCGGGAGCTTTCCGTCTGTTCGTTCCAGAGAGATAGGATTCTACTACGGGCACCCTCAGAACAGATTCTGGAAAGTTCTCTCCGAAGTCTTTGAAACGGAAATTCCGAACGATATTGAAGAAAAAAGAAAATTTCTCTCGGAGAATAAAATAGCGTTGTGGGACGTTATCGCGTCGTGCAAAATAGAAGGGTCTTCCGACAGTTCCGTAAAAGATGCCGTGCCTAACGATATTTCCTTTATACTGCAAAAAAGCGGAATCTCTGAAATATTTACAAACGGAAATCTCGCCTATGACCTTTACAGCAGATATACCGAATCGAAAACGGGAATCCCGGCGATAAAATTGCCGTCCACAAGTCCGGCAAATGCTTCGTGGAATTTAGAGCGTCTTGTATCTGCATGGAAGATAATAAAAGAATAGAAAGAGTAATGAAAATGACACACAGAGAAAAAGCGATAGAAAATTTTTACAAAGGATATAATTGCGCCCAGTCTGTTTTTATGGCGTTTTGCGACGTAACGGGATACAGCGAAGAGGACGCTTTGAAACTCTCTTCTTCTTTCGGCGGGGGCATGGGAAGAATGCGCGAGGTTTGCGGTTCATGTTCCGCAATGTTTATGATAGCGGGTATACTTTACGGTTATACTGATATAAGCACGGACGAGGCGAAAAAGAATCATTATGCTCTTGTTCAGTCTCTTGCCGCAAAATTTAAAGAAAAGCACGGAACTATAATATGCAGGGAACTGTTGAAAACTCTCAAACCCGACGAAACGCCTGTTCCGACGCCGCGCACCGAAGGGTATTATAAAATACGTCCTTGTGTGAAATTTATTGCCGATGCGGCGGATATACTTGACGAGCTTATAGCGGAAAGAACAAACTGAAATTATATAACCCGTTACGAAAGTTTTTGCGGATTTTTAAGGGGCTTTTTAGGGGGGAAGCCTCTTGAAGCGGAGGTTCGGAACGGCAGTTCCAACATATAATGACGAAAAAATAAAAAGCACGGCAATGCCGTGCTTTTTGTGTGCATTGAATGTTGGGGCTTCCGCCCCAAACCCGGACACAAGAAACTTTTCGAGAAAAGTTTCTTGGAACTTCAAAAGCTTTCGCCAAAATAAGTGGTATATTTGAGCGAAGTTCTTTGGCACACCTTTCTCCGAAAGAAAGGTGTGTTAGTTTTCGTTGTCCGTAGAGGAAGAGCCGACGTTTGCCGAATTTATAGAACTGCCGAACTCTTTGAGCTTTGCAAAATAGCTTTCAAGGTCTTTTGCTTTTTCTATCTTTCTCGGTGCGGGACGCGGAGCGTCGTTTCTTCTGGGGCGGGGCGTATACTCTGTCTTTGCTTCGGGAGCGGAAGCGTTATTTTCTTTTGACGCTTGCTTCTCGGAGGATTTTGCCCCTCTCTTGTACTGATTTCTTCCGCCTTTTCCGGAACGTCCGCGGCGTTCGTTTCTTTGCTCGAATCTTGCGGAAGTGGGCTTCTCGTTTCCTTCGGGGAAGAGTATTACTCTGCGGTTTCCTTCAACGCCTACGGAGTTTGTGGAAATGCCATCTATATTCTGAACCTCGGAATGAATGATTCTTCTTTCATATGCGTTCATCGGTTCGAGAACGACGTTTCTGCCCGTTCTTTTGACTTTGTCCGCCATGTGTCTTGCAAGATTTCTGAGAGTTTCTTCTCTCTTTTCGCGGTAGTTTTCTATATCTACCGAAATCCTTGTATATTTTCTTTCGTCGGACTCTTTTTTGTTTGCGGCAAGGTTAATAAGGTACTGGAAAGCATCGAGCGTGTCTCCGTGATGACCTATAAGGAGTCCCGCGCCCTCTCCGGAAATGGTCATGAGCGCTTCTCCGTTGCCGTCATCGTGTATTGTGACTACGGCGTCTATTTCCATATCTTTTATAAGCGTTTCGACAAAAGCTCTTGCGGCTTCGAGCGGCTTTAATATACGTGTCGCTTTTATTTTTGCGGGAGAAGCTCCCATTCCCAAAAAGCCTCTTTTCGGCTCTTCGAGAACTTCGTATTCTATTTCTTCTTTATTGACTCCGAGCTCGTTTGCTGCCGCTTCGAGCGCTTCGTCGATGGTTTTTGCTGTTTTTATTACTTCCTGTTTCATTTATGAAAAATCCTCTTTAAAATTGTTTATTCTATGTCGTTTTTTTCTTTTTTATCGTTGTCGTCTTTCATTTTGGCTTTGCCGAAAAGCTTCTTCTTGCTTTCGGAAATTTTTTTGCCGTCAGTCTCTTCTTCGTCGTCTGTCTTTTCTTTATCGTAAACGGAGATATACTCTCCGAGGTCTTCGTTTACTTCTTCTTCGGAAAAGTCTATTGTGTGAAGAGAATGAACGGGCCCGCGGTTTTCGCTTGAACCGGGGCGGTTTTTCGGTGCTTTTCCGGCAAGCTCTTTTTCTGCGGCTTTAATATCCTCTTCCGTGCATTTCGGAATAGGCATTGCCTTAACGAGTATGAACTGCTGCAATACGCCGAGAATGTTGTTGAATGCCCAATATATACCGATAGCGGCGGGAACCGTGAACGAGATCCATGTCGTAAGAGCGGGCATCAAAAGGTCCATTATGATCATAGAAGCTTTTCCCGCACCCTGCTGTTGGTCCTGCGCCATAGGCTGATAAGAAAGCTTTCTTGTCAGCTTCATGGAGGCGAACTGCAACAAGAATGTCAGTATAGGAACAAGGATCAATATCGATGTCCATGTGGGCTTTGCGGAAAGGTCGAATGCTCCCATTGCGAAATTGGGAATGTCCGAAAAGACGACTTCGTTAAGTCCGCCTTCTGTAAGCCCCGCGTTTATAATTTCATATTTATCGGGTGTAAGGAACTGGATAAGGTCTATATCACGGCTTGTGGAGACCGTTACTTCAAGGGTTTTTATTATATTAGAAAGCTGATCTACGGACCATCCGCAGATGTATTTGAGCGGGTTTATGATAACCTGGTAAAGTATGAGAAGTATGGGCATCTGTATAAGAAGGGGAAGGCAGCCGCCCATGGGGTTGTATCCCTCTCTCTGGTAGAGATCCATTATCTCATTCTGCATTTTCTGCTGGGTCACTCTGTCCGTGCGCCCGGCGTATCTTTTTCGGATAGCCATTTCTTTCGGACGGAGTCTTGCCTGCTTTATGGATGTTTTCTGCTGTTTTATTCCGAACGGCAAAAGAATGAGCTTTACAAGGACCGCGAACAGCAAAAGTCCGAAAAGATAATGTCCTCCCAACAAATTAGAGAAGAATGACAATATCGTTCCGAAAAATTTATAAATAGCGTTCATTTATTTATTTTCTCCTTCGATTTTGGGGGTGGAAGACGTATTTTCTTTTTTTCGTTTCTTTTTGTTTTTGGGTACGGGGTCATAACCTCCGCGGCAAAAAGGATTGCATCTTAAAATCCTCATTAGAGTAAGTGCGAATCCGCGAAAAAAGCCCCACTCTTCAAACGCTTCAAGCGCGTACGCGGAACATGTGGGCGTAAACCGACAGCATGGGCGTTTGAGCGGGGAAATATATTTTCTGTAAAATTTTATCAACAGAACAGATATTTTTTTCATTTTTACATCATCCGTTAAATGTGCGGCGCTATGCCGTCTTTGTGCTGTGACAGTGGGGCATGAAACCCCGGAGAAGAAACTTTTTAAAGTTTCTTTCGGATATTCAAAAACTTCGGAAAAGCGAAGTTTTCTGATTTTGAGTAAAGTTTCGGGCTTGCCCTTATTATTTTGAAAAGTCAAGCGTTTTATTGAGCCACGGTATTTACCCGAGATTGTTTGCTTCGTTAAAAAGCCCGAGTTTTGAAAATGCGTAAGAAAGGTCTTTGTATATGTCCTGCGTTTTTGCGCCTGTCGCCGCTTCTTTTGCGACGATTACCACGAGAAAACCTTTTTTTACGTTTTTTTCTTTTTCGAGCATCTGATATGCCGCGCGCAGGATCCTTCGTGTCCTGGTGCGGACGACCGCATGTCCGAGCTTTTTCGTGACGGTGAGACCGACGCGGTTTATTCTCTTTTTCTGCGGATTTTCGCGGGCGAGCCGCGAGGCGCGGTAATCGGTCAATACATATACCGCAATATGTCTGCAAAAGACTTTTTGTCCTTTTGCATACACCTTTCTGAAAAGGTGATCTTCGGAAATGGCAATGTTTTTCACACGATAGTCTCGCTTTTTTCCATTTTTACGGTCCTTTTCCGTCCGATAAAAGTTCCGTATAAAAAATCAAAGCCCATGATATGCTCCGATACATAGGCTTTGCGTCTTTATTTGCTTTTTCGCAAATCAATAGGAGAGTCTTGCTCTGCCTTTTGCACGTCTTCTTTTCAAAACTTTGCGACCGTTGGCGGTACTCATTCTTTTTCTGAAACCGTGCTCTTTCTGTCTTTGAAGCTTTTTGGGTTGGTATGTTCTAAGCATTTATTCGCACCTCCTTAAATAACGACCGGCTGCCGCCGGACGGACGGTATGCCGCTATAATTACAGAGTACATTATACACACAACTTATAAGATTTGTCAAGTAAATTTTCTCTTTTCGGGGATAAATCTTGGTTTTATATGCGTTTTGCGGCTGTTATTCTGATTATTGCGGTTATTTCCTCTTTTGAACACGGAATTGTTTTCTGACATATTGTTTTGTTTTTGCATATTATGTTTTTGACAAGATTTAAAAATAAAGAGCAGAGGAGTAAAATATGCCGATAAAGATTTTTATAGATCAGGGACACAATCCGGTAAATCCTAACGCGGGCGCCGAGGGGAACGGATACCGCGAACAGGACCTTGTGTACTACATAGGAAAAGAGCTGGAAAGACTTCTGAATGCCAACCCCGAATTTGATGCGATAACATCGAGAAATTCTCCCGACGAAATGCTCGGAACGAGCACGGCGTCAAGCCTTTCTGCGCGTGTAAACGCCGCAAATTCCTGGGGAGCGGATTATTTTATAAGCCTTCACGCAAACGCTTCCGATATAGTTTCGGCTTCGGGAAGCGAAGCGTACGTTTACAGCGAGACTTCTCCTGCATATGAGCTTTCCGAATCCATATTGCGATATTTGAGCGAAGCGACGGGACTTTTAAACAGAGGAGTTTTCGAACGTCCGACGCTCTATGTCCTCCGAAGGACCGCTATGCCCGCGCTTCTTTTGGAGATAGGATTTATAACAAATCCCTCGGACGCCGTTTTGATGGCGCAAAATCCCACTCTTATAGCGCAGGGAATATACAACGGTATAGTAGCATATTTCGGAGTTTGATTTTAATTAAAAAGCGGAGGTCTAAAAAACCTCTGCTTTTTTGTGATATGATTTTGATTTATACGGACGGTTCTTCGCAGACGCGCGTCCAAACGTAATTTCCCACCTCTACGGCGATAAAAGCGAGCATCGCTCCTACAAGAACGTCCGACATATAGTGCGCTCCTGCGTTTATCCTTGTTAGCGCCATTGTCACGGACCATACGGCTACTATCGCGTATGTAAGGAGTCTTACCTTTTTCAAGCTTTCGTCGCGGGCGTCGCCGTAAAATATCGGGATGAGTGCAAGAACCACTGCGTTTGCCGTGTGACCCGACGGGAAAGAGTGGCTTCCCGAGAAGAAACGCGGTTTATACCACGGTGTGAAAAGGGAAAGATCTCCCATTTTCACAAGCTCGCGCATACGTATTCTTCCGAATATCGATTTTATTCCCTGTATTCCGAGGAAAAGCGCGGCGAGCACGACGGCGCATATTATGGCGGGGACGAGAAAATCCTCGTCTTTCTCTTCCGATATTTTCATAACGGAAAAAAGCATTATTGCCGTCAATATCGCCGAAACTGCTATGCATATGGGAATCGCCGCGGCGCTTATTTCACCTGATATGTGCTTTGCCGTTGAAATCGAACCGTAAAACATGAGTCCGAATATAACGAGGACGATAAATGCGGACGATATATACGCTTTTGTCATTTTCGCTTTGTTTAATGCGCGGATTATTATCGCTCCGCAGAACGAACCGAAGATAAGGGCGGGCCATTCGCCGACAATTTCCATTACTACGGAAAAGGACGATACCGTTATGGAGAGCGGCTCTTCCGAGAGCTTTGTGAAAGCGGAGGAGATTTTGAAATCAAAAAGTGTGGCTACCGTCATGGCGGCTATGAAAAGCACGCCGACGACGGAGTATCTGAGGATTTTCTTGTTTTTGTCTGTAAGCTTCATCGCACGCTTAACTGTTTCTTGCAAGAGCCGCGGCGCCGATTATTCCGGCGTCGTTTCCGAGTGTTGCGATTCTTATATCCGTTTTGAGCGTATCGTCTGCGGAATATATCTCTTTTCTGACCTCTTTTTTCAGAGGAATAAGAAGATTGTCGCCTTCGTTGCATACGCCGCCGCCGATGAGAAGAACATCGGGCTGGAATATGTTTATAAGGTTTGCAACGCCGCAGGCGAGGTGTTTTATGTAGTAATCGACGACGGCTTCGGCGTCTTTATCTCCCGCACGCATAGCGGCAAACGCTGTTTTTCCGCCTATTTTGGAAACGTCGCCGGAGCAGAGCTTTTCGATTATCGGGGATTTTGTCTTTTCATAGCATTCTTTTGTGAATGCCACAAGAGCCGTGGCGGAGCTGTACGCTTCAAAGCAGCCGTTTCTGCCGCAGGTGCATTTTCTGCCGCCGTATTCTATTACCATGTGCCCGAGCTCGGCACCGCCGTACGCGCAGCCGCACAAAAGCTTGCCGTTAAGAACTATGCCGCCGCCCACTCCCGTTCCGAGCGTTATCATCACCGCCGTTTCGGCGCCCTTTGCCGCTCCTGCGACGACTTCGCCGTAAACGGCAAGGTTTGCGTCGTTTCCGATAGTGATCTTGTCCTCGTCAACTCCCGCGAATTCGGCAAATTCCTTGACTACCGGATAATCTATCATTTTTATATTGTTCGCGTATTCTATTTTTCCCGTGGAGGGGTTTACCGTTCCGGGGGAAGCTATTCCTATCTTTTGCACATCCTTGAAGAAATCTATTCCCACTTCTTCGCAAACGCGTTTTGAAAGCGCCGCCATGTCTTTTGTTATTTCTGTTGGTCCGCGCTGTGCAAGCGTGGGCGCCGATATTTTCTTTACGATATTGTTATTCTCGTCGACAACTCCTACGGCTATATGTGTTCCGCCGAGATCTATGCCTATTGTGTACATTTTATAATCCTCCGCTTTTTATATGTTTGAGCGATTTTGGGGTTTGATTTTTTGTTTTTGCTTTCTTTCTCCATTATAAATGCGCGGGGGAATAAAGTCAATAAAAAGCTTTTTTACGCGAGACTTTTTATGCTGAATCCGCAGAACATCAGAAGTCTTTTAAGCGAATCGCAGAGTTTTGCGCGTGCAAGTATAAAATCCTCTGTATCTGATATCGAATACGCGGAATACAGACTTATCACGGCTTCGTCGGCGCGGTCGAGCATATCGTAACTCATGATATATGCAAGACCGTCTATTTTTTTGTCCCAGAGAGAGTATAGTTCTTCTACCTTTTTTTGCGTTTCTTCCGCATTTTTTTCAAATGCTTGTTCATTGTCCGGAAGGGATTCGGCGATGGAAAGGATTTCTTTTACCGTGTCCGAAGTTTTCGCTGAATTTATGCCGACAAAAACGCAAAGGAGCGCGAATATAAGAAGAGAAGCGATAAAGGTTTTCATCGCAGACAATCCCCCTTGCCTGTTATTTTGGAATTTCCGCTGTCGTCCACAGTCATAAGGAAAACGTCCTTTACATCTTTAAGTTTACTCTTTTTTATTTCGGACAAGACCCATTTTTCCGTTTTTCCCGAATCTTTAAGCGCATATTTCATTATTTTTCCGTCTATTATAACGGGATGAGCCATTCCCGATACGCCGGCGGATTCTTTTTTTACATTGTCCGCAAGATCCCCGACCGTGAGCGGTTTATTGTCGTTTTTCGGGAAGAATGACAATCTTCCGTTGGATTCGAGTATGGCGTATTCTATTTCGGAAGGGGAAATATACCCCGAAACATGAAGCTCGCAAATGAGGTCGTCGAGACTCATGCGCATACGGCTCATCTCCCTGCGGTCGATCTTTCCGCCTTTTATTATCATGCTGGGTTTGCTGTCGAGAAGACTTTTTATAAATCCGACTTTTGTGGGAAGATAGGAAAAGAAAACTTCAAGGCAAATGAGTATTACTATCGGTACTACTGCGTAAAGTATCGGTACCGATATATTTGTGAGCGGTTGGGAGGCAAGCTCTGACAAAAGAAACGTTGTGACAAGCTCCGATATCTGCATCTCTCCTATTTGTCTCTTTCCCAAAAAGCGCATTACCGCTATAAGGACTATATATATTACAAGTGTTCTTACGAATATTGCCGACATTTTTATGTTTTCCTCTGAAAAAATAAATCTTTTTAATTATTATTTACAAGTTTATTTGCAATATCGGTTGAAAATTTTTGCGCGATAGGGTATAATTACCATGAGAAACTTTATACAAACACACCTTTCTTTTGGATAAAGGTGTGCCAAAGAACTTCGCTCAAAATGTGTTACTTTATATTTTGCGAAGCTTTTGAGATTACAAAAAACTTTTGTCGGAAATACCCAACTTATTTCTGCGGGAGTTTTTGAAGATTCATAAGAAACTTTTTGCAAAAAGTTTCTTATGTCTGAAATACATCAAACAATAAAAAGAAGGTGAACTTATGAAAGACGATTCCGGTGTAATATACGAAGCGCCGCTCTCCGATATAGCGGCAGAATTCGGACTCGAAAATATATGTGTTCCGAACGGTTGGGAGCATAAAAAAATAATCTGCGCCGACGTAAACAGACCGGGATTTGCGCTCGCCGGATTTTTCGATTGTTTCGATCACAAGCGCATACAGCTTTTCGGAAAGGCGGAACATCAATACATTTCGCTTCTTTCGAGCAAAGAGCGTGTCTACAAGCTCGAACAGCTTGCGGCACACGATCCGCCGGCGATAATCGTGACATCGTCACTTTCGATTTTTCCCGAACTTCTTGAAGTTGCCGAAAAATACGGAGTTCCCCTTTTCAGAACGGCGGAGACGACTTCAAACATTCAGGCGGCGATAATATCGTATCTTAACGTCGTTCTTGCGCCGAGGATAACACGCCACGGCGTTCTCGTAGAGGTATACGGCGAAGGAATTCTTATACTCGGAGACAGCGGAATAGGGAAGAGCGAAACCGCGATAGAGCTCGTAAAAAGAGGACACCGACTTATAGCCGACGACGCGGTAGAGCTTAAAAGAGTTTCGGCAAAAACGATAGTAGGCTCGGCGCCCGAGATAATACGCCATTTTATAGAGCTCCGCGGAATAGGAATCGTAGATGTAAGGCGCGTTTTCGGTATCGGAGCCGTAAAAGATACCGAAAAAATAGATATGATAATAAAACTCGAACATTGGGATAAGGAAAAATTTTACGACCGTCTGGGATTTGACACCGAAAAGACGGATATACTCGGTATAAATATTTCCACGACAACGATACCGGTATGCCCGGGAAGAAACCTTGCCGTTATAATCGAGGTTGCCGCCATGAACAACAAGCAGCGCCGAATGGGTTATAACACCGCGGAACACTTTAACAACCGCTTGCAGGAATTTATGTTTAAAAACCAGAACGGGATTCCGGATATGGGACCCGATATATCTTCCGAAAGGTGAAAATGATGGATAGCGAACAGAGAACACAAAGAAAGTTTACTATTTTGCCGTGTGCGATCATACAGATAATATCCGCGGCGGTCTCGGCACTGCTCGTGCGTTATAATTCGGTTTATATAGCCGCGCTTTTTGTGGGTGTTGCCGCAGCCATGCTATGCTTGCAGATACTCGCTTCTTCAAGTTATTGGTATCTGCTTTCCTCCACTTTATGTCTTTGCCTGTCGTTTATAATAGGCGATATCGCGGCTTTTGCATTGTGCCTCTTCTTTGTGCCCGCGGGAATAATACTTTCTGTGCTTATAAAAAAGAAAACGACAAAAATAAACGCCGTTGTGATATTGAATGTTCTTTATGCCGTACTTTTTGTGATTTTATTTATAGCGCTGTATCTTCTTGCCGGAAATAAATTTTCCGTTTCCGCTATGATAGAGCATATATCCGGCGCGATAAATACTCTTTGCGCAAACGTAAAAGAAGCTCTTTCCGAAACGATATCGGAATACGCCGCACGCTACCCGAATATAAGCGCGAGCGATTTTTACGCCGCGATAGACGATCTTTTTGTAATCATAAAACTTATTATCCCGTCGCTCTTTATAGTTTTCTGCGGTGTAGTCGCTTATATCACCGCGAGCGTGTTCAAACTCGGAACGTCTGTTTCGAAATGCGAAATTCTTCTTCCCGATCCGAAATGGGAGATAGTTCCGTCGTTCATTTCGGCGATAGTTTATATTGTGGCATATTCTGTTTATGTCATTGCCTCGCTTTTCTCGCGCGGAATAAACGTTACGGAAATCGTTTGCCAGAATATAATGATAATCCTGCAACCGATAATGCTTCTTATGGGATTAAAATGGCTTTTCACAAGACGCCGTTCCGGATTTATAATAGGAATATTCGTTTTCTCCATGATTTTCCTTATGCAATTTGCAATTACGGTATTGTCGTTCATAGGCGTTTGGGATATTTTCCGCAGAAACGAACTCAAAAAGAAACAAAGCGGGAAATAACGGTATTTTCAGAGAACTTTAAAATAAAAACATTGAAAGGATAGATCGTATGTCTGACAAAAAGAAAAAGGCATATGGTTCGGGACGTTTCCCGCTTGGCGGATTTTTCTGCGCCTGCATGGGAACAGTCGCATTGGCTCTTCTTGTGATCCTCATAATGAAAACGGATTACGAGGCGGAAAGGCTCGCCGTTATAATACTTGCGGCATATGTGGGACTGATGATAATATCGTGCGCGGTATATATAATCGTCGGCGCTCTCACAAGGCGAAACTCAACTAAACTTGCCATGTCCGTGACGCAGGGGCTTTCTTTGCAGTTTCTGCAAAAGCTTTCAAAACCCGTTATCATATGCGACGACAAAGGAAAGATAACGTGGTACAATCAGTATTTGAAAAAGATATGCGCGGGAGACGGTCTTCTGTATAACAAATACCTCGACACGATTTGCGACGCGACGATAGAGCGAATAGTAAAAAGCGACGAAAAGACCGGCGCGGAGGTGCGTTTTTCCTCGGCGGAGACGGCGGACGCCGGCGCGAAGGATATTTACAACGCTTTCGGCTATGAAATAAAAATAGAAAATAAAACGTATTATGTATCGATATTCGATAATGTAACAAAGCTCAAAGACACGGAAAAACGTCTTTCCGATGAGGACACTATACTTGCGTATGCGATGATAGACAACCTTGACGAGCTTTTGCAGTATGTTCAGGATCTTTATGCTAACGTTTCGGCGGAGGTGGAGACGGTTCTCGAAAAATATTTCGAAAGAATAGGCGGCGTTGTCCGCGAATACGGGCATAACAGATTTATCTGCCTTTTCGACGCGGAACATCTTGCCGAATTCGAAAGCGATAAATTTTCTCTTCTCGACGAAGTGCGCGAAATACGCTTCGGAGACGCGACGACTCCCGTGACGATATCGATAGGTATTGCAAAGATGCGCGGAACGCTTTATGAAAAAGACCGCGCGACACAGGCGGCGCTTGACATGGCGCTCCAACGCGGAGGCGATCAGGTCGTTATAAAGACGCCGGAGGGCGTGGAATTTTACGGCGGAAAGACAAAAGCGGTGCAAAAGAGAACAAAGGTGCGTTCGAGAGTCATTGCAAACGAGCTTATCGCGCTTATATCGAAGAGCGACAATGTTATCGTTATGGGGCATAAATTTGCGGACGCCGACGCGTTTGCTTCCTGTATTGCCGTGGCGAGGATCGCGAAATTCTGCGGAGCCAAGGTCAATATCGTCATGGATAGAAGCGACCGCAACCTCAAAAACTGCTTTAAGCTTATAGACGAGTGCCCCGAATACAACGGAATTTTTGTGGACAAAACGGAGGCGCAGGACCTTATAATGAGCGAAACGCTCGTTGTCGTCGCCGACGTAAACAACATGAACTTCTGCGAAGCGCCCGACGTCGTTGCGGGAGTCAGCAATATAGTGATCATAGATCACCACAGAAAGACCTCGGAGTTTAACAGAAAACCGAACATAGTTTATATAGAGCCGAGCGCATCGAGCGCATCGGAGCTTATGTCGGAGCTTCTCGAACTTATACTTCCGCAGGGAACGCTTACAAAAACGGAAGCGGACCTTCTGTTTGCGGGAATGCTTCTCGACACGAAGAATTTCACGCACAATGCGGGTGTGAGAACCTTCGGCTCGGCGCAGTATCTGCGCGGAGAAGGTGCGTCTCCGATAGACGCGCAGGCCATATTCAAAACGGATATAAGCGACTTTTTGAGCGAAGCGAGATTCGAAAGCAATGTTTCGATATACAAAAATGTTATCGCAATAGCGCTTGACGACAGCGACAACGCGGGCGATTACACGAGAATAAATGCGGCAAAAGCCGCAGACAGGCTTCTTAACGTAGAGGGAATTTGCGCGGCGTTCACGCTCTGCAAAATAAACGGAACGGTTCATATTTCGGCGCGTTCGGACGGATCCGTAAACGTTCAGCGCATACTTGAAAAGCTCGGCGGCGGCGGACATTTCGATGCTGCGGGAGCGCAGCTTGCGGACACTTCTCTTGAAGACGCGCTTTCCGTTCTCCGCGCGGCGATAGACGACATACTTGATCTGACGCTGTAAAAATCAAAATCGTTTAAAAAATTTATTTATATATTTATAAGGTGGACAAAAACATGAAACAAGCAGACATCGGACTTATCGGACTTGCCGTAATGGGCGAGAACCTCGTTATGAATATGGAGCGTCACGGCTTCACGGTAGCGGTATTCAACCGCTCTACCGAAAAGGTGACAAACTTCGTAGAGGGACGCGCAAAAGGCAAGAATATAATAGGCACATACTCTCTTGAAGAGCTTGTAGCCTCTCTTTCCAAACCGAGAAAAGTTATGATGATGGTAAAAGCAGGACAGCCTGTCGATGATTTTATCGAAAAACTTCTTCCTCTTCTCGACAAAGGCGACGTTATAATAGACGGCGGAAACTCTCATTATCCCGACACTATGCGCCGTACGGCTTATGTTGAAAGCCACGGTATGCTTTATATAGGCACGGGCGTTTCCGGCGGCGAAGAGGGCGCGCTCAACGGACCGAGCATGATGCCCGGCGGCTCTGCTGCCGCATGGGAGATAGTAAAACCGATACTTCAAGCTATCTGTGCAAAAGTAGAGGACGGTTCTCCCTGCTGCGACTGGGTCGGCGAAAACGGCGCGGGACATTTTGTAAAAATGGTACACAACGGCATAGAGTACGGCGATATGCAGCTCATATGCGAAGCTTATCAGTTCATGCGCGATTACCTCGGAATGAGCGATGACGAAATGCACGATGTATTCACGGAGTGGAACAAAGGCGAGCTTGATTCTTACCTTATAGAGATCACACGCGATATTCTCGCATACAAAGATACGGACGGCGCTCCCATTGTAGAGAAGATACTCGACACGGCAGGTCAGAAGGGCACAGGAAAATGGACGGCTATCGCGGCTCTTGACGAGGGCGTTCCGCTTACTCTTATAGGCGAAGCTGTTTTCTCACGTTGCCTTTCCGCAATGAAAGAGGAGAGAGTTACGGCGTCCAAAGAGCTTGGCGGAGAGATAAAGAAAGCTCCCGAAGGAATCGACCGTGCAAAGATGATAGAAAATCTCAGACAAGCGCTTCTCGCGTCCAAGATAATTTCTTATGCGCAGGGTTATACTCTCATGCGTTCAGCCGCTAAGAACTACGGTTGGAAGCTCAACTACGGCGGAATCGCCCTTATGTGGCGCGGCGGTTGCATAATCCGTTCCGTATTCCTCGGAAAGATAAAGGAAGCTTACGACAAAAATCCCGAGCTTTCAAACCTTCTTCTCGATCCTTATTTCAACGAAAAGATAAAATCTCTCGTTCCCGCATGGAGAGAGGTCGTTGCGTCTGCTGTTACGGCTGGCGTTCCGACACCTGCGTTTGCTGCGGCGCTCACATACTTTGACGGTTACCGCTGCGAAAGACTTCCCGCAAACCTTCTCCAAGCTCAGCGCGACTATTTCGGCGCGCACACATATGAGAGAGTAGACGCACCGCGCGGCGAATTCTTCCACACAAACTGGACAGGTCACGGCGGAGACACTGCGGCAAGCGTATACAAAGCATAACCTACTTTTCTTATAAGAAAAGTAGGCACTTACCTTTCTTTCGGAGAAAGGTAAGCCAAAGAACTTTGCACCGACACACCACTTTATTTTGGCAAAAGCTTTTGGGATTCCAAAGGACTTTTCACGAAAAGTCCTTTTGTCAGAGTTTGAGGCAGAAGCCTCAACATTCATTACGACCAAGAATCACGGCACGCCGTGATTCTTACCTTTTCTTCTATAAAAGGTAAGCCAAAGAACTTTGCATCGACTATATCAATTTATTTTGTTGAAAGCTTTTGGGTTTCCAAAGGACTTTTCACGAAAAGTCCTTTGGTTATGATTCAAATAAAATAAAAACAAAGCTCCGTTCAAGGTCGACGGAGCTTTGTATCAATTATCCCGTTTGAAATATATATAAAATGAAAGGTATAAAAATATGAAAGCTACAATAGAAATGGAAAACGGCGGCGTTATGACGCTCGAACTTTATCCTGAGAAAGCGCCTAAAACCGTAGAAAATTTTGTAAATCTTGCAAATGAGGGATTTTACGACGGACTTATATTCCACAGAGTCATAAGCGGATTTATGATACAGGGCGGAGACCCGACAGGCACGGGAATGGGCGGTCCAGGATACACGATAGACGGAGAGTTCAGAATGAACGGTTTTGACAACGATATAAAACACACGCGCGGCGTTATTTCAATGGCTCGTGCTATGGATCCGAATTCCGCGGGTTCCCAGTTCTTCATCATGCACAAGGACGCTCCGCACCTTGACGGAAGCTATGCCGCTTTCGGAAAGATGACGGACGGTTTCGACGTTCTTGATAAAATCGCAAATGTTGCTACGAATTACAGCGACCGTCCCGTAGAAGAACAGAAAATAAAAACCGTAACGGTAGAGGAATAAGATGAGCGCTCTTACAGACAGAATAAATTTTCTCTCCCGCAAGGAAAAGGCAGAGGGGCTTACCGATGAGGAGAAGAAAGAGCAGGCAAAGCTTCGGGATGAATTCAGAGCGATTTTCAGAAAAAACCTTGAAATCCAGCTTCAAAATACGGAGTTTACAGATGAAAACGGAAACAAAATAACTCCGCCGAAAAGAGGAGAATAAATTTATATGAAAAAAAGCGTTGTTGAAAAGTATGCGCGTCTTATAGCCCGCGTCGGCGCGGGAATAGAAAAGGGAGATGCCGTAACCATACATTCTTCTGTGGAGATATACGATTTTATCGAAATACTCGTAAAGGAGTGTTACATTGCGGGCGCGTCGAATGTGGAGATAGATTGGAGCGACGATGTAATAACGAAGATCGCATATAAATACAGGACGCTCGATTCTTTCAAAGATATCCCGAGGTGGAAAACGGAAAAAATGCGCGAGCGCGTAGAAAAGCGTCCGTGCCGCATACACATATTAAGCGAAGCGCCGGACTCTCTTTCGGGGCTTGACCGCGAAAAATTCGACGCGGTGCGCGCATATTCTCATAAAAAATTTAAAAAATATCTCGACGCCGTAGAGGGCGACGAGAAATGGACGATAGCGGCGTACCCCGGCAAAGCATGGGCAAAGCACGTTTTTCCTAACGACAATGTTAACACGGCGCGCGAAAAGCTTCTTTCCGCGATACTCAAAAGCGTAAAAGTCGATGATGTGAACGATCCTATATCCGCATGGCAAAAACACAACGAAAATTTCAAATCGAGATGTAATGCTCTTACTGCGCATCATTTTGATTATCTCGAATATAAAAGCAGTAACGGAACTGATTTTCGCGTATGGCTCATACCGGAAACGCACTTTTGCGGCGGCGGAGAATACACGAAGAGCGGGAAATATTTTAATCCCAATATGCCGACGGAAGAGATATTTATCTCCCCGAAAAAGGGAATGGCAGAGGGAAAAGTCGTTTCCACAATGCCGCTCTCGTACAACGGTCATATAATAGATAAGTTTTATTTTGAATTCAGAGACGGCAAGGTCGTCGATTTTAATGCGGAAGTCGGATATGATGTTTTAAAATCTATCGTTGAAAGCGATAAAGGCTCGTCGATGTTGGGCGAAATAGCGCTCGTTCCGCAGAAGAATGCGATATCGGAGCAGGGGATACTCTTTTACGAAACACTTTTCGACGAGAATGCAAGCTGTCATATCGCCCTCGGAAGCGGATATATCGATACGGTAGACGATTACGCGAACAAAACGCTCGAAGAATGTCATAAGCTCGGAATAAACGAGAGCCGCGTTCATGTCGATTTTATGATAGGCGCGGACGATATGAATATCACCGGATATAAAGACGGCGTCGCAACGCCTATATTCATAAACGGAGAATTTGCGGGCGAATTTTCTTAAAGGAGTTTTTATGATTACCTCTCCTCCCGAACTCTATACGGCGCTTACAGATCTTCTTACTGTCCCTTTTGCCGTTTATTTTGCTGTTAAATGCATAGCCCTATTTAAAAAGACATCGAAGACAGGCGTTCTTATTTTCAGCGCGCTTTTCGGTGCTATGGCTTTATCGAGTTTTATAGGATTTATCGCTCACTTTTTTAAATTCAGCGATTCGGTTAAAGGCGCTTTGTGGGTTCCGCTTTCGTTTCTGATGTGCGTTACCGCAACTCTTCTTTCCATGCAGGCATCATCGGAGCTTTTCGATAAGAAACATATAAAGAAAATCACGGTATTTATGACGTCTGTTTGTATTCTCGGATTTACCGCAATGATGATCGGCAAAGCGATGAACATAAAGTATATACTGATATTTGTTTTTTACGCCGTTTTTGTTGTGAGCGCGGGACTTATTATGTATATAATAACTTTGGTAAAATACAAAAAGAGATATATTCTTTATTATTTTTGCGGTTGCGCCGTTCAGGCATTGGGCGCGGTGTTTCAGATCACGAGAGATGTTTATATAAATATAGGAATAGAGATAGATTATAACAGCATATATCATGTGCTTAATATAATATCGCTTTTCCCGTTTTATATAGGCGCTTTGCGTTCCGCCCGCGGACAAGAATAAAATTTTTCTCTATAAATTTATATTTTCGGAGGTGAATTTATGAAGAGTGTAAAACCCGGAAGAGGACCGTCTTTTATGAATGGCGTGATGTCTGTTGTGGCTGTCGTGTTCGGAATATTCTGGACGGCGATGGCATTCGGAATGGGCGCGGGATTTATGGCTGTTTTCGGATTTGTATTCATAGGAGTAGGCATTTTCAATGCCGTATATCACTTTAAAAATGCTACGAATGAAAACAGATATTCCGACTATGATATCGTAGATGACGATGAAGAGTCCGACCCGTTCAACAAAAAATATGGAAAAGATGATAAAAAAGACGGCGAAAAATCCGAAAACGGCAGTTTTTGCCCTTACTGTGGCGCGCGCGTTGAAAAAGATTATAAATTTTGCAATCATTGCGGAAATAAGCTTCAAAAATAGTAAAAAATAAAAAGCACGGCGTTGCCGTGCTTTTTGTGTGTAAGCATTTAATGTTGGGGCTTCCGCCCCAAACCCCGACGCAAAGGACTTTTCGTGAAAAGTCCTTTGGAATCTCAAAAGCTTTCACCGAAATAAATTGTTGCGTTTGAGGGAAATTCTTTTGCCTACTTTTCTTATAAGAAAAGTAGGTTAAGAGGCGTAGTGACAGTTTGCAAAATGAGTATTAAAGCTTCTTGCGGCGACGTCCCATGTTGTTTTATCCATTATGCCTGTCTGTTCCAGCCCGTGATATCCCTGAAAGCGTTTAACCGCGTTTTTTGTTGTCTCGTCATATATGCCGGTGATTTTTATATCTTCAAAATCGTCATATACGATGGAAAGCGAGGAGAGAACTATTTGAACTATCATTATAAAATCACTTTTCTCGTAGCCTTTTGCCTCGTAATCGCATGACGGATAAGGATATATAGGTTCGCCCTTCGATGTTTTGAACATACATTCCTTATACTTTTCGAAAATTTTCTCCCACGTTTCGGTGTTTACCGTTTTGCACGGTTTTATGGAATTCAGTTTTTGAAATGCTTCAACTGTTTTTACCGTCGATGTGTCGTAAACTCCGCTCGGATTTACAAGAGGTATCTCTCCTGTTGTGAGCGCTATTTTGCGTAACATATGTTGAAGCTCGTAAATCTCTTTTTTCTGTGTGTTCATTTATTCCTCCGTTCAAGAAATCGAATCGCCCGGCGACTGAAATTGTGATCTTAATTTTCCGTTTTCTATTTCGTTGTATTTTTCCGCTATGAGGTCCCATGTAAAAGGTCCGACAACACCGTTTTGAGGGAGACCGAAAAGTCTTTGAAATGTTTCCACGGCGGTTTGGGTATTGGCACCGAAAATGCCGTCCACCGTGAGTTTGGGGATTTCCGTGTAAACGTCCGATATAACGTTTAAATACCTCTGTATCTTTTCTACGTTTTCTCCGCTTGTTCCGTAGTTAAGAAATACACCGGGAAATTTTTCGGCAGATACGATTCCGGAACCCATCATGGAATTTACAATTCCGTTGTATACGCTCGCCATTCTGTTCCATGTCGCTTCGTCGACGTTCCCCGTCTCCGGAAGTCCGTATTCGCGTTGAAATGACAGTACGGCATTTCTTGTCGATTCTCCGTAATATCCGTCTATTGCGACGTTTTGCACATAGGGCGAAAAATCGGATATGGTGGAAAGATAATACTGTATTACGGCAACTTGAAGATCATTGTCGCCCGGTGTGGATTCTCCCGTAAATGTTTTTTCCACATCGGCAAGTTGAAGCCCTTCGCTTTCAAGCTCGTTTAATCTTTTTACGGCGTTGTATATCGTTTGTATTTTGTACCATGTCGCCTTTCCCACGATTCCGTCCTGTGTGAGTCCGAAAATTTTTTGAAAAGATATAACGGCGTCCTCTGTATTATCCGAAAAGTTTCCGTTTACCGCGGCTATCTTGGGAATTGCGGGGTAGTTTGCGGAAATTCTGTTGAGTCTGGTTTGTATTGTTCGTACGTCATTTCCGTATGATCCGACGGATAACGGAACATCCGGGTACGAAGCCGAAATGTTTTCCACAGGTGCGTCGCGCACGATGTTTATATTGTCACCGTAATAATATGTAAGTATTTCATACGGTGTGTATCCCATGTTTGCAAGTTCTTCACTTCCCCATTGGGAAAGCCCGTCGCAGGTAGCCGTGATTCCGTCACAGTAAAGCGCATAAAGCGGTTCTACAAAATTGTCTCTGACGATATAGTTGTTGAATATATCGTCTACGATCTGGCTTATATTTTCAAATATATCCCTGCCGTAAATGAACGACTGATCTATTGTCGTTGAATTTGTTATATCGAAATCGTATCCGCGTGCACGGTAATATTCCGTGTAAATTCTGTTAAGCGCAAAGGAGATTTGCGCATATATATTTGCCCTTATGGCGTTTTCGTTCCATGTGGGGTATATCTCGCTTGACGCTACGTTTTTTATATAGTCTGTAAACGGAACGGTGACATTTTGAGCATTGCTGTCAGGCGGACCTAAGTGGACGGTTATATATTCCGGTATTACCGGCAAAGCCGCTGCTCTATCCATTTTTATTCTCTCCTCATGTCAGACATTCGGATTTTCATCGTTTAATATTATACTTCTGTCGGGATATTTCAGCGCCTCTTCCGTATCGGGCAGCGGCATCATGTTGACGGGCAGTATAGATGTCGTGTCCGGATATACCTGTATATCGCGTGATACGACGGTGTAATACCCCTCTTTGTTTATTTCCGCGTCGTAGAGCGCATACGGTCTGCTTTCGGGATTCGGAGAAAGGGAAAGCGCCTTCGGCGGTGCTTCAAGAGCTATGAGCGGAGTGTTTCCGCTCTCGTCGGTTTCGAGCACAGCGACGGTTACGGGAGATGAATCCGTCTTTTTTCTTATTGTTACGAATGCACCCGGCACAGGGTATGCCGAATTGGCGGAAAAAGCGCGTATGCCCAATTTTCCGTATGATTTATCGGGATTTTCAAGATCCATAAAATTACCTCCAAATAAAAAACTCACTATATTATATGTGAAATTTTTGTAAGGGTACATTTTTATGCTTTTCATTTACTTTTTTTATTTCGTTTGTTATAATATAAGCGAAGCAAGTTTGCTTGCAAGGACTTGCGAGCGCCATATTTCAACATACGGCAGTTATTTGCCGTAGGCAAATAACAAAATGCGGAGCATGGCAAAATTATATTTTGCCTGCCTAATGTTATAATATAAGCGAAACAAGTTTTCTTGCAAGGGCATTGTCACGCCATATTTCAATGTTATAATGTAAGCAAGGGCTTGCAGCCGAAGTATTTTTTCGGCAAAAAATATTTTCGCTATGACATTTTTTATCGTACTTTTATGTAAAAGCCCGATATGCCGCTTCTTTCGATTTATAAAATAGAATGATTTTGATTTTATAAGGAGTTTTTTATGCAAAGAGATCTGTGGGATTATGATATATACCCTAAAATTTTGAAAAAAGGCGAAGAAAGCGAGATCACAATAAAACCTATCGGCGCTCATGCCGCCTTTTACGGAAATAACGATTGCTTTATACGTATAATGCCTATGGGGAACGGTGCTTTTTATAAGTACCCCGAAAGAGAAAACGTGTGGGGATATAATGTGACACCCGAAAGCGACGGGACTTTGCGTTTCAAACACACTTTTCCCGCGGAGGGGGAATACTCTGTCCGCCTTATAAACAGCGATAAAAAGGTGGCGGCAAAGCTTGCCGTTTACGCGCTTGAAGATGATTTATACGGCAGATACGCGTATTTGGGAGATATGCATATGCACTCCTGTCTTTCGGACGGCAGAGAAGCGCCTGATATCGTAGCCGCGAATTACCGTTCTTACGGATACGATTTTATGGCTATAACAGACCACAGAAGATATTATCCGTCCCTTATGGTGATGGAGAAATATTCACGTCTTCCTCTCGACATAAAATTTTACCCGGGTGAAGAGATACATCTTCCGGGAACCGATGTACATATAATAAACTTCGGCGGAGATTACAGCGTAAACGGGATTGTTTCCACATCGTTACAGCACGAACGCGGAACAGATAAGAAGTTTCGCTCTGTTGAAAATGCAAAAAATGTTCCCGATATTATGAGCGAAGAGGAATATCTTTCGGAGTGCGATAAAGCCGCCGAAAAATACGATATTCCGGAAGGAATAGAAAAGCGCGATTTCGGCGCGTGCGTATGGACTTTCGAAAAGGTAAGAGAGGGCGGCGGGCTTTCTATATTCTGCCATCCGTACTGGATATCCGATGTTTACCAAGTCCCCGAAAACTTTACCGAATATATGCTGACGGTCCATCCGTTCGACGCTTTCGAGGTTTTGGGCGGAGAAAGTTATTACAGGCAAAACGGATTTCAGACAGCGCTTTATTATGAAATGCGCGAACGCGGAATAGATTTTCCCGTTGTCGGAAATACGGATACTCATGGCTCTACGGAGCACAATCCGATACGCCTTACGGCGAACACCATCGTCTTTGCAAAGGAAAATACAAGAGACGCCATTGTTTCTGCGGTCAAGGACGGATACTCTGTTGCGGTAGATAATATCCCCGATGAAAGAAGATATGTCGGTCGCTTCCGCTTTATAAAATACGCTACATTCCTTTCCGAAAAATATTTTCCGCTTCATGACAGGCTTTGCTTCTTTGAGGGTGAGCTTATGAGAAAATATGCCTGCGGAGATGAGGAAGCGGGAGAACTTCTTACAAAACTTTCGGGAGAGGTTCCCGCACTTCGTAAAAAATATTTCGGTTTCTGATAAAAGAATTGAAGCGATAAGTTATATTTTTTATTCCTGATGAAGAAAAAAGTACAGCCTGCTATCTTTCAAAAGAAAGATAGCAGGCTTATATTTTGCTTTGTGATATTGCTTTTACGAATCGGATATCAATTTTTCGCAAAAACCGTTTCTTGTATAGAAAAATCCCTCTCCGACAGAATCGGAATTTCCGATTTCACTCTTATTGTAAGTTACATTTACAGATGTCGGATTCATAAGTATTATCGGAATCAATTCTTTGTCATGATATGTTTCCGAAAATTTATATTTGAAGTTATACTCGGGCTTTGTCTTGACTTTATATTTAACAGAGTTTCTTGTATGAGGAAGCTGAAAAGATAAAGCTCTGATTGCATAATGGGTTTTATCCATAAAATCGCAAAGATTTTTTTTGAAAAATGTTCCGCATAGCTTTACAGAATATACTTTGTCGGGTGTTTCTATATAGAAATCACAGTTTTTGCCTTTGAAATTGCCAAAAACATCTCCCAAACGGTTAGCTTTATATTTGAAATTTTTCAGACGGCAGATATGCTTTATATTATTGCGCAGGATTATTCTTTTAATAAAAAATCTTATAAATGGATAGAGAATTATTAAACATATGGGAATCAGTACGTACATAATTTTCCTCCTTTTCATTTTTTCGGAATAGTTTGCGGCGGCATTACTTGTAAATCTTTAACTATACTGTAACCGTATTTTTTTGCGTGTTTTTTTGTGTTGAACGTAATAACGTCGTCTTTTTCTATCGTGTTTTCGTTTTTGAACGAATACTTTATTTTGAGTTTTTTCGGCACGCACAAAAAGTACGCTTTTGAATCGACAGGGTCAGACGCGGACCCTATCTGCAAAATAATATCTCCGTTTTCTTCATAGAAGATATCGATTACGCGCCCCGTTCCGTGATATACCTTCGGGCGTGTAAAAGCGAAAAATATAATTGCGGCTGTTATAAAAAGAAAAAGCGCCAAAATAAATATTTGCTTTTTGGATATTTTTTTCATATCATTTACCGTAAAATTTTTATTTATATAAAGACTTTGTGATTTGCCGTGATTTCTCTACTAATATTATACCATTATATTATTCTGGGGTCAATATATAAACTTGCCGCAGGCGCACTCCGCCTTTGCGGAAGGGAAAAAGTGCCTTTCGGAGGCAACAATGCCATGTTTGGAAAGTAACGCTTTTGTGATTGCTGGACCGCGGTAAAGCGTTTTGACAAAAAAATACGCTCCCGTCGTAATGACAGGAGCGCAGAAAAGTATGTTTATCCAAAAAAATCAGATAAGCTCTTTTACGGTAGCGTCTTTGCCGATCTTATCGCGGACATAGTAGAGTTTCGCACGGCGAACTTTACCTGCACGTGTAACCTTTACGGCAACAACGTTGGGAGAGTGGAGCGGGAATGTTTTCTCTACGCCTACGCCGTAAGCTATCTTTCTTACGGTGAAAGTTTCGGAAATTCCGCCGTTCTTCTTCGCAATTACAAGACCTGTGAACAGCTGGATACGTTCTCTGGACCCCTCTTTGATTTTGTTCTGAACCTCGACGGTATCACCTATGTTAAACTGGGGAATCTCCGTCTTCAACTGCTCGCTTACAAAAGCCTGAATTTTGTTATCCATGTTGGCTTCCTCCTAAATATAATGACGAGACGTTCATACGAGCATGCAGCGGACCGCCCCGTTGTCGTATCATACAGTACAACACAAGAATTATATCATCAAAATATTGAAATATCAAGTGCTTTTTTGATTTTTTTCGCTTATTGTCTTAAAAATTGTGCGGTATAAAAAAATTTCTCCGTAGAATAATAAAATCACACACCTTTCTTTCGGAGAAAGGTGTGCCACCTACTTTTCTTATAAGAAAAGTAGGCAAAAGAATTTCCCATCGAAATACACCAATTTATTCGGGAAAAGTTTTTGAGATTCCAAAGGACTTTTTACAAAAAGTCCTTTGGTCGGAGTTTGGGGCAGACGCCCCAACATTCAATTTTGGCGAAGTTTTTGGGGTTCAAGGGACTTTTAGAGGAAAGTCTCTTGGCGGATCTTATAAAAAGGAGAGGAACAGTGAGGGAAAATCAATACGAATCTTTAAAACACATATTTGAAGAACTTTTTTGCGGCATGAGCGATTTTAACATAAGAGAACTTAATTTTCCGAACGCAAAATTTGCCGTTATATATATAAGCAATCACAGCTCCAAAGAAATGATAAATAAGTTTGTCATAACGCCGATATCGGAAGCATATCTTCGCGGCGGAGCTGAAAATCCGATAGAAGACATCGTTGTAAACAGCGGATTTTCCGCGGCAAAGAGCATTGACGAAGCAAGAGAAGCTGTACTTGCGGGAAATTCTCTCTTGATTTTCGAAACAATGGGAGCGGCGATCTTCGGCTATATCTGCGCCACGAGAAACGAAGAGGGAAGAGGAAACGAAGAACCGCAGACGGAAAATGTCATTCGCGGCGCCCACGACGGGTTTAACGAGAGCGCGGAGCAAAGCGCCATGCTTATAAGACGAAGGATAAAGAGCGAAAAATTAAAAAGCGAAAAGATGACGATAGGCTCTCTCACCAAGACCGACGTGATTATAATGTATATTTCCGATATCGTGAACACATCGGCGCTGGAAATTTTGAGAAAACGCCTGTCGGACATGAAAACCGACGCTGTGATAGATTCGGGAAGCGTGGAAATGTATATTCAGGACGGAAAAAACGCTCTCTACCCGACAGTGGGAAATTCCGAACGCCCCGACAAGGTGGCGGCAAAAATATTGGAGGGAAGGATAGCGGTTATAGTAGACGGTTCGCCTGTCGTTCTCACCGTGCCGTATCTTTTTTGCGAGGGCATACAGGTGTCGGAGGATTACTGGAAAAGCTCGTTTTATGCTTCTTTTATGAGAATACTTCGTTTTGTGTCTTTTGCACTTACCATATATCTTCCCGCATTTTTTGTCGCCGTTATGATGTATCATGAATCACTCTTGCCGGAGGGAATGTTGCTTTATATAAAAGCGTCGAGGGAAAATATAGGCTTTTCGGTTTTCTGGGAGGTAATAGTCGCTTTTCTCATTTTCGAAATACTGCGTGAAGTGGGACTTCGAATGCCGAAATCGGTTGGGTCGGCAATGGGAATAGTCGGCTCTCTTATACTCGGAGAGAGCGCCGTCGAAGCGGGTATAGTTTCTCCTTTTGTGCTTATCCTCGTGGCATTTTGCGCTGTTTGCAACTTTATAGCGGCGCCGTATATGAATCCAAATACCATATACAGATTTTTGCTTATTGTTTTCGCGGGGGCGGCGGGATTGTTCGGCGTTTTTGCGGCGATAGCTGTCTCTCTCCTTGTGATATGCTCTAAAACATCTTTCGGCGTTCCGTATTTCGCTCCTCTTGCTCCCATGTCGGCGGAAGGTTTACGCGATTTTCTTTATATGGCGCCGATATGGCGAATGAAAAAAGTTCCGCCGTCTGTTTCCGGCAGAAATATTATCAGAACGGAAGGAAAAAAATAATATGGACGAGAGAAAATATTCCATATCTTCGGTACAACTGTTTTTTATTTTGTTTTCATATGTTTTTTCCGGACTTTTTATCTATTCGGACGGAGTTTTTTTCCCTGTTATTCTGACCTGTATATTTTTGGCTTCAATGTGCGTCGTTGCAAGACTCATTACAAACGGGTTTGATTCGTCAAAAGAGTTTTTTTCATCTGTGTTCGGAAAGACTGCCCCTGTTTTGCGTATTATATGCGCCGTATTTGTATCTTTTTCACTTATAGGGACATTGTTCGAATTTTCGAACGATGTTTCTCTCGTGTACGGCGGAAATATAAGCGTGGTGTTCATAGTCGTCACGGGAATCGCCGTGTTTTCGGTATGGAACGGATTTTACCGTGCCGCACGATTTTCGGAGCTGTGTCTTTTTTCCGTTTTGTCCATTCTGCTGGTGTCATTGTTTTCGGGGGGCGGCGGAAAATTTGATTTTTCTTTTGACACAAGCGCCGTAATGAGCTCTTTTGACTGCATAGGCAATGTGGCTGTCATCTTCTCTTTATACCTTTCCTGTATAACAAAAAAAGATGAAAATATGAGCGAGTTTATGAGAAACGGATCGTTTCATCCAAGTCCTCTTGCAAGCGGCATTATCGCGGTTTTCTCGGCGGGGATATTATATATATTTGTGAATCTCATGGCTATGAGCGGAGAAAATCTCTTGATTTCATTCTTTTCATGGTTTTTATCCGTGACAAGAATTTTTGCGTTTTCTCTTTGTATCTGCGATCTTTGCGGCATTCCGCAAAGGATTTCTTCGGGAGAAAAAAGAAAAGGCGTGTTTTTGACCGCGGTATTGTTTATTTTTTCGATTCTTGTTTACGGATATGTGCCGAGCGGGATAATTTTGGAATCGGAGACGGTTTTTGATCTTATTTTCCCGTGCGCCGTATTCGCTTTTCTGATTTTGAAAGGCGTCGCGCAAAAAGATAATGCGTGAATGTCGGCGGGAGATTTTTGCAAAAAAAGAGCCTTTTATAAGGCTCTTTTTTATATTTATGCCTGTCTGTGGTACAGGCTCTTTTTCTGATATACGGGATCGCAAGTTAAATTTATTCCGAGTTTTTTGAATACATTTTCGTCAACGCGTGCAAGAATTACAGTGGAATGTGCTTCCGACCCGCGGAGCTTGTCGAGCTGTTCGAGCGCAAGAGCTGCCGTCTTGTCTGTTGTGGCGCATATCGAAAGCGCTATCAGAAGCTCGTCTGTATGGAGTCTCGGATTTTTGTTTCCCATGTGGGAAACTTTGAGCTTTTGTATAGGCTCTATTATCGTAGGCGGGATGAGAAGCGTTTCTTTCGGTATCCCCGCAAGAGCTTTCAGCGCGTTTATAAGTACCGCGGAGCAAGCGCCGAGAAGCGATGTTGTTTTTCCCGTGACGGTCCTTCCGTCGGGGAGTTCTATTGCCATTGCGGGTTCTTCCGTGATCTTCGCTTTCTGTCTTGCCGCGGCGGCGCAGACTCTCATGTCCTCTGAAAGTCCGAGCTTGCTCATTATAAGTTCTATTTTGTATTCGTCCGCTCCGTCGCTCTGACCCTGTCTTACGGCGCATTTTGCGGCGTAAAGACGGCGGATTATCTCGTCGCACGAAGCCTTTTTGCATACTTCGTCGTCGGTTATGCAAAATCCCGCCATATTGACTCCCATATCCGTGGGGCTTTTATACGGAGATGAACCGTATATTTTTTCGAACATTGCATTAAGGACAGGGAAAATTTCTATATCGCGGTTGTAGTTTACGGTCGATACGCCATAGGCTTCGAGGTGATAAGGATCTATCATGTTTACATCGTCAAGGTCCGCTGTTGCGGCTTCATAAGCCATGTTTACGGGGTGAGAGAGAGGGAGATTCCATATCGGGAACGTTTCGAATTTAGCGTATCCCGCGCAGATTCCTCTTTTCTGCTCATGATAGAGCTGGGAAAGGCAGGTCGCCATTTTTCCGCTTCCGGGACCGGGCGCCGTTATAACGACGAGTTCGCGCGTCGTTTCTATGTATTCGTTTTTGCCGTAACCTTCGTCGCTTACGATAAGCGGAATGTTCGCCGGATAATTCGCGATAGGGTAATGCTTGTAAACGCGTATGCCAAGCGTTTCGAGTCTCTTTTTGAATGCTTCCGCAGCGGGCTGCGAGGCAAACTGGGTTATTACGACGCTTCCGACGTAAAGTCCTATTCCTCGGAAAGCGTCTATAAGACGGAGCGCGTCAAGGTCGTATGTTATGCCGAGATCTCCGCGCAGCTTGTTTTTTTCTATGTCGTTTGCAGAGATGACAAGGACTATTTCGGCGCGGTCGCGCAGTTTTTCGAGCATGCGGAGCTTGCTGTCCGGCATAAATCCCGGAAGAACGCGGGACGCGTGATAGTCGTCGAAAAGTTTACCGCCGAATTCGAGATACAGCTTTCCGCCGAAAGAATTTATCCTTTCAAGTATTTTCTCAGATTGAAGCGCTATATATTTGTCATTGTCAAATCCTGTTTTTTTCATGTTCTTATACCTCTTGGCTTTTGCGGAAAGCTGATTTTCGCTGTTTTTATTTTTGTTGAATCATGCGCGGCGTGTTTTTATGATATGCTTTCGTCACACATAAATTAAAAATATTATACTACAAATTGCGCGAAATTTCCATACTGTTTTTGCAGAAATTTGAAAATAGATATCGATATTTGCAGGAAAATTTTTTGTGTTTGTGCATTTTGTAACCTTTTCGTGGTAAAAGGCATATTCCCGTTGACAAAAATATGGTTTTATGTTATAACTCAAATAGTAAAAAAGAAAGAATGGTGCTTTTTCGTATGGATGAACAGCCGCGCGAATATTACCGCAGACTTGTCGATATGGCAATGCTGGCGGGAAAAATAATGATCGGCGCCGGGGCGGAGACACACCGTGCCGAGGATACTATACTTCATATACTTGCAACTTCGAATTTTACCCATGCGGATGCGTGCGTGCTCAGTACATTTATAACGATAACGCTTTCCGATCCGAGATATAAAACGATCTCCATAACAAGGCGTCTTTACGGAGGCTCTACAAACTTCTATAAAGTTTATGCCACAAACAACGTTTCAAGGGATTTTTGTTCCGGAAAAATAACGATAGACGAAGCGGAAAAGAAGCTTTATCAAATAGAGAATGCAAAAATTTACGGAAATTTCATGCTTCTTATCGCCCACATACTCGCCTGTATGGGATTCTCGATAGTTTTCGGCGGCGGGCTCTATGAAGCGGCGGTATCTTTTTTTTGCGGTCTTTTTATCGGTATTGAAAATTTGTTCCTCGCCAAAAAGATAAAGAAAAGTTTTATTACAACGCTTCTTTGCGCCGTTACGATAACGGTTACGGCGGTAGGAATCTCATATGCGGCGTCCTTGCTGTTTTCTCTGAATATCGGATGTCAGTATGTTATAGTCGGATCTATAATGCCGCTCGTCCCCGGTGTGGCTATAACGAATGCCATAAGGGACACGATGCAGGGGGACTATGTTTCCGGCGTCGCACGCGCTATGGAAGCGTTTATGATAGCGGCGGCGGTGGGGCTCGGCGTCGCATTCGGATTTAAAATAAACGAATGGATAGGTTTTCCGCTCGACGTAAAATTCTCGCTCGACAATATGCTCTCTATGGGTTGGCATGCGGTCGCCGCGGTAATCGCCACGTTTATAGCAATATGCGGTTTCTGCCTGATCTTTTCGACTCCCGTGAAGATCTTGTTTGTCATAGCTTCAAACGCCGCTCTTTGCTGGATAGTGTATCTTGTAGGCACGTATCTCGGCGCGACGGAAATCTGGGCTACGTTTTTCGGGGCTGTGATAGTCGATATAATATCGCAGATACTCGCAAGAAAGATGAAAGTTCCCGTTACGGTTTTGTTTATAGGCGGAGTTCTCCCGCTTGTTCCGGGGTATTCCATTTACCGTGTCGCCTACGATATGATCCTGGGCGGAAATACGAGCGCGTCGCTTACGCAGACGTTATTGCTTGCGGGCGGTATTGCGCTTGCCGTCCTTGTCACGGACACAGTGCTCGATATAATAAACAGAACTATTAAATATGCAAAGAGAAAAAAGTTTATAAAACGCTGATATTTTATTAAATTAAGTGATAATAATGCAAAAATCCCCGGTTTTTACGGAATAATAAAAAAGTGTTGCAAATTTAAAATTTTGTGTTACAATATTATATAATACGATGTAAAAGCTGTGAAGAAGCGGCAAAACCGATAATATTTCGGAAAAAAGAGAGGTCTTTCATCGGCTGAAAGAAGACTTTCCGAAGCGGAGCGCCTTTCACTTCCGAGCTTTCGGCGTTAGAAGCGCCGAACGTTTCTCCCGTTAAAGAGATAAAAGCGCCGCCTTTATATATGGCGGAACTTGGGTGGTACCGCGGAAGCTTTATAAGCCTTCGTCCCGACTTGTTCGGGCGGGGGCTTTTTTGTTTTTTCTGTGTTGTACGGGAATGATAAACGGCTTTTTTACGGTTTTATCTTCAAGGTAAGACCTTATTTCAAAAAACATTAAGAAAGGAATAATTCATAAAAATGAAGGAACTTCTTGAAAAAATCCAGAAAAACGCGCTTGACGAGATAGCCTCCGGAAAAGACACAGAGGACATACGTGTAAAATATCTCGGCAAAAAAGGCGAACTCACGGGAGTTTTGCGCGGAATGGGCGCGCTTTCCGCAGAGGACAGACCGAAAATAGGCGCTCTTGCAAACACTGTCCGTGCCAATATCGAGGAAGCGCTCAAAAATGCCGTTGCCGCGGCAGAGGCAAAAAAACTCGATCTCAAACTGAGAAGGGAAAAGCTCGACGTTACCGTTCCCGGAAAGAATATCGAACGCGGACATAAGCATCCGATCTACGAAACGGAAAGAACGCTCCGCGATATATTTATAGGACTCGGATTTTCCGTTGTCGAAGGTCCGGAAGTAGAGTACGATTATTACAATTTCGAAGCGCTCAATCTTCCCAAAGATCACCCCGCGCGCGATACTCAGGATACTTTCTATATATCTGACAATATCCTTCTGCGTTCGCAGACGTCTCCCGTTCAGGTAAGAACAATGGAGCACAAAAAACCTCCGATACGCATTATATCCCCCGGAAGAGTTTACCGCGCAGACCCCGCAGATGCGACGCACTCCCCGATATTCCACCAGTGCGAGGGACTTGTCGTAGACAAGGGCGTAACTATGGGAGATCTTAAAGGCGTTCTCGAACTTTTTGCAAAGAGAATGTTCGGCGAAAAGACGGAGATACGTTTCCGCCCGCACCATTTCCCGTTTACGGAGCCGTCCGCCGAAGTCGATGTCTCCTGCTTTGTCTGCGGAGGAAAAGGTTGCAGACTCTGCAAAGGAGAGGGCTGGATAGAAATACTCGGCGCGGGAATGGTACATCCTTTTGTACTTAAAAACTGCGGCATAGATCCCGATGTATATTCCGGATTTGCATTCGGCATGGGAATAGAGAGAATCGCAATGACAAGACTCGGAATCGACGATATGCGTCTTCTTTACGAAAACGATATGCGTTTTATAGAACAGTTCTGAAATTTATAGTTTAAAACGGTGTTTCCCCCTGAACGGCAAAATATTGCTGGGTTCATTGAAATGTTTTAGGAGTATTGCGGAGGAAAAACTGCGATGAATGCTTTTTTCAATAAAGTCGGAGTGTTTTTGAAAAAGTTCATATATATAACAATAATTTCATTTATTGCTTTTGTAATGTGCTTGCTTCCTCTGGGAATATGCGGGTTAGCTTTAAGAGTTTTCGGAGAAGACTCTGTCATTGTAACGGTGTCTGTACGAATAATTTATATATTGCCGTTTGTATATGCGGGTGTCTTTGCGCTGCTTCTTATCTACATTTCCAAAATGCCGAAAGACGATGTGGCGCGCGAGGCAGGCGAGGATTTCGAAAACGGATATCCCGGGCTTATCAAAGACATAAAAAACATATTGAAAAGGGAATGGATTACATTTTTGGCTTTATCGGCGGAAATTATGTTACAGTGGTATTTGTGGACGTACTGTTTCCACTCGTTTGCCTACATAGTGTTTATTCCGTTTGATCCCGTATATATTTTTTCAATGTTTTTTCCCGATTGGTTAAACGGAATACCTTCATATATACTCTGCGCCGTTTTTATTTTTGCAGTCTACGTTTCAGAACTTGCTCTTATGCGTAAAAAATGGTATAAAAGAAATTTTAACGAGAGGATAGAAAAATGATATTATCACTTAATTGGCTGTCCGATTTCGTAAAGTCGGACGATATAGAAACAAAAAAATTCTGTGAGGACATGACGGAGTCCGGCTCGAAAGTGGAGAGCGCGGAGCTTATCGGTTCCGAAATAGAAAATATCCGTGTCGGACTTATAAAGAAAATAGAAAGACATCCCGACGCAGAAAGACTTGTAATATGCAAGGTCGATTGCGGAGAGAGGGAGTTGCAGATAGTTACCGCGGCGACGAACGTCTTTGAGGGCGCTCTTGTTCCGCTCTGCTATTGCCCCGAAGGTGAAAAAATCGTGGCAAAGGTACACGACGGTTCCGAAATAAAGACGGGCAAGCTTCGCGGCGTTTTGTCCGAGGGAATGTTCTGCTCGATAGAGGAGCTCGGTCTTACAACTCACGATATGCCGGGCGCCGCCGAGGACGGCATACTTATACTCAACGATTATCCCGTAAAACCTGGCGAGGATATTCACGACGCCCTAATGCTTTCGGACCGTGCCGTAGAGTTCGAGATAACGCCGAACCGTCCCGACTGTCTTTCTGTTATAGGTCTTGCAAGAGAGGCTGCGGCGACTTTTGACCGTGAACTTAATATCCCCACCCCTGTGGTAAAAGAAAATCCAGAAACGGGAAATATAAAAGATTATCTCGATGTTAAGATAAAGGCGACGGACAAATGCTCGCGTTACAGTGCGCGTGTTGTAAAGAACGTAAAAATAGCGCCATCTCCGCTCTGGATGAGAATGCGTCTTCGCGCTTCCGGCGTCCGTCCCATAAACAATATCGTCGATATAACAAACTATGTAATGCTCGAATACGGTCAGCCTATGCACGCTTTCGATTATTCCTGCCTTTCGGGCAAGAAAATTGAAGTCCGTCTTGCGGGCGACAAAGAGAATTTCCGCACGCTTGACAGTCAGGACCGCGCGCTTTCCGAAGATATGCTTGTAATCGCCGACGACAAGCGCCCCGTTGCTCTTGCGGGAATCATGGGAGGAGAGAACAGCGAAATCACAGATACGACGTCTACTGTCGTATTTGAATCCGCAATGTTCCACGGTTCTACGGTAAGAATAACGGCAAAAAAACTCGGCATGAGAACGGAGGCTTCCGCCCGTTTTGAGAAAGGGCTCGATTCCGAAAACACGCTTCCTGCGCTTGAACGCGCTTGCGAGCTTGTAGAGCTTCTCGGCGCGGGAGATGTCGTTCCCGGTATAATAGACGAATATCCCGTAAAGAAAGAGGTTTTCAAAGTTCCGTTTGAGCCTGAAAAGATAAGCCGTTTCCTTGGACTTGATATAGACGCTTCCGAAATGAAAAAGTATCTCGAACGTCTCTATTTCACGTTTGACGGAAATGATGTCGTCGTTCCTTCTTACAGAGACGACGTAAGATGTATGAACGACCTTGCCGAGGAAGTCGTAAGACTCTACGGATATAACAAGATAGAATCCGGCAATATGGTTTTCCCGATGACGCAGGGCGGTCTTGATACGAAACAAAAATTTGTATACGATATAAACGAGCTTCTTATAGGCGCGGGATACAGCGAGATCTGCACATATTCGTTTATGAATGCCGCGGAATACGACAAAATAAGACTTCCGAAAGACGATATTCGCCGTAAATCCGTAGAAATAGCAAATCCGTTCGGAGAGGATACAAAGACGCTCCGCACGACGGCGCTTCCCACAATGCTCGAAGTTCTTGAAACAAACTGCTGTTCCGGCGTTTCCGCGGCTTCACTCTACGAGATAGCGAAGGTATTTATTCCGCGTGAAAATGTTGTTACGAATGAACACGGTCTTCCCGGCGTTCTTCCGGAAGAGAAGATGAAGATAGTTATAGGCGCTTACGGCGGTGCTGATTTCTACACACTGAAAGGCGTTGTGGAAGAGATACTTTCATTTGCGGGAATAGATGCGGTTTACCGCTCTGACGAGAATGAAAATACATTCCATCCCGGAAGATGTGCCGACGTTCTTACGTCCGACGGAAAACTTCTCGGAACGTTCGGAGAGCTTCATCCGCTTACGGCTAAAAATTATGAGTTCACCTCTCATGTTATGGCGGCAGAGCTTGACCTTGACGCGATATTCGAAAACGCTTCTTTCGAAAAAGCGTATCATGCGCTTCCGAAATTCCCCGCAGTTCTGCGCGATTTCTCCTTTGTGTGCGATGATTCCGTTGAGGTCGGCGTTATAGAAAAGGTAATGAAGGACACAAACTCGAAGCTTATAGAGAGCATAAATCTTTTCGATATCTATCGCGGTGAACAGATAGGAGAGGGCAAGAAGAGCGTTTCGTTCTCCGTTTCGTTCAGGTCTCCCGACCACACGCTCACGGTAGAAGAGGCGGACAAGGCTTCCAAAAAGATACTCGGCGCAATAGAGCACAAGCTCGGAATAACGATAAGACAATAAAAAATAAAAAGCTCCGCGTAAAAAAGCGGAGCTTTTTTTCGACAAAAATAGATTTCCATACATATAAAATTCATTTTATTCAAAAAATATTCGAAAAAATTATTTTTTTTATTGCATTTCGGTATGTATAGATATATAATGATAATCAGATATATTTTATATCAAAAACATATGGAGGCTTATTTATGAAACAATTAGTAGAAGCTTTGGATAATCTTCCTTTTATCGTAAAGATCATCCTCTGCATACCTGTACTTGACATCGTTTGGACAGTTTACCGTCTTCTCAGAAGCATTACTGCCGGAAACATGGTAGGTATCGTTATTTCTATTATTCTTTTCTTTTGTGCACCGTTTGTTTGGCTTATTGACCTTATCTGCGTTATACTCAAAGGTAAGGTTTGGTGGTTCTGCTGAGAATCTCAAACGATCTGTAAAGGCGCTTTTTAAAGCGCCTTTTTTCTTTTGTGTATGCATTAAATGTTGGGGCTGTCCGCCCCAAACCCTGACCAAGGGACTTTTTGTAAAAAGTCCCTTGGAATCTCAAAAACTTTTGACAGAATGAAGTTGTGTGGTCGGTGGAAAATTCTTTTGCTTACTTTTCTTATAAGAAAAGTAAGAGAAGGAGGTTTGGAACG
>UQXK01000011.1 GCA_900544985.1 uncultured Eubacteriales bacterium
GATTTCGTCATTTCTCCTAATGGAAAAAGCGTGTGTGCGAGCTGTTCCTGCGTTAATGAATATAGCACATAACTTTGATCCTTCTGCATATCAACGGCTTTTTTCAGCAGATATCTTCCGTTTTCGTTTCTTTCTATACGGGCATAATGACCTGTCGCGACATAATCGTAACAAAGTTCTTGTGCACGGCGATAAAGTTTATCAAATTTCAAATAACGATTACAGTCAATGCACGGGTTCGGCGTTATTCCGTTTTCATATGCTTCAATAAAACGTTTTATAACTTCATCTTCGAATCTATCCGAGAAATTAAAAACATAATACGGTATGCCGATAGAGTAAGCAACGCTTCTTGCATCTTCAACATCGTCGGCAGAACAGCATGAATGCTCTCTCGGTATTCCTATATCCTCATTATTGAAAAGCTTCATTGTGACTCCGCAGCACTCATAACCCTGTTTTTTGATAAGATATGCCGCCACGCCGGAATCCACACCTCCGCTCATCGCTATCATTGCTCTTTTCATATGCCGAACCTCACATTTCACAGATACACTTACTGTATAATGAAATGAGATCTGATAATGCTTTTTTAGTTTAGATCATTATACATATCATTTTAGTATGTATATATTATACGCGTATTTCCTACTATGTCAATATGTAATTATTTTTTATCTTCGTCGGTATTTTGGATATTCTTGTCGTCAAAAAGATGCTTTTCCACATATGCACGCCGTCTGTTATTTACGCTTACACTCCACACAAACGCCAGTATACATATTACAAAACCAAAGTCTCTGAAAAAAATCAAAGTCAAAATAAAAGCGGCTATGATTGCGAGAATTTCCAAAACGAGTTCAAACCTATGCTCTTTGTTCCATTTTCGTGTGAAAAAATCGTCTTTGTCTTTTAAAGTAAATACGCTTTTTGACAGAACCTCTTTCATGTTTTCCTCCGCTTTCTCTTTATATTCTTTATCAGAAATGCGCTCTCCGGAAAGTATTTCATTGATACTGACCCCGTATTTTTGTGATAAAATCTGTATTATTTCGACCGGCGGAAGATATGTTCCCGTCTCCCAGCGGGAAACGGTTTTATTTGTTACCCCCAACTCTTCACCGAGTTCTTCCTGAGTCAAATTTTTCTCACGGCGAAGTTCCGAAAGAAACTTCCCTATTTTTATCATATCCATAAAAAACCTCCTTAAAATCGATATACTCATTACGGCTATACCCGTTTAAAGTTTTGATAAAATTCCTTTTTCTCTTCAATGCAAACTTCGTTTGCAGGGTTATATTATCATACTTTGTCGTATTTTTCTTTCCCATAAAAAGCGAATATGGGAAAAACACGCCGCAAAAAATCAAAATTTCATAAAAAACATATTTACCTTGATATTTTTAATTTTATAAGGTATATTTAATTTTGTACGGCAATACTCCGAAATTTCTTTACAAAGAAGGACTAAGAAATGGAAAAAACAATGAAACGTAAAAATATCTTGATTATCATTATCTCGCTCTTGATTGCGACTCTTCTTACCAGCATAGGATTTAATATCTACCAAGCCTTCTTTTCGTTCGATACATACCTTCAAAGTACCAATGAAATATACATACTGGAAGCCGGTATTTTGCGAAACAACATTAAATTTCGCGAAGGCACCGATATTGAAATAAAATACGATTTCGAAAATGAAAATTACAAAAAGCTCGAAGAAAAATATAACATATCGGGTACCGCCAAAGACGGGACCGAATTTGAAAAAGCGCTTCGCCTTATGAATGAGTACGCCCCTCGTCTGACGCACGAAAGTTACTATGACAATCATATAGAGATGAACGCATTGGCGCTTCTCGAATACAGCCTGAACAACAAAAGCCACGGCATAAATTGCAGAAGCAAAGCCCAGATACTAAACGAAATGTGTCTTTTGCTTGGCATCTATTCAAGAAAAGTATGGATATGCCCGAATTCGATATACGACAACGACTCTCACGTAGTAAACGAAATTTATGATACGACACTTGAAAAGTGGATAATGCTCGATATAACAAATAACGAATATTGGGTCGATGAAAACAATGTGCCGCTTTCCGTTCTTGAAATAAGGTACAAAGCCGCAATGAACGAATTCTGCACTCCTGTTGCCGCAGGAGATAATCTCAAAGATTTGGAAAAGCTCAAAGAAAAACATATCGGAGATTTTCTCTATATTATAAAAAATCTCACTTATATGCAATATCTTCCAGAATACACAGCAAATGAGGACGGAGATATTTACCTGCTGTTTCCGAAAAACATAGATACAAAGTACGAACTTATCATTTCAGAGGATTCCGTAACGCGCTCTCCGATAAAATAATCCGATAGCTTCGATCTAATATAATAATACATAAAACAAAGGAAAAAATCAAATGAGCAAATACGATCTACTTTGGGAATATATAAAAAAAGAAGAGAAAGATACTTTGAGGCTCTCTTTTGAAGAAATAAAAAATATTGCGGGTACCCCGATAGATCACTCTTTTTTAAGATACAAAAAAGAACTTGAATCTTACGGATACAAAGTATCTAAAATATCCATTAAAGAAGAAACCGTAACTTTTGAAAAAACAACAAAATAAAAGTATTCTTCACCCAGGCAGTATCAAATATTTTCTTGTTACAATCTCCCGCTCTTAATAAAAAAATAATGTTTAAAACAAAATTTTTTAAGCTTACGTCTACATTTCAGTTACTTATTTGCATTATTATAGAAGTAGATAAGATATTCATATATAAAATCGAGAAGAAACGTCAAAAAATAATATAAACAATTATAATCTATAAAAAATGCATTTCGGGGAAAATATGAAAGAAAAAATCAAAAGATTTTTTAAAAACATATGGGAAGAGTGTAAAGACGTAAAAACGCTCATTATCCTTTTAATAGTAATCTTTATAGTGTATTCTCCCGTGTGGGGCGGATACCTTTTGTATTTCATTTTTAAACTGAATATATTTTTAGTCATCGCGACAGCCTGCGCCGCATTTTGGGCAGGACCTTTCACCCCGTTTTTCCCCCTCTGTATAGCGATAACATTGGCTATAAAAAAATTACTGAAAATAAAAAGCAGAAAAAATCCCGAAAACAAAGATAAAGAAGAAGAGAAAAACACAAGCGTATAAACACAAAAAGCCTTTCAATATGCGAAAGGCTTTTTTATTTTGCAAAATTTCTCTGTTTAAAAACAATATCGGAATACAATATTGTTTTTATCGGCTTTTTTTACTTTTTCACACGTAAAAAGCAAAATCAATCTTCCGATTCGTCGTCATCGTCATTTTTTTGCTGTTTCATGCTCTTTTTCGGAGGAGCTATTACGGATATCTCCTCCGCGGGATATGTTCTGAAACTGAAAGATTCACCGTCGGAAAATTTCACTTTCACCGTTCCCGCAACGGCAGAGACCTCGCAAACGATTCCTTTTCCGTCCTTTGTTTCGACAAGGCTGTCTTGCTTCGGAAGCTTTTTAAGTTCCTCCTCATAGAAATCGTGTTCATAACGAAGACAGCACATAAGTCTGCCGCAAGCACCGGATATTTTTTGAGAATTGAGCGACAAATTCTGCTCTTTTGCCATTTTTATCGAAACTTGAACAAAGTCCGGGAGAAACTTCTTGCAACAAAACGGAAGCCCGCAAACGCCAAGTCCTCCGATAAGTTTAGTTTCGTCGCGAATACCTATCTGTCTTAGTTCTATTCTCGTTCTGAATACGGAAGCAAGATCTTTTACAAGCTCACGGAAATCAACTCTTCCGTCCGCGGTAAAGTAAAACATCAGTTTGGAATTGTCGAAAGTATATTCGACATCCACAAGCTTCATTCCGAGTCCGTATTCTTTGATTTTTTGAAGGCAAATTTCCTGTGCGTCTTTCTCTTTCTCTTTATTCTGACGGTATTTTTCCTTGTCCTCCGCCGTAGCTATTCTTATAACCGGGCGAAGCGGAAGAATGACCTCTTTTTCGGGAACGGTTTTATTGCCGACGGAAACAAATCCGTATTCCGTTCCCCTTGCCGTTTCCACTATAACATCGTCGCCGGACGTACAGGAAATTCCGCAAGGGTCAAAAAAATATGTTTTTCCGTGCTCTTTAAAGCAGACGCCTATTACCTCGTATTCTTTATTTTCCTCTTCAACCACAGGTGAAGCATTTTCTGTATTGTTATCCATATATACACATCTTTCTTTTAAGTTTTGCGCCAAAGATTTTCCGCAAGATATGCGGTAGATGAAGTGAGATTAGAATTGAAAGCCATGTTTTTCTTCACTTCAGATATTATATCGAGCGAAGAAAGCACCGTTCTGACGGCAAAAACGGAGGAATACCTCATCGCGGTATCACTGTCGATAATATACAAATCAGGTTCATCGCTGTTTTGCCCCGATAAAATATCACGGTATATAAGCAAAAGATACTTTATCAAAAGCGATAGCTTGTCCGAATTTTCCGCAAAGGAACATACGATATTCAGAAAGTCGAAATATCCCGTTTCCCTGTTCTTTTTTGAAAGAGCATTTACCGTTTCATTGGCTTTTATATATGCGTCATACTCCCCGTTGTCTTTGTCCATAAGCGATTTTACCGCCCCTATGGCGCCGTCCGACATTTTAAAAGCAAAATTAAGCCTTGCCTCGTCATAAAGAATATCGGAAGAGCCTTCTTTTTCTATATATCTTCTTATCGCGTCGGCAGAAAAAGTTTCCATATTCACGGTTATGACGCGTGATTTTACCGTTTTCAGAATAGCTGCCGTATTCTTGCAGCAAAGAAATATATACACATTCGCGGGGGGCTCTTCTATGACCTTTAAAAGCGCATTTTGCGCTTGCGGAGTAAGCGCGTCGGCTCTGTCGAAAATATACATCTTAAAATCAAGCTCGTTCGGTGTAAGATACATCGAAGAAACAAAATTTCGCACCGCGTCAACGCCTATCCGTTTATCGCTCGATGAAAGCGTAAAAATATCCGGCGAATATCCGGAAGATATCTTATCGAGCAAAACCTCTTCGGTATTCTGATGTAAGGCAAGCGCATAAGCAACGGCTCTTGCAAATGTTTTCTTTCCGCACCCGTCGGGACCATTCAGCATATATGCGTGAGAAAGCTTATCATTCTCAATATAGCTTTTAAAAAGCGACTTTATATTATCATTGCCGAAAACAGAATCAAAATAATCTTTCATATAAAAACTCGCCTTATTTTTATCAAAATAAGTAAATTGCATACTTATAAAGTATAATAATTATAACAGAGTTATAAATCACTGTCAAGTAATCAGAACATGAGAGAAGAACGTAAAATTCAATTTAAACAAAAAGTAAAAATCGGCGCATGCAAATGCACCGATTAAATTATTTTTCAAAAAGAAGAAATCAATACCCGAGCGATTTATCGACGATTATCACTTTCACTCTGTCCTTTTTTCTTTGCCTTGACATAACGGTATAATTCACGCATATCCTGTCATCGCTCATACATCCCTTCGGCATATTGCCGCCGTTGTCAAGAGATATGCAATGACCTTTTTCCGCACAATACGTTTTGCAGCCGAGCCTTTTGCAATTAAGCGGCGCCGCAATCGTTTTAACGCGGTAAACCGCCTCGTCGAGGTCTTTTACTATTTTATTCGTTCCGACAACGATTATAACCTTGTCATGACCGTATAAAAGCGAGGAAACTCTGTTGGAATTGCCGTCGACATTGTAAAGTTCCCCGTCCTCGGTAACCGCATTGGCGCTCGAAAGATAAACTTCCGCGTTCATGGAAAGCTTCGTTATCTCTTCCTTTTCTTCTGCGGAAAGCGAGGAGTCGTTTCTGTCGAGATATTTGTAATTTCCGTTTTTCAGTTCACTTATAATTCCCGTCTGCAAAAGCGTCACAGACCCGCCGGAAGCACATACCGCGCCCTCCGGAATAAAAGACAAAGCAAGATTTTTCGCTTCCTCTTTGTCTTTTACAAAGAAAGCTTCCATATTGTTGGCAGAAAGATTTTTTATAACTTTTTCAATATCCATTTTTATACTCCTTTCCCCGTACTTACGTTCAGAGATAACCCGTTAAACAGAATGAATCACGCTTTGTAACTGTCTTTAAGCTCTACTATTCTGTTGAATGTTCCCTTGTGCTTGCTGTCGGGCGCAAAATATCCAAGTCGCACAAACTGGAATCTTTCTCCCGGCTTTGCATCTTTCAGAGAAGCCTCTATTTTTGCCCCTTCTATTTTTATAACGGAATCCGGATTTATATAGTCGTCGTAAGTCTTTCCTTCGGGAATATCCGCCACATTTTCAAGGGTAAAGAGCTTGTTATAAAGCATTATATCGGTATCAAGCGCGTCTTTTGCGGAAAGCCAGTGTATAGTTCCCTTTATCTTGCGTCCGTCCGCAGGCATACCGTTCTTCGTTTCGAGGTCCGCTTCGCAGTGAAGCTCCAAAACATTTCCGTTTTCGTCTTTTACGGCATTTTTGAATTTTACGATATAAGCGCCCATAAGACGGACTTCCCCGTCGGGTTTCAAACGGAAGAATTTCGGAGGAGGATCAAGAGAATAATCGTCCTCTTCTATATAAAGCTCGCGTGAAAACGGAACTTTGCGCGTTCCAGCTTCCGGATCTCCCGGATTGTTGGGGAGTTCAAAATATTCCGTCTGTCCTTCCGGATAGTTGTCCACGATAAGCTTTACGGGGCGCGAAACGCAAACGCGTCTCTGAGCTTTCGAGTTGAGTTCTTCGCGTATGCAGTGCTCCAAAAGTCCCATATCAACAAGGCTGTACACTTTCGCGACGCCTACACGGGAAAGAAAATCGAATATCGATTCGGGAGTGTAGCCTCTTCTTCTCAGAGCGCAAAGCGTGGGAAGGCGCGGATCATCCCAACCGTCAACAAGTCCGTTTTCAACAAGACTTCTGAGGTATCTCTTGCTCATGACGGTATACGTGATATTCAAACGCGCAAATTCTCTCTGTTTGGGTTTATGCTCAAAACCTATATTGTCGACGACCCACTCATAAAGCGGTCTGTGATTTTCAAATCCTGTATCGCAAAGAGAGTGCGTTATTCCTTCAAGTGCGTCCTGTATAGGATGAGCATAGTCATAAAGCGGATATATGCACCACTTGTTTCCCTGTCTTTGATGAGATATGTGTATTATTCTGTATATTGCGGGATCGCGCATGTTCATATTCGGGCTTGCAAGGTCGATTTTGGCGCGAAGCGTATGAGAACCGTCGGGAAATTCTCCGTTTTTCATGCGCTCGAAAAGATCGAGGTTTTCCTCAACGGAACGGTCTCTCCAAGGGCTGGGACGGCTCGGTTTTCCCGCGTCGTTGCCGCGGTATTCGCGCATCTCATCCGCGGAAAGATCGCAGACATATGCTTTGCCGTCTTTTATAAGCTTTACGGCGTATTCATAGCATTTATCAAAATAGTCCGAACCGTAGAAGATTCCGCCCGTGGGCGTCGCTCCTAGCCAATTGAGATCCTCTATTATACTGTTGACATATTCGTCGCCCTCTTTTGCGGGGTTCGTATCGTCAAAACGGAGATTGAATTTTCCGCCGTATTTTTTAGCTGTTTCTGAATTTATCCATATAGCTTTTGCGCTTCCTATATGAAGATAACCGTTGGGTTCCGGAGGAAAACGGGTGTGTATCTCCTCGGCTCTGCCCTCGCGAATGTCTTCGTCTATTATTTCATGAATAAAATTGCTTGCCATTTCAGCCATATCTTTTTAAATCCTCCGGATTTATAAATTTTGAGATTTTTATTTTGAAAGTCTTTCTATCTGCGCGTTTATTCTGGATACTATCTTATCCTTGCCCATTATTTTCATAACACTGTAAAGATCGGGGGCGTTCTGTTTTCCCGTAACGGCAACACGTATAAATGCGCTTATATCGCCGACATGTCCTTTGTAAGATTCGGGAGAAGCTTTGTACTCCTTTGTTTCCCTTGCAAAACCGAATTTTTCGGAAACGTCTTTTATCTTGTCGAACCACTCCGTCTGTTCGTCGTTCTCGCTGTATACTTCGATATACGATTTAAGAACATCTGCTATAAGCTTCTTATCGAAATTTTCGGGATATTCGCCCTCGGCATTATAATATCCGTCGAATATAAAGCCCATATAATCTTTGACATCTGTCCATACGGCGATGTCCTTGCGCGGCTTCTTTCCGCCCCTGCCTATCGAAAGCACTGCGATCGACGCTTCTTTTTCCGCTTCAAGCTCTTTTGCGAAATCGGGATCATAATCCTTTGCCCATTCGAGAACATACGAATATACTTTTTCGGCATCGAATTTTGCTATAACGTTTTTGGAAACATCGCAAAGCTTCGCTATATCGAAAAGTGAGCCCGCCGCGTTCATCTTCTTTACGGAGAATTTAAAATCTCCTATCGGAGCGTCGGGATTTGCCCTTCTCCAATCCTCGAAATTGGAATTGAGTATCGTGAGCATATATTCAATGACGCTCTCTGTCGGATACCCCTGCGCCTTATAATAAGAAAGCGCAAGCTCTGGGTCTTTTCTCTTCGAAAGCTTCCTCTTCGAATTTCCGTCCATCTTCATAAGCGTGCCGATATGAACATATTTCGGAAGCTTGTGCCCAAGAGCATTAAAAAGCTGAATATGGAACGGAAGGCTTGCCAGCCACTCGTCTCCGCGTACAACGTGCGTCGTATGCATAAGATGGTCATCGATCGCATGCGCAAAGTGATATGTCGGTATACCGTCGCTTTTCAAAAGAACGTGGTCTATATCGTTTTCCGTTATATCGACCTCGCCCTTTATAAGGTCGTTATATTTGAATTTATGTTCTATACTTCCCGTGGAACGGAAGCGAAGCACCCATTTTTTGCCGGCAGAAAGTTCTGCTTCTACATCCTCTATCGAGCGGTCGCGCCATTTTGCCCATTTTCCGTAATATCCGAAGTTGGCTTTTTCAGCCTCCTGCTCGGCGTGAAATCTTTCAAGTTCCTCTTCCGTGCAGAAGCAAGGATAAGCTTTTCCCTCTCTGACAAGTTTTTTTGCATATACATGATATATTTCTGCACGCTTACTCTGCTTATAAGGACCGTAAGCGCCTTTGTCACATATCTTTCCGTTTTCGTCAAGAGCGGCACCCTCGTCAAAAATTATACCGTAATGAGAAAGCATTTCTATAAGCATTTCGGACGCTCCCGCAACCTCGCGCTTTGCGTCCGTATCCTCTACACGAAGATAAAGCACGCCGCCGCTCTGGTGGGCTAATCTTTCGGACGTTAGTCCCTGCATGATATTTCCCAAATGCACAAAACCCGTCGGGCTGGGAGCAAGTCTCGAAACAACAGCGCCCTCGGGCAGATTTCTTTCCGGAAATCTCTTTTCGATATCGTCGACAGTTTCTTTAACATCGGGAAAAAGAAGCTCCGCAAGATAATTATAATCCATTTTTATATTCCTCCGCAAAAAAGTCAAAATTTTCTCGTTTTTCCGTGACCGGGATAAATCGTCTTTCCCGCAAGCATCCCGGAAAGCTTCACAACGGAATCTCTGAGTTCCTCTTCACTTGCACCGTAAAGATCCGTTCTGCCGTAACCGTCGGCAAATACCGTATCCCCGCTGAAAACGGCGTCTTCGCAAAAATAGCAGACCGAACCGCTTGTATGTCCCGGCGTATGAACTGTTTTAAACTCCATATTTCCGATATTTATTTTTTCTCCGTCCGTAACGGTTTCAGGTTTCGCCGTGCAAACCGTCGGTCGCATTTCAAAGAGCATCGACGCATTCTTTTCGGGATCGCTTAACATCTCTGCGTCGTTTGCATGTATGTATAACGGCACGCTGTAAGACGCAAGAACGCTTTCAAGTCCCGATATGTGATCGAAATGACCGTGTGTCAGAAGAACAGCTCCCGGAACAAGAGCGTTTTCTTTTATAAAATCGAAAACTTCACTTGATACGGGATCTATCAGCGCGCAAACGCCTTTTTCGTCGTATATTATATAGGAGTTTTCTCCGTATTTTCCGTCTGTTAAAATTTTTATATTCATAGATTTTTCCCTGCCGTCCGAGTAATTATATAAAATCATTATTTTTTGAAACGAATGTTTTTTGCATTGTTTTTTAATCCGTGCAAAGCGAGTGCAAAAAACATAAAATAATCATGTTCTTCATTATATCACACAAATTTTTCCTTGTCTATCTATTTTAATGGCGTATTATAAAAAAACATTGCATTTTTTTGCCTTTTCGTGGTATCATAATTAAAAAGATTATGATTTTATATCGGTGTTTAAATGGACAAATCAGAAATTTTCGGAATTCCCGTCGACAATGTGACAAAAGAAGAAGCCGTAAACGCGGCGGTTTCAAGAATAGAAAAAGGCATTTATACAGTCGTTGTCACTCCGAATGCGGAGATAATCAAAAAATGCATAGATGACAAAAATGTAAAAAAAGCCGTCACATCGGCAAATATGATACTTCCCGACGGCGACGGAACATTGTGGGCGGCAAAAGAGCTCGGCGTGCCATTGAAAGAAAAAGTCGCAGGAGTGGAATTCGGAAAAAATCTTATAAAAGAAGCGGCAGAAAAAGGATTTAAACTCTTTCTGCTCGGAGGGAAACCCGGCGTCGCGGAAAAAGCCGCCGAAAACTTAAAAAAAGAGTATCAAAATCTTTCGATATGCGGTTTTTCAGACGGATATTTCGGAAAAAGCGGCATAGAGTCTGATAAAATGATAAAAAAGATAAACGATTCGAAAGCGGATATTTTATATGTTTGCCTCGGCGCACCCGCACAGGAAATATGGGTATATGAAAACCGCGAAAAATTATCCTCCGTAAAGCTCGTCGCCTGCCTTGGCGGAAGCCTTGATATATATGCAGGAACTGTCAAAAGAGCGCCTGCGCTCTTTGTAAAATTAAAGCTCGAATGGTTCTGGCGTCTTTTAAAACAGCCCACGCGCATAGGACGCATGATGAATATACCGAAATTCATGATATATGTAAAAAAATATAAAAAACAAATGAAAAAAGAAAGCAGAGGAATTGCAAATGAAAGTTGAACTCATCACTTATACACCTGACGCGGATAAATTAGTCGCGGCTGCCGCAAAGCTTTGTTACGCGAAAAGCGATATAGACACTCTTCTTGACGGTCTTACACCCGAAAAGACGGAGAGCTTTCTCAGTTTGCTTTCCTCTCTCGGACACGAAAGTCCGGTAGAGCACGCAAGCTTCACATTCGGGATAGAAGGAGTATCAAGAGCGCTTCTTGCACAGCTCACGCGACACAGAATCGCTTCATTCTCCGTTCAGAGCCAGAGATATGTGGCAAAATCAAACTTTTCCTACATAACTCCTCCGGAAATCGAAGCGATCCCCGAGGCAAAAGCCGAATTCGAGGCGGCTATGGCAGAAGACGCAAAGCATTACGAAAATCTTCGAGAAATATTGAAAAAAAATCATAAAGAGCGCCTTATATCGGAAGGAAAAAGCGAAAAAGACGCCGAAAAAGCGGCAGAAAAACTCGCAAACGAAGACGCGCGCTTCGTTCTCCCCAACGCCTGCGATACCAGAATCATTATGACAATGAACGTGCGCTCTTTATATAATTTCTTCTCTTTAAGATGCTGCAACCGCGCGCAATGGGAAATACGAGAGCTCGCAACAAAGATGTTGTCGCTTGTAAAAAAAGCCGCCCCGCTTCTCTTTAAAAACGCAGGACCTTCATGCGTTCACGGAGCTTGCGCGGAAGGCTCTATGACATGCGGAAAAATCCAAGAAGTCAGGAAAAAATTCTCCGAACTTTAATAAAAAAACAGGCAAGGCACCTCGCATGGATAGATTGATTATTATCGTTTTACCGCATGATAGCCCAAACAGCTATAAAATCTCATAAAATTTTCCCGGTAAAAAAACAGTGTATATCATCGGGAATTTAACAGATATAGAACAAAAAAGCACACTTTCTTCGCAAGCGAAGCACAGTGTGCTTTTTATATAAAGCTATATTTTATCAAAATCGATAAACAGGATTTATTTGCGGATAACTCGCCTCATTCCGGAACCGCAAAATTCGTGAGGAATTATTTTAAATCCTCTTTTCTCATAAAATTTTTCTTTTCCTTTTTCTGCAATTAACTGTATGCTTGAACGGCCGCCGACCGGTGTTTCTCTATTGACATAGTCAACTATCATATTCAATATCGTGCTTCCAATACCCAATTTCTGATAGGTGGGTAACACTACAATATCAACTATCATGTAATACATTCCGTCGCCTATAAGTCTTCCCATTCCGACCGCTTGACCGTCATTATCCGCGACCACTGTATATAAACTTCTTTCGAGTGATTTTTCCGTTTGTGTTTTTGAAAAATTCGTCCAGCCCACACTTTGTCGGAGTCTGCAATAATCCTCATAAGACAGGGTATTTTCTTTATAATCCATATAAAAACACTTCCTTAGAATTGCCGTTTATCGTAATTGCATTATAACAAAAGCAAAAACAAAAAGCAAGAACAGAGTCGAAATGACACAAAATCCCGCCGTTCTTATTTTTCGGATATTTTTTGTCTCTTCTCCTTTACTTTTCTTTATCGCTATTGTATAATTAGTAAATAAACTTATAATCTTTATATGATAAGGTATTTTACATATATTTTTCGAAAGGCAGAATGACCAAATGAAAAAAAAGCTTCTTGTACTCGGCGAAAGCTATATGAATTTACAGATGCATACAAATCCCGTTACAAAAGATGAAAAAACAACTTACGGTGACACATACAGTTTTCATCCTTACGGTGTTGGCGCCACAACGGCTATTTCAGCGGCAAAGCTCGGAGCGGATTGCACTTTCTGTACAAAGCTCGGAGACGACCAAAACGGAGAAAGACTTAAAAAATATTACAAATCATGCGGCATAGACATATCTTTTGTCACAACGGACAAAAATTCAAAGACAGGCATGAGCGTTACGCTTTTCAGCGATAACCAGAACGGCCACACATATATTTCGAAATCCGCAAATCTCACTCTGTCGAAAAAGGATATAGAAGACGCATTTTCCTCATGTCCCGATATGTTCATAGTTCCGCAGGATATTCTTGTTTCTGAAAACGCAAATTCATCAGAAGATATCAGAGAAGATGAAGCAGATACTCCCACGGAAATGATCGATATTTCCGAAATGGCGGAAACCGCACCTGCGGATAATAACGCCGTAAAAGATGAAGAGGAAAACGATTTTTCACAGACCATCGTATTCTCAAACAAAATAACAGAAACCGAAAACGCAAAACCCGAAAAAGAAGCCAAAAAGGAAAAAAAGCCTGTATACTCAGATCCGTACAAAGACAATCTCTCCATGTACGCGATAAATCTTGCGGAAGAAAAACACGTCGACCTGTTTGTACACTACGGAAAAAATTCTTCAAAATTGCCTCTTAATAAGATAAACGGAATAAAGATTCTTGTTATCTCCGACGAAGCGCTTTACGATGTCTCCGGAATATTCCCCAACAGCATAGACAAAACGCTCCGCGCGATAATTCCGTTCGCGGCAAAAATCCACTCAAAATATTATGTTATCCAGCAAGGCAACGATAAGGCATTTATATACGACGGAAAGTATTACGAAATCATTACGCTTCCCGCTCCCCTCAAAGCAAAAGCACACCAGGAAAGCCCCCGTATGCACGGAACATATATAGGAGCGCTCGCCGCAAGATTTCTCGAAACGAACGATATAATGGACGCTTGCCGCTATGCCGGCGTTGTAAGCATCATGACCCGTTCAAAATTCGGCTGTCTTGATCATGCACCGACAAGAGACGAAGTTGCGGAATTTACCGCGGAACAATAATATGCAGAAAAAAGCAAAAAAAATTCTCGGAGTCGATTACGGCGAAGCAAGAACCGGACTTGCCCATTCGGACAATCTCGGCATATTCGCCGTCGGCATGGGAAATATAAAAAGCTACAACAAAGAAAAAGCCGCGGAAGAAGTGGCAAAAAATGCGGAAGATATCGGCGCAGATCTTATCGTACTCGGCAAACCCGTCAATATGGACGGAACATGCGGCGAAAAAGTCCGTGCGGTGGAATATTTCGCAGAGCTTATAAAAGCACATACCGAAATACCGATAGATTTTTTCGACGAGAGATTATCAACGGTATCTGCACACAGATTTCTTACCGACAGCGGAATAAAAGCAAAAAATCACAGAAAAATCGTAGACTCTCTTGCAGCGGAAATAATCCTGCAAGGATATATGGATATGCAAAAAAATAAAATTCAATAGACAAAAGGATATATAAAAAATGAATCACGAAGAAAAAACAATGGAAAAAATCGTAGCGCTGTGCAAGGGACGCGGCTTTATTTTCCCCGGATCCGAAATTTACGGCGGTCTTGCAAACACTTGGGATTACGGTCCGCTCGGCGTAGAACTCAAAAACAACATAAAAAAAGCATGGTGGAAAAAATTCGTACAGGAAAACAAATACAATGTAGGACTTGACGCCGCCATACTTATGAATCCGCAAACATGGGTAGCCTCCGGTCACCTTGCGGGATTTTCCGATCCTCTCATGGATTGCCGCGAATGCCACGAACGTTTCCGTGCGGACAAGCTCATCGAAAACTTCTGCGAAGAAACGGGACACACTCTCGAAAAACCGATAGATGCATTTTCGCAAGCCGAAATGAAGGCGTTCGTCGAAGAAAACAATATTCCCTGTCCCACCTGCGGAAAGCATAATTTTACGGATATACGCCAATTCAACCTTATGTTCAAAACATTCCAGGGCGTTACGGAAGATGCAAAGAACACAGTATATCTCCGTCCCGAAACGGCGCAAGGCATATTCACAAACTTTACGAATGTACAGCGCACAACGCGCAAAAAGCTCCCCTTCGGTATAGGTCAGATAGGAAAATCGTTCAGAAACGAGATCACTCCCGGAAACTTTATTTTCCGTGTACGCGAATTTGAGCAGATGGAGCTTGAATTTTTCTGCAAACCCGGTACGGATCTCGAATGGTTCTCTTATTGGAGAAGCTTCTGCCATAATTTCCTGCTCTCCCTTGGCATAAAAGACGATCATCTCCGCCTCCGCGACCATGATCCTGAAGAGCTTTGCTTCTATTCCAAAGCGACGACAGACTTTGAATATCTCTTCCCGTTCGGTTGGGGAGAACTTTGGGGCGTTGCTGACAGAACAGACTACGACCTTACTCAGCATCAGACAACCTCCGGAAAAGATATGTCTTACTTCGATCCCGAAACAAATGAACGCTACATTCCTTATGTAATAGAGCCGAGTCTAGGCGTCGAAAGAAGCTTGCTTGCAATTCTCTGCGATGCATACGATGAAGAAGCAGTCGACGAAAAAGATGTACGTACCGTTATGCACTTCCATCCGGCGCTCGCGCCCGTCAAAGCCGCAGTTCTTCCCCTCTCAAAGAAGCTTTCCGACAAAGCCGCAGAAATATACGACGAACTCTCGAAACATTTCAACACAGATTTTGATGAAGCGGGCTCAATCGGTAAAAGATATCGCAGACAAGACGAGATCGGAACACCGTTCTGCATAACATACGATTTCGATTCCGAAAACGACGGTTGCGTTACCGTACGCGACAGAGATACAATGACTCAGGAAAGAATAAAAATAGAAGATCTTGTAGCTTACATCGAAAAAAGAATGGAATTCTGAAAAAGCAAAAAACACATATGCTTAGGCATATGTGTTTTTTATTTTTTGCAAGTGTGCATTTAATGAATCAAAAAAATATATATTTATATTAAAATGTTTTCGGTCGCTGAAAATTCATATTCTCCGTTTTGCGTCTTTCATCGGTTTTAATATTTCGGGACACAAAATATTCGGGCTGTGTTGCCGTATGTCTGTATATAATAATATTATTATGAAGACTTTATCATTATTTTACATAATATGAACTACAAGACCGTCTAAACCGTTTTTTATTTTTGGTAAAGTATTTCTATATAGATATTTTTTATAGGAGATACTCATGCCTACGCTAAAATTCAAATTTGCAAGCGCAATATTAAATTCGAGAATCAAACACGGATACACACAGCAACAGGTTGCAGAAGCAACTTCGATATCGGTGCGCTGGTATCAGAGAATAGAACACGGAGAAAGGCTTCCCAATACTATAATTTTTCTCCGAATAGCGCTGTTTCTGGATATTGACATAAAAGAATTTCAAGATGTAATAGGTCTTTCCGAAACATTTATATGTAAATAGAAGAATAATAAATAACGGGAAATATATCATCATACAAGAAGACCGATCAAGACGGATATAACGCCGCCGGAAATAGCCGCTATTATAGCAGTAACTATTTGCTGTAATCGAATTTTAGATTATATTTCGATGGTTTACGACTTATTCAATAGCGCTCTGAATGTTTTATCCCGGCAATATAAAATCACCGAGAGCCCGTTAAGGTAGCACTCGGCGATTTTGCCATGTCCTATTTCAAATCACACTATAAATCATAACTTTATAAGTCAATTGAAATCCTTAAAATAATCATGGTTGACTTCAAAAAGCTCGTCACACATACGTCGGATCTCTTCCAACGAGAGCACAGCGGAGCAAAGAGGATCCAAGGACACCGCCTGATATACAAGTTGCTTGGATTTCTTCTCCCATGCTTCTACCACAAGATTTTCTATCGATGCAGTGTAGGAAACCAATGTGGCAACCGCCGAAGGTAACTTTCCTTGATAAAGACGTGTGTACCCTTTTTCATCAGCCAAAACAGGTATTTCCACGCAGGCGTCATATGGGAGATTTTCAACGCTTCCGTTATTGATGATGTTGGCATTAAAAACAAAAGGCGTATGATCACCCAAACGCGCATTCAGGATATAAGCGGCATATTCTCTTCCGCGTTCCCGCTTAACTTCCTTTTTCATAAACTGATCCACCAAAGAATCAAATCTATTAGGATCGCGGCGAATGTTCAGAGAAAAAGCGTATTCTCCCGGATTCCAGTTTGATCCCTTTGCGTTGCAATATTTCAGAATAAGGTCGGGACGCTTGCGAAACCATGCGTTATATTCAGAATTATGTCCGCTTGATTCGGTTACGTAATATCCAAACATCCTGAACATTTCGTTGCGAACTTTTTCCTTATCATAATATTCGGGATCTTCGATTTTTTGACGAAGTATGGGATATATATCCTCTCCGTTATGTGTAAGCTTGGTAAAGAACGCCATATGGTTTATTCCCACACACGTATACTCTATCTCTTTAAGACGAAAACCCGCCCATTGAGCAAGCATTTCCGCTGTTCCCTGCACACTGTGGCAAAGACCCGTCACATCTACCTTTGTGTATGTCTGCATCGCCTTACAAAGCATGCTCATGGGATTTGTATAATTCAACATGATAGCATTAGGGCAAATTCTCTCTATATCCCGACAAATATCCAACATAAGAGGTATATTGCGCAATGCACGAAAAATCCCAGAAACGCTCCTTGTATCGCCTATATTGATATCCACACCATATTTCTTCGGAATGAGTATCTCATGTTGCCAAATATCAACGTCTCCGTTGAACACCGTACAAATAACAGCATCAGCACCTGTCAGACCTTCCTCACGGCTGGTAGTAGATGTAATACGGATATCAGACCCCATTTCATCTTTAATGTGCTCCACACATCTTTTTATTTTTTCCAGGCGATAAGCATCAATATCCATTAAGCAGATTTCCGCACCGTCAAGTGCCGGATATGTGGTTATATCATGTACCACTGCCGTGGTGAATTGAACGCTTCCCGCTCCGATAAATGTAATTTTCACGTTTTCTCTCCTTTACTTTGATAAATCTATTTTAATAGATTTTTTGCGGAAATAAAATATAAAATAGTGCTATATTCCGTAAAAAACATTGTTTTTTTGCTATTTACTCTTGTATATGTTTCTTGGATATGATAAAATGCTTCAAACGGAGGTGAATATAGTGAAAATCTATTACGGCAAAAGCGATATCAAGGCTCCTCCAAGCGAGCACACTGCAAACTTGGTTTCCACAGGTTTATGCCGATGTGAAAAAAACGATATGCTGACCCTGAGAAGAGAGGGGCGCGTAGATTGGTCTCTTTTCTACTGTGAACGCGGTTTTGTGGATTTCAACGGCACTCATATCCTTCCGGGAGAGATATGGATATATCCGCCCGCGGTTATGCAACGATATGCCATTTATCTGCAGGATAGATCGGTTTATCATTATCTCCACTTTAACGGAAAACATATCGAGAAACTTTTCTGCGAGTTGCATATTCCCATTCAAGAGCCGATATGTTACGTCAAGGAAGATTTGACAGATATATTTCACAAGCTATCATTAAATGCCGAAGAAAACAGCTCTCTTTCCCGCCTTCGTGCTGAATATCTTATCTTATATCTGTTGTCAAAGCTTGCAAAGCCCTCTGAACAGGAAAAAAACTTTGGCGTTATGAAACGTATCACCGACCATATGGAGCACACTTTCGCCGCCCCGTATCAAGCGGATAAATATGCCGATATGTTACATATCAGCGTCAGTAGATTTAATCACTTGTTTAAAGAAACTGTCGGAATTTCCCCATATACCTATTATCTTAACATCCGTCTCAATAACGCACAAGGTTTATTGGAGCAAAGCGATTTGAAAATCCATGAAATTGCTCAAAGCTGTGGATTCAAGGACGCGTTATACTTTACACAAGCTTTCAAAAAATACACCGGCTTTACACCGACAACATACAGAAAAGCAAAAAAACTGTGATAAAGAAAAAATCCGACCTTATTTTCACTTCATTTGTGATTGTAAAGTCGGTTTATAATTTTTTCCGTATTTAATTACTATTCAAGGTTATATGTACATATATATGCTTTACTTGATTTCTTGCATATTCTGTTAAAAAATATAAATCAGACATACTATAAAAAGTATGTCTGATTTTATTTTTTATTCTTGCTCTGACATAGTCATATCCGTCAACGGCTGTAAAAGCTTTACCATATCATCATCAATAAGTTCATTAAACATAAATTGGACATAATCAACAACTGATTTGGCAGAGAAAATATTGATTGCAGAATGACTTACACGTAAATACTCGTTCTCGGGATTAATATTTACAGATAAAAACAAGCTCTCCGAATTAAAGGTATTGGAAAGGATAAGAGGTGTCTCACTTATAAAAAGCTTATCAAAAATAAAATCCAAGAAAACCATTCCGCTCTCGTAAGCATTTATGATCATATCGAATTCACCTTTATAATCATCGCAACTAAATCCTGCAACAGTAACTTTCAAACAATTTGGTTCAAAAGTCATTTGAAAATTTGGTTTCGGCCAATTCTCATATTGACCAAAATATTTTTTTAATTCGTTTTGGCACTCTAAAAGATTAAGCATTTTTTATTTTTCCTTTCAATCAGTATTTTTAAATTTATTCTCCATGTTCTTTACCACAATCAGGACAGTGTATTATGTGATTTTGGTTAGTTGCATTATTGCTTCCGCATTCCGGACATGTTGCAGGTTTAATTTGACTCCACCCTTTCGCCCCTCTGTTTTCGATTATATAAGGACTATCTTTTCTTGATAAACACATATTTAACAACTTATAGGCATAATTTGACGGAACTGCGTAATTTGTGCCGTTATCAAGGTCATTTTTATCAAAGCCGCTGTCTAAAACACCAATTACATTAGCATCTTCGTCAAAAACAGGTCCACCGGAATTACCATGAAAAGCCGCGCAATCAACTAAAAGATGAGGCTTGCCATCATTACGTCTAGGTCGTAATTTATCACTCAAAATTCCCATTGAGATACAAGTTCCTTCTCCATTTGCATTTCCGACAATATAAATTGTTTGCCCTGTGCGAAGTTTGTTTGAATCCGCAAAATTAAGTACCCTTGCATTGTGAGGAACACGTTGAAGTTTCAAAACAGCAATATCCTGATACTCGACTTCTCTTGTGCTCCATCCGACAGCGACAACAGTGGCCGGAATTTTTTCACCGCATATTTTAGCTATCATATTATTGTAAATACGTCTGCCATCGGTAACACAATGTGAACAAGTTATCATAAAACCGCTGTTATGAACAAGAAAAGCACTACCACTTCCACAATCAAAGTATATCTCAGCAACTCCATTTACCACCTTGCTGTATAAGGCATCGCCCGCCATTTTCATTGACGGTGAATCCTTCTCGATCGGAAATGTTGGGGAGGTAATCATAGGTCTTCTTTCAGTAGTCGGATATGTCGGTGAATCATATGAAAAAGAAGGCGTCATATTAAGTTTTGAAGTTTGCATTTTTGAATTATTATTAGGATTTACAGTTTCCCCGCAATATGGGCAATAATAAGAATTTCCCATCGGCACCATCATCATGCCGCAAGAACTACAATTCATAAAAACCTCCTTATTTAGAAAACTAAAATACCAGTGAAGAAATTACGCATAGAGCTAATGTAATTATAAAAGCAAGTAAAAATCTTGATTTTAAACTTGTCTCTTTTTCAGCTAAAATTCGTTTTATATCTCTTATAACAAGTAAGACGTTTATAATTATAGAAGCGCCTATTCCTATCGTGCTTAATGAATCCTGAAAAATCCAGCCCGGTATCAAAAATCCTAATGCAAATCCGCCAAAAGCCAAAGCTATTGTCAATATTATTTTTAATAATGACGATAACGTACTGCCAACACCGGAAACTATATCTCCGACGCCGCTTGATTTTCTGCCGTACTTCATTACTTCTTCATGCTTTCTTTGAGCATCATTGGCCTTGTATTCTGCTTCTTTTTCAGCCTGTGCCTTGGTTTCGGCTATAGCATTATTGAGAGTCCTCTTATATGTATTATAAGTGGACATTTCACCCGGACAAGCTTTATCCAATTCACCCATGGATAATGAAGTTTTACGAACTAAATCTTCATATTTTGCATTTAATTTTGACATCAAATCCTGTAATTTGTTTGACTTATCAGCTGTGCTAAAAGCGCCTTCAAAACCGCTATATGTTGTCCTTGTATAATTATCAGTCATTGCACGGGTATATAAATAAACGACTCTTGGATCTATTTCCGCTTGTTTATAAGCTATATACAGATCGATCTCCTTCATAATTGTCTTATAATTGGATTGTCCGCTTATAATCGAAGCATTCCACTCATATAATTTGTCCTCTAATTTGTCAGTACTCGGATTATATGTTGGTGCATTGCCGCCAATTCCAAGACCACCTAATATACCTCCGAAAGATTTATTTTGAGAACCGACAGCTTTTATAAAACTCTTCTTTTTGATAACACTGTCAATGGATTTTTGTAAATCTCCGAGAAAATCTACCGAGCCATATTCTACACCTTGAAATTTTCGCAGCTTCGCAGGAAGAGCATTAGCCTCCATACCGCCTAGCATAACAGGAATAACAACGCCGTCTTTCTTTTTTCCCGAATCGATCTGAGACAAAAATCTTGTCCATTCGTTTTTCACCCATTTTGCATTAAAATATTCCTCTTTTGAACCGCAAACAAGCATAACTTTTGCCGTATCCAACGCATTATAGATATAAGGCTCATATTTTTTGCCTTGATGCTCAATCATACTTTCACGGCTGAAAAACACGCTGTATCCTTTTTCTTTCAGCTTATGATAAAGACTGAGTAAATCGTTACTGTCCTGCGTTCTGGATCTTGACTCATCATCGTTTTTGTCTTTATATGATATGAAAACATCATATGCGCCTTCTGTCTTCCTTACATTTTTCCATTCTGCCGCATTATCTTCGATAATGGAAATCTGCTTAAAATAATATTCTTTCTTTTCATCAGGGGCTTTTTCGCAGGCTTTTTTAAAGTTTGAGTTATTTCTCAAACTTTCTCCCGGAATATCGGCAAAAGTCGGAACCATCTTTTTGCCACCGTCATCGACATACACAATTTTATTTTGTGCCAAAAATTTCGCCCAGTAAGCCTCATAAGCATCAGTATGGTCAGCTATATAAATATCCATCATATTTTCGGCAACATCGAATTCCATTTCTGAAATTTTAGCCATTGCTCTTTTTATTTCAGTAATATTATTTTCTTCCGCATTTTTAACCTTGTATGTATTACCGCACCCCTCGCAATAATATGTATCGCCATTTATAATAACCATCTGTGTTCCACACGATGAACACGTCATCATTTCAGTTCTAAGTTCCATTTTTGTCACCTCAATCAATATATTTTACAAGCTTTGCATTTATGGTTTCTTTCATCAAAAAGACGGGAAATATCTCTGGATAATGCTATTGCTGTTTCTTCATCAGCATTCTTCGCCGTTTCAAGTAATTGCAATATCTCAGTTTCCAAGTTTTCCGTGTCGGCTATACTTACAGGATCACTGTAAATATATTTTTTATATAATTCTCCGTATGATGATTTGATTTTTTCACTGGATCCATGTTTGCTTAGTATTTCCATCTGCAATGTTACGTTTTTTATAAATTTCGTATTATCTATAACATTTGTTCTGACGCTTTCCACTTTTTCCTTATAAGCAAAACCTGAAAAAGCAAAAACAGAAAAAACGACAAGAACAATAACCTGCGGTATCATGGCTAAGGCAAACGGTATTTTTTTGCTTATGCAAATAAATATAGTGGATATTATAAATTCAACGCCAAAATATATAGCGCTGTGTTTATAAAGAGGAATTCTAAATATCCAGTCGCACGCTTCATTAAGTCTCGAACGAAAGAAAATGAAAATCGTTTCTATAAATAAAAACGATATACATTCAAAAACAAAAGATACCCAAAACACCGAATTATGCCCCGAAAACCCAGCGATAGAAAAAACGGTTATCGCATAGATCGCCATAAAAATTGGGGGCAGTATAAACGATATACTTAATTTATTCTTTTTGTCTTTCATGTTGCCTCCTTTTCAGGCACTTTTGCAGCACCGCATTTTTCACAAAAATTTTTATAGTTTTTTTCTCCGCATTTTTTGCAAATCCACAAAATTTCTATCGTTTCACTTTGTTGCCCCATTGTCTTTTCCAGATTTGTTTCCATCGTTAAGGGCTGCGGTTTTGCCTCAATTGCTTTATTCATTTTTTCCATACTTTCTCTGACAAAAGAGCGTCTTTCATCACAATTATTTTTTATCAAAGGCTCTCCTCTGGGAGAAAATTCAAATTTTTCGTATTTCATTTATTTCACCTCGCTTTATCATTTTTATTGTTCTTTTTCAGATTGTTTTTCTTTACCGCACTCGTTGCAAAATTTTCCTGTGTTTTCAGCTCCGCATTCGCATTTCCATTTCTGCGGTTTTGATTTGCCACACTCGCTGCAAAACTTTCCTGTGTTTTCAGCTCCGCATTCACATTTCCATTTCTGCGGTTTTGATTTGCCGCACTCACTGCAAAAATTCCCTGTGTTTTCAGCTCCGCATTCACATTTCCAGGAATCATCTTTTGATTTATTCTCTGTTTTTTTGAATGAATTTTGTCTTTCATCATCGTTTTCGTTCATGACATTGTTGACTTCTTTGGCAACGTTTTTCCCTACTGCTTTTCCTATTTGCCAGTCCATTATCATGCCGCCCAAATTATTAAATGTTCCCCCATTACCTCCGGAACCGTAAAATCCTCCACCCATACTTGGACCTCCTACTCTGCTGCCAACTTTACCGATAGCTTCTGCTCTTGCTATATCCACTTCTGCTCCCAGAACATCCTTGCCGTCATAATTCATTTCACGCATAGCCTGAGCATGACCAAGTTCTTTATGTATCTCTATGTCGGCTTCCGCTCCTTGCTTATAGATTTCGGAATCCGCTTCCATCATTCTTCTTGCATTTTCAAGCTGTAATTCAGTCATTTCAGCTTCTGTCTTATTGGCAAGTTCCGCAGAAGCTCTTATGGCATTCACGGTTGCCTCTCCTGAAACTCCCGCTACATTTAGATCATTTTGTCTTTGAATCTGATTACGTGCACCGGCAGCCGCCACTTCATTAAGTTTGTCCTGTGCTTTCATAGTAACTATACCAAGATCCGTATCCTCCTGAATATTAAACGCCTCACGACGTCTTTGCAAATATTTTTGGAACGTCTCATCATTTTCGGGAAGCTGGATTTTTGATACAGCAAAATCAACAAGAGTTAATCCGAATTTCTCAAACTCCGTAGCTATAAGTTTCGAAATTATTTCTCCGAATTCCACAAGGTTATTTTCTATTACTACTATGTCAAGCTTGTTGTCCATTATCAAACGAGAAAAATTCTGTTTGATAATAGGCTGTATTCTGTTAAGCAAAATTTTTTTCGGAGGATTTTTTATAGGATCTATCCCGTATTTTCTCAGTTCATCAACATCCGGATTAAAAAGATCCATAGTACGAAGATTATCTGCATTAGCGCCAAATTCCTTTAAGATTTGTCTGGAATTTGCTATCTGCAAACTAAGTTCTCCGCTAAGACCTATCTGAAAAGGTATATTTCCCATATTGGCATCACGATAAGTTATACCGCCGATTCCCCATTTTATCCCTCTGATACAAGATGTATTAAAGAAATACACCTTAGACAAAAAAGGCGTTTGTCCATCAGGAGGTAATGCATTCATGCCAACTAACATAGGAATATTTTCTGTATTCAGAGTGTGAGTGCCCGGACCAAATAAATCAAGAGGTTGTCCGCCAAGTACAAAAACGACTTCCTGAGAAGGTCCTACAATCAATTGAGAGCCCATATTTATCTTTTCAATAGTGTGCTTATATGAGAGAAAGTTAGAATCTCCTTCATATTTTATAACACTGATAGAATTAGGATCATACTGACTGTTTATAGCGATTTCTCTTTTTACATCTATATGAGTACCGCATCCGGGACAATCCGCATATTGTTCGGAATTACCGTTCAATCTGACAGATATACTCATATTACATTTTGGACATAAGATCTGTACACGTTTATTAAAAACATCATTTGCAGATTCATTTGCGGAAAATGTTTTTTTACAGTTTGAACACTTTATATTTTCCAAACCGAATTTATAAAGTCCCGTCTTTCCGCAATGCGGACACTCTATTTTAGCCATTCTCTCCTGTTTGACATTTACAATTTTTCCGCAATGATCGCATTTTGCTGTCTTGCTGAATGTTGATACATAGATATCCGAGTTACAATCAGGACAAGTAATTATAATTTTTGCCATAAATATCCTCCTATTTTTATCACTATATAATAACTAAGTTTAATGATCGCCATAATAAATATGACCGATGCCACTTTTATGATGATCCATGTCTTTTTTTCATTCACTTTTTCATGTCTTCCTCCATTTTTCATTTAAAATAAACATACCACATAATTTGTATTATGTAGTAAAATGATATAGCGGTAAATAAAAAGGCGTGCTAAATTGCACGCCATAAAGACCAATGAAAAAATAAAATATTCATTGGTCTGTTTTTGTTATACCATTTTTCATCTTTTTCAGACAATAATCGTTCATAAAATGTATAAAATTTATTGACACTATTTTGAATTTATGCTATTATTTATTTGTGAATTTATATGTATACTACATAATACAAATTATGTGGTTTAGTTTTTCCTAAGTTCGCAAAAGTCCCAATTTTTCAACCTGACGACGATGCACCTCGCCGCTCTCCATAGTATAAATACGGGTTGTGTTTATGCTGCTGTGCCCAAGTATATCTGCAAGCCTTACGATATCTTTCTGTATACTGTAATATGTCCTTGCGAACAAATGTCTTAAATTATGCGGAAACACTTTTTTCTCAGATACGTTCGCAGATTTGCAGAGCTTTTTCATATCAGACCATATATTCGATCTATCAAGAGGTCTTCCGTTCTTTGTAACAAAAATCGGTCCGCTTGATATTTTTTTCTTTTTTATATATTCTTTTAGCATCTTACAAAGTGCAGCAGGCAAAAATATGAGCCTACGTTTCCCCTTACAGATTATTTCTGTATTCTGTCGCGTCAAAGAATCAACGGTAATATGTTTAAGCTCGGAAATTCTTATTCCGCATGAACATATCGTCTGCATCAGAAAATACAACCGATCGTTTTTCTCTCTTTTTGCCGCCAATAAAAGACGTTCATACTCACTCTTTGTAAGCTCCTTATCACCGGATAAAAATATCTGCTTTTGAACTTTCAAAGTTTTTACTTTCAGTTCATGCCACTGCATAAAAACAAAAAAGCTATTAAGTGATGAGATAATAGAATTAACACTGGTCGGAGCATATTTTTCGGATATTTCCGACTTATATTTCAGAACATCACTTTTATTAAACTCATTTGCACTAAGCCAATTCGCAAAAGTTAATATATCGTGCATATATTTACAAATCGTCGCGTGTGATTTTTCTTCATTTGAAAGATGTTCTTTGAACATTTCTAAATTTTGATTTGAAATTTTTCTCATTTGTTTAATCCCCTTTCTCCTCCATTTTATCATACTTGTATAAAGATTACAGCGCTCGTTAATCAACTCAGACAAAACGATGAGCAGACTTTACGACCACAAATAAAGTGGAAATAAAGTCTGATTTTTTGTTGTCCAAATCGCTTTTGCTATCCATTTCTACAAATAAAGGTAATAAACCCCCAAAAATTTAAATATTTTTTCCTCAATAATATAACCTTTTGAGTGCACACAAGACCCGTTGATGCGTTTACGTCACAATACTTATTGGGTATAATCATAACATAAATGTTATGGAGGAACGCACAGGGATGAATTCTTCATTAAGCAAAAAATCTTTTGGTGCACTTATACGGAAATTTCGTCTTAAAAACGGATATACTCAACAACAGCTTGCATTAAAAATCGGAATACAAACAAAATCCATAAGCTTTATCGAAAGAGGAATAAACTATCCCTCTCCCGAAAATATTTTTAAGTTGGCACAGGTTCTTAATATATCTCTTGATGAATATATTTTCGGTTATTGCAAATTCGATCCCACTATCAATAATGATGAAATAAATTCTATGTTTAATTCTCTCTCCAACGAAGACCTGCATTTTATGATAACTATGTTAAAAACTATTTATGGTCTACTTAATGAAAGGAAACCTGTCGTTAAAAATACCGGAAATAAAATATGAACTCTTTACAAGAAATAACTTTTGATGACGCATATAAAATGTTTCATCCCAAAATTCTGCAATATTGTTATTATAAAACGAACCATAACATGAATATTGCGGAAGAGATATCTCAGGAAGCATTTTTAGCCTTGTATCTATCCTGGGATAAACTGTATTTCCACTCCAAAGCCCTGATTTTTTCTTGGCTTCACAAAACTGCCAAAAATATGTTGTCAAAATATTTCAGACAATTAAAGAAACTCAGTAATACAATAAGCTATGATGAATATTTTTCCCAATATCAGGATATCGGAGTTTCCGATGATAATTTGGAAAACCTCGATCTTTCATATGAAAAATATATTGAAGAGATCAAAAAATTCCTTTCTCCCGAAGATTTTCAACTTTTTACATATGCCTGTATCGAGAAACTCTCTATCATTCAGATTTCCCTTCTCTTAAATATCAATTTTAATACTGCCAAGTCTCGCATAAGACGCATGAAATCCAAACTTAAACTCTTTTTATCAGATTTTTAATCCGATAAAAATTTTTTAAAATATATGCACCCAAAATTCATTTTTTGGTATTATATATATGAGTCCGATACGCGAGAAATTGAGGATACAAAATGGAAACAAACAAAATTTCAAACAGTTCTAATCAAAAACAAATTGACGAACTTATGAAAAAAATCGAAAAAGAGCTTAGTAAGCCGGAAAATAAAATCGACATGAAACTTGTCGATAGTTATTTTGAGCAAATCGAAGAACTGAATGGAGGGATATGCAAAAAAACAGATTCCGAGCTGGCGAAAGGACTTAATCAAATAAAAGAACAGGGTGATCGAATAAAAAAGACTCTTCCTACCGTTGCTCCTATGAAAACGCAACCAATCAAAAGAACTATTCCTCTACGCAAACGTCTTGCAATCTCATTTGCAGCTGTATTTTTGGTAATTGCGCTGTCATTCTCCGTTGCCGCAGCTTCTCTCGGCGGATTCAGTAAAGCATGGATATACATTTCAAATTCCGTAAAAGAAATTTTCGGCATGGATTCCGGCGAAACAGAAATGGACGGCATTACTGTTATAAAAGGCAAATACAGCAAAAAATACAATACTATTGAAGAACTTTTGTCAAATGAGAACTTCGATGATATATTATATCCTTCAAAATTGCCGGAAAATATAAAAATAAAGTCCGTCTCTCAAATTCAACTGAACGACGAACAATATACCTTAACATTTCAATTTAATTCAGATAATGTGAGGCTTCGTATTAATAACTACTACGAAATTAATCTCTCTCTATTATCCGACTATACAATATATCAAGCAAACGGAATAGAATTTTATATATTACAAAAAGAAGACGGATATTATTCTATCGCCCAATATGACGGAAAAGAATATTCCGCAAACTGCAATAACTACGAAGATCTGATCTATATTTTATCTAACATGAAAGGCTATTCTAAATGAAAAAATTTTTTGTTTTTATAATATCCGCAGTCCTCATACTTTCTATATGTTTTTCATCGACTGCCGCAAATATCCAATATACATATAATTACGGTAATGTAAGCGTAATATTTAATGACAATACCCATTTTTCGGAAGCTTCCCGCGAACATATAGCCGATATACTTGTCGGAAAAATTGGAGCGGATTCCGAAATCGAACCATATGGCATAGCCTGTCTTTTCGGTCATAAATATGTTACGGAAAATGTAATCACAATAACTCATTGTGTAAGTGAGACACAACCGAAATGCCTGAAAGAAATTTTCGAAATAAGCGAATGTTCACGTTGCGGAAAAACAAAGACAGAAAGAATTGATTACTATTATATCACTTGCTGCCCGTAATATAGAATAATAAAAATATAACAAAAACAGGAAACAAATTGTTCCCTGTTTTTTTGTTTTTTAATAATGACCGCACAAATGTTTTTTATATTTTCCGGTTGATAAAAAGTGACTTATTAAAAACTTTTTCAAATACCGTACCGTCATTTTGCTTTTCAGTCAAATCATCTATATATCCGCCGCGTACAACAGTGCGAAGAGCTCCGTGAAGTAGTTATCTAACAAGTGTGTATTCCCTGTCGTCTTATAAGCATATATATAATATGTACTCAAATTATACTGAATATGGGCGTCTGTAATTTTCAATAATTTTTTCAAACAAAAAATTCTCTTCCGTTGAAAGTTTACTTTCCGAAATACTTTTCACTTTGATCAAAAGGGATATTTCCTCCGGCGTCATATATGCACGGTCCATCGTGTAATCGCCTACCACATATACTCCTCCGCCATATTTCCCTGCTTTTGTATCCAGAGGCATCATAAAAGTAAGTTCAAAAATATCTCTCTGTATTGTTCTCACGGAAACACCGAATTTTTCGGCAAGAAAAGACATTGTCGCGTGCCTTTTTCTGCAAAGGTATTTCATGATTTCCAAACGTCTTTCGGCTGTCCCCATAAATCACTTCCTTTCGCACAAACAAAAACATGACAAACAGCCAAACCAGCCACCTGTCATGCTCATATCTTAAAAATCGTGCGATGTACGAAGTGTTTTTATCTTAAATTTTTATACTTTTCCAATAACTGAAAAAGTCAAACTATTATTGCAGAATCGTCTATTTTGTAAACTGTATTCTCATTTGAAATCTTTACTGCCAAAACATTCTTGCAGTTTTTGCATTTTATGATTATATCAGCTTTTTCGGAATTACTGTCCGATAATTTTGATATTGTTATCGTTTTATTTGAATCACAAGCTCTTCTGTTGCATATAGGACAAGGATACTCTTTTATCATTTAATTCCTCCAATTTATTCGCAATTTTGCGAACACGCACGGCGAAAAATATATGGTGAACAAACACCATATATTTAAGTATATCGATATTTATTTTTAATAATGCCCAAATTAAGCATTCTTATCTGTACAGCCTTGCAAGATACCTGAAAAACATTTGCAATATCAGCGATAATACTGTTCAAACGCTTTTTCTCGGAAAATGTTTCGGGAACCGAAATATATTTTCCGCTTATTCCGTTCTTGCTCATTATCTTGTACGTATAATTCACAAATACATTCATCGGCATAAGCAACGATGCCGCAAGAGCATCTGCCTGCCATTCGATCCAATCGTTATCCGTGATATTTTTCGTCTTATTCAGTTCTACACTACGGCACGCTATATACGAAGACGAATCGCCGACCCGATTTCTTAAATTCTCGTTTTTTCTGCCATAATACGCTTTGTGCAAAATAAAATGTGCCCCCTCATGCATCTGCGTATAACGTCGTCTGGTATACTGATCTATATTGTATAACGCAGGTGTGATCAGAATATTTCCAAAAGTCTCCTCCAAAATGACAGGTTTAAACATATCATCATATGAAGGAATCTCAACGATATCGCTCATAACGATAAGTCCCAAAATTTTGGAGCCGAAAGGACCTATATATTTGCATTTTACAACAAGACCGAGATAGTTTTCCAAAAAATCAACAGTATCCAAAGATGTCGGACGTTCAAGGTTTTGCGGAGCATATTCTCGGATAACACTGTCTGCAATATTTTCAATGTCATTTTTGGAGAGAATATAAAGACCGTTTTCTTTTTGAACGTACTCTGATTTCATAAAAAGGCACCTCAATAATACTTTAAGAGTTTTTTTGTTTGATAAACTTTATAAGTTCCATCCAGTCTTCATCGGTAAAATTATTGTCTTTTGCAGTTCGAAGCGCCATGCGTGCAGACGGCAATGATTCAATATATTCATTGATATCGCTGTGCTGTCCGTTTTGGCTTATGCCTGCCAAATCGTAAAAAGTATTCAATTCATCGGTATCGGTAATTTCCAAGGCACTTGCAAAAGTTTCGAGAAATTTTTCCGGGGCATGACGATTTCCCTTTTCTATATCACATAAATAAGCCGGTGATATCTTCACTTTTTCGGCAAAACCTCTTAAATTAAACCCAAGTTCCTCTCTTCTTTGTCTGACATATTCACCGAACGGTGAACTTACTTCCTTCATAACGGTATTCCCCATTAAATTATCGCTGCACTAATAATATAAATCGACAAAACTATTTTTATCGCGCATTGTTCGCAAGTTTGCTAACTTGATAACACAATTATACAATATTTTCCCAATTATGTCAAGTGAACTATACTTCATGTTTATAAATATAATAAAGAAACTCATCACTTTCGCATTAACAAAAGTGATAAGTCCTTTTATTATAATTCAGGTAAAATTTCAGGGAAAGAAAGCACTGATTTATCAGACGAATCGATTGCTATTATATATTTTTCGGACAATTTCGCATAACTTAATTTCGGAGCTTCACAAATAACTTTTTCAAAAAGTTTTTTTGCAGTGTCCTTATCTCCCGAATAATATTTTATAGCAGCAGTGTAAAAAACCTGACTCATCTTAATAATATTACTTGTTTTTGAAGTTTGTTTGTTAAATAAATCTTCTAATATTTTTTTGCATTCATCGAAATCTTCTTTTAAATAGCTTTCGAATAATTTTATAGTATTATCTTTTATTTTTTTCGCGCTATCCTTTTCATAGTTTCTGAATTTTTCACAAACTGTTTTTAATTTCTCATTGTCTCCAATATCAAAATAGACTCGCGAAAGTATCAAAAAATAATCATATTTATATTTTAAACTGCGCTTTCCTTTAATTACATTTGTGCACATATTTACTGCCATTTGATAATTTCCGGAATAATAGTAGTAAAGTACACGATATAATTCACTCCTGCACATAATACATATTTTAGAATTTATTATCAAACCAAATTTTTCCGGATCCATATCTTTACACAAAACCGGCATATATAATTTTGCCTCTAATACCATGGTAAAAACAAGAAGCATAAAACCAAGAAAAATCAATAAAACAAGATATGCCCAAAATTTATCAAAAAAAATAATTTCCAATGCAATTAGCGACATCATCAATAGAAAAAATATTGTCATCAAAACAAAATATTTCCTAATAATACTTTTAGCACTCTTATTATTCATAAATCCCCCTATAAAATTATTGCACAAAAATTTATACCACAAAATCACCTATGATTTTAATTATCCAAGTGCACCACCGGCAACAGCACCACCTACTATAAATCCTCCGATCTCCGAAATATAAGGTATTATTAGAGGACCAGCACAAGCTATAATTCCCCCTACTGCGACTGTACCAACAGTTATTGCACCGGCTGTAATCAGCCAGCTCCAATCATAACCGTCAGAGGGTTCTTCAACCTTTGGGGTAAAGACAATAACAGGTTCAGGAAATGGATTCTGTACTTTGCTCGGACTATTTTTTGAAAGAATCGGTGAGCCATTTGATTCATAAATAAAACTTTTTGGCACATCAGCTTTTTCTTTTCCTGGTAACATCGGAGGAAATTTATCCATGCCAATTGTAGTTGACACTGAATTCTTGTCGTCAATCTTCGTAGTTACAGTATATTCAGCATTAAGCATTCCTGTTTTGAATATCTTTACAGAAGCCGATATAGAACTAACATCATCTATATTTGCAGAATATGATAATTTTACTTCGTTATCCGAACATGAAATTGTCAAATTATCTTTCGATAATTTCAAGCTCTTTAAAGAATCATATTGTCCTTGTATAATCTTAGAAATATCAAACTCACCATTACCAAAAGTCGTTGAGACAGAAAAATAATATCTGGCTAATCCCACCAATATGCTTCCTTCATACGCCTCTATATCATGTGAATTAATTTTATCAAGGATATCATTCAAAGTACTCTCCATTTGATTTATACTGTTTCTCTCCGCACTTAGGCCAAACGGGTCTATGTTCGAAACAGGATTGCCGTTTGCATATGCATAGCGATTAAGAGTTATCGCATTGGAAATTTCACCCGGCACTATATCCGCATTTATAAATCTTCTCAGTTCGGGAGAATAATACCTTGCCCTCATGTACAAAAGACCGTTTGCATCGGTTATTACGCCGTCGCGTCCGTTGTACCCGAAGATAACAAAGCTTTCGCCTGTTCTGTTTATGAGTTTGCCGTAGGAGTCGTACTCGAACGTGTCTGTTACAGCCCCGCTCTCGTCCGTTATTGCAACGGTGCTGCCGCGGTAGTCATAGTGATACGTCTTGTACTCCCCGAATTTTTCTTCTCCGATAAGTCCCAGACCGTATACATATTTTGTAACTATTCCGTTCGTCATCTTTTGCAACAGCTGGCTTAATTTGCAGTTGGTATTATACGTGTAAAGAGTTTCATAGCACTCTCTTACATTAAAGATTCGGTTATCTTCCGCGTCGTATGTATAATTCTGACCGCCCGCATATAAAAGTCTGTTCGCAGAGTCATATTCGAAATCCATAGGATCATCTTCTATTATAGAAGTGAGCATATTTCCGTCCATATCGTAGGAAATCGTCTTTCCATTATATGAAAGCAAACGGTTATCGGCGTCATATACAAAAGAATTATCTTCTTTATCGCCTGTGATATTGCCCGCCGCGTCATACGAATACGTTTCCTCGGAGAGTGTGACATTTGCAAAATTTTTGACAGTGCGTTTTGTAAGCCTTGACAGTTTATCATAAATATAGCACACTTTTATTTTTTTTGCAAGGTCTTTCTCTTCCGTTATTCTACTTAGTGTATCATAAACATATTCATAGCCCGTTATGACATCTCCGCCCACCGTACGTTCCACCGTAGATGTAACACGGTGTTTATTGTCATAGACCGTCGTAGTTACGCTTCCGTCGGGTTTTACAACACCTGTAACGTTGTTATTTTCATCATATGTATATGATGTTATCCTATTCGCCCAGTCTGTGACGGAAATAAGATTATTGTTTGCATCATATGCATAATTTACCGCGGTATTATCCGGATAAACGATCTGCGTAAGGTTACCTACGGGGTCATATGTATAATTTATAGTATAGCCGTAAGTATCCTTATACGATATAACGCGGTTGAGTGCATCGTACGTACGCGTTATAACGCCGTTTGAGCCCGTTACAGTGAGGACATTGCCATTGGCGTCATAAGTGTACCCGACAGAGTCTTCCTCGCTTACACAGCTCGTAATTCGACCGAGAACGTCATAGAAATATTTTCTATTCTGACCTCTGCCGTTTGTGAGCTGTTTTTTGACGTTCAGTTCATTATAAGTATACGATACGGCACCGCCGGACGATGTCGTCTCCTCAACAAGTCTTCCCATGTCGTCGTAAGTATAGCTTGTACTTCCGCCGAGAGGACCACAAAGTTTTGTAATATTGCCGAGAACATTATAATCCGCACTGCCGGAATTATTCAAAGCATCTTTTACAGATGTATTTTGTCCGCGTGAATTATATGTATATTCTTTGCGGTTATTCATAGAATCGGTGACGCTTGCCACTTTGCCGAGAGCATTGTAGGTATACGATGTAGTCTTGCCTGCCGCGTCGGTAACCGATATCGGGAGATTCAGGCTGTTATACACTGTCTCGCTTATAGTATTGCCCTTCGCGTCCGTAGTTTTTACAACATTGCCGTTTGCGTCGTAAACAGTTGTAAATACATTGTTTTTAGCATCCGTGACGGTTGTACGTCTGCCGAGCGCATCGTAGCCGTATTTTACAACGTTATTTCTCGCGTCTTTGACGGAAACGAGCTGATTAAGCGAATTATACGTATACGTAGTGACATTATTAAGCGGATCTTTTACAGTGAGCAGATTATTATTTGCGTCATAGGTATATCTTGTAATATTGCCGCGTGCGTCTTTCGATGTAAGCATATTTCCGTATATGTCATATGTATACGTCTTTTTATTATTGAGCGCGTCAGTTTCGCTCAGAAGATCGCCTGCGGAAGAGTACGAATACACCGTTGCGCCGGAAACTGCATTCACTGCCCTTGTGACTTTTGACATGGCATTGTATTGATAACGAGTTATATTCCCCTCATTATCGGTAACGGAAAGCACATTGCCGTTTTTATCATACGTTTTTACAGTTGCAGCGCCGAGCGGATTTATCTCTTTTACGACATTGCCCGCAGAATCGTATTCATATTTCAAAACAGCGCCGTCGGGAAGCCTTTTTGAAACAATTCTGCCCGCGGGGTCATATGTGAGAGCAGTTACATTGCCCGCCTGATCCGTTATTTTAACGGGTCTGTCCTCGCCGTCAAACTCGTATTGCACCGTATTGCCGTCGGGCATGGTGACAACATCGTTTTTCATATTTCCGTTATAAGAATATTCGGTTTTATTGCCGTTGGCGTCTGTGACGGCAATTTTCTGGTTGTTGCAATCATACTCGTTGACAACAGATTTACCGTTGGCGTCGGTGGCCTTTATAAGATTGCCGACCGCGTCATATTCATACGACGTCACATTGTTTTCAGTATCTTTGCGGGAGACAAGCTGTCCTATATCGTTATAACCGTACAGAATCGTGTTGTTCATCGCGTCGGTTTCGGACATAAGCAAGCCGTTACTATATGAATATCTTACGGCATTTCTGCTTCCGGTCTTTTGAGTAGCGGGAAGCGAATGAGAATCATAAGTATATACGGTCGCCATGCCGCGAAGATCTGTATGTTTTACGATTTGGTTTCTGTCGTTATACTCAAATGTTTCAACAGGAGTCTTCCCCTCGTTTACGGGATAAGTTATCTTTGTGATATTACCCTTGCTATCGTATGTAAACGTTGTCTTTTTGCCGTTTTTATCGGTTATTTCCGTCGGCTTGTTAAAGATGTTATATGTTTTCAATACGGAATTTCCGTTCGCGTCCGTTTCCTTTACGACATTGTAGCACGCGTCATATTCATAGGTCTTTGCGTTTCCGTTCGCGTCGGTAATACTCGAAAGAAGACCGTTCTCATCATACATTCGTATGCTTTGTTTTCCGTTGCGGTCAGTTGTGATTCTTTTTCCGTCGCTTTCGTAAACGAATGTCGTGGGATTCGAACCGGGGATTCCGTCTTTTTGAGAAATAACACGACCGTAAACATCGTATGTATTTTCAAAATATTTTACGTTGTTTGCGTCGGTACCGGACTTAATCAATCCTTCGGGAGTATACGTATACGTGATGCTGTTTCCGTTTACATCGCAAATAGATTTCAAAAGATCTCCTTCGTATGTAAAAGAAGCTTTCCTCGCCGCGTCATCATAGACTTTTATTATCTTTCCGGATAAATCTTTTTCAATATATATTTTCTTTCCCGATACGGAATCCGTAACGGTAATTAAATTTTCGGAATAATCTATCAAAGTTTCAAAGCCGTTATGATTTATTATTTTAGATATATAACCGTCATTGTTGTAAAGTTCTTTTCTCTCGGAATTGCAATCCACAATGTACGGATATTCTGCCGAGCAGTCCACCTGTAAAACATATCCACCCTTATTTACGGATGTGCAGTAATAAACATTCTCTTCGCCGTTCGATACGTATCTCGAATATACGGACGGATTACTGTATATCAAAATGCCGTCCTCTGCAATTTCCAAATGTTTTTCATAGTTATGATACCATCCGGTTCCGAGTGTTCCGGAAGTCAGTTTTGTGGAATCGTAACTTGCGGTAAACCCCAGTCCCTGCCCGCCGAATAAAGTAATGATATTATTGTTTATCATATGAGCGCCGCTGTATGCGTCTACCGGATCCGCAACAAGACCGTCGTTCAATATAGGCTTGTCCTCAGACTCCGCAGGAGATACCGCTGTCTGTTTAACCGTTACATCGCAATAATCTTTCACTTTCCCGTCAAACGACGTAGCACAGATTTTGGTTTTTCCGACACCGATAGCCGTGACATCACCTTTAGATTCATCGACAATAACAATACTCGTATCCATGCTGCTCCATGTTACTTTTTTCTTCGTCGCATTCAAAGGCAAAACAGTTGCGCAGAGTTTTGTCGTTCCGCCTTTGTACAGCTCAATCGAATTTTGGCTGAGCTCTATACACTCCGCATAGACAGGATCTATTACGGTTATGATACACTCGCCGAAAATGCCGCTTCCGTTTGTTGAAACAGCGCGTATTCGCGCGGTACCTACTTTTTTTGCATATACCAAAGGATCATTAGGATTTACCGTTGCAATTTCCGGATCCATACTTATCCACTTTATAACTTTATCATCTGCATCAGCAGGACAAAACACGGCACGGAGATAAACGGATGTAGCCCATCTCAAAGTATACTTATCCGGAATTACTTTTATAGCTTCAAGAGGAATATAATTCTTTTTTACTACCTGTACATGGCATTTTGCGCTCACCCCGCTTCCGTCATTGGCTGTTGCGGTTACATATGTGCAGCCTTCGGATACACCGTATACATCTCCGCCGTTCACAAATGCGATCATCTGGTCATCGCTCTTCCAACTGACGGATTTGTTTTTCGCGTTACTCGGCAATACGGTTACGTCAAGAGAAGAACATTCTTTTTCTCTCAAAAGTAAACTATCCGGATGCAAAAAGACAGAGCTCACTTTTATAACATCCTCTACATCAGTTACATTTACGGTCGCATATCCTCTGGCACCGCTTCCGTCCACCGCGACGGCGTAAATGAGAGTTGTGCCCGCAGCTTTTGCATATACATATCCGCTGAATTCATTTACGGTTGCAACATTCGGATTGTCACTGTACCATTTTACACTTTTTAATGTTGCGTATTCCGGGCATACCGTTACCGTTATGTCGTAATACCATTCTCCCTTTTTTATCGTTATTTGTTGCGGACAAACAGTTACAGAACTTACACCTATCATATTTCTTCCTCCCGTATCCATTAAAACATATTATCGATAATGATATCCGCTCTTCGCATAAGATCGACATTGAATGTCGTTTCCATGCCTTTGTCATCGTGTATGGGATGACAGTCTTTTCCGTATTGCCAGATCGCTATATCGTTTCTTGTGATACCGGAGGGCGCAAAAGGAATCCAGTTATCGGGATGAATAAGGTGCGTTGTCGTTACTCGTTCGTACTCCGAAAGGCTCGGGGAGACTGTCCAGATAAGACATTTTGAGAATATCTCTCTATCGGTCTGCATTCCTCTGCTGTATTCGCGGTCAAAATCATATTTTGCATCTGTATTTACTTTAAATCCGGAAACATATCCTTCCGAAATCAATACTTCTGCAAAACCGCGCATACAGTCGGTCGTAAATTCTTCCTTTTCGCCTATCTCAAAGAAAATAGCGGTATCTTCCGGAATTTCAAGTTCAAATGCGGTGACAATGACCTTTTTGGCAATGAGCTTTCCCTGTTCCGCCGTCTTCTTTTCTCCTGCATCACTGTAAATCGCAGCGATTTTGCAGCCTTTATCATGAAGAAAATCAATTTCTTTTTTTGTAAGACAGTTTTCGCCTACAATATTTCTTCCCCAGAAATTGGGATAAAGCTTGTTGCGCACGACCCATTCAAATTCATTTATATTGTTTTGGAGAAGATCATCCGCCGGGATTCTGGAATCCACACCGAACAAAAGTCTGTCAATTTTCGAAACAACTTTTTTCTCTGTTGTCGCAGGCTGAACATTGTCAGCCATATTGTTTATATTTTTTATTTTCAGTGCATTTTTGCATGCCATTTTTAGTTACCTCTTTTCTTGAATTTTATTTTTATTTTTTATTTTGCAGCTGCAAACATATTTTACTGCTTAATCGGGACAACTCTTGTCCTGATTAAATATGATTTTTTGTTTTTTATATCGCAACCTCGTATTTTCTTTCGAAAAAGCGGTCGGATTTACTTTTGGATTTTCCTATACGGTTGAAAAATTCTTCTGTATCGGCTATATGCCCTTTCGAAACAAGAATCTCCGCAACTTCATATATAAGCTTCATCGCGTCCGCCTCATGACCTTTTAAATATTCAGTTTCAAGTTCATAATCCGCGCACCCGATATAATTGTTGCTGTCCAAAACCATTTCACAAAAACGGTCTTTGAACAATACCGTTCTTTTCGTATAAAGACATCCCGAAAATTGCAGACCTTTTACGCCGAATACATCGGCATCAAAGCAACTTTTTACCTTCAAAGTTTTCTCAATACTCTTATCGGGAAAATCGGTATTATGACTTTTTACCGTAGCTTCTGTTTTATCGCCTTTTTGACGTATGCGGTATGTAAATCCCTTGCGGTACATATCAAGATTTTCTGTGTCAAAGTAGTAATTCGTTTGAGAATACGAACGCTTGTCATTTCCCAACATTCCCAGAATCGTTAAATACTCCTTAAAAGTAAGAAGTATCTTTTTTTCATATTCGATCATCTCACGCGCTCCTTATTATCTTGCCTGACCCGTTTTTCGGGAGTTCTTCTACTATTTCAATACAGTCCGGAACCTGAAACGCAGGAAGATATTTAAGGCACATGCTCTTCACTTCTTTTACGGAAGAAAAATCTCCGCAGATCTTCATGCCGATTTTCATTGTCCGCTCGGTTTTTATGCCGTATGCGAATACTTCCTTTACACGAGGAGCGTTTTTGAGCGCCGCTTCGATTTCAGCTGGATAAATGTTCATTCCCGATCTTATTATCATATCGTCACTTCTTCCCTTGATCCGAATCAATCCGGAATCATTCATTAAAGCGATGTCCCCCGTACAGAGCCAACCGTCTTTCAAGACGGCTTTTGTTTTTTCATCGTCATTATAGTATCCGACCATGACATTAGGTCCCCTTACCCAAAGCACGCCTTCTTTTCCGTTTAAAACGGGATTTCCGTTTTTATCCGCTAATTTCACGGAAACCGATTTTAGGGGAATGCCGACATATTCGGGAAATTCCGAAAACTTTTCCGGCGGAAGATACAAAACACGCGGCGAAGCTTCCGTCAATCCGTAAATATGATATATCTTGCTGCCTTTAAACGCATCTTTTAAACGAAGACCTGTATCGCGGCTCATGCACTCTCCGCTTGCGCAAATATATTTAAGCGTTTCTGCCATATTGTTCCGATTATACGCCGACATCATTTCAAGAAGCGTCGGTGTTCCGCAAAAAGCAGTTATCTTATATTCATGTATCATTTTCAGAATTTCGGGCGGGTTGAATTTTTCCGAATAGAAACGTATCTTTGTCCCTTTAATTAAGGAAACAAGAAATTCACCCGTTAAAACCGCAGAATGATAAAGCGGTCTTGAAATCAATATACTGTCCGTCGTACCGATTCCAAAATAAGACGCGATATCGGAAACATTCGAAATAATATTTTCCTCGCTCAGCATAGCGCCTTTCGGTCTTCCCGTAGTCCCGGAAGTACACATTATAAGCGCGGGACGGGTAGCGGGAGTTTTATATTTACTGTCCGAAATTTTTCGTATGAGGAAATCATCTTTCTCGTCGGTAATAACTGCTTCGGGATCTACTGTTTCAATGATCTTGTTGCAGTGTATGGCACCGTAACGCATAGACAAAGGAATCGCCGTAACATCGGCGGCAAAACATCCGAGCAACGCCATCGCCGCCGCCATCTCGGATTTGCAAAGTATAGCGCAGCTTTTTATTCCTTCAAGTCTTTTTGAAAACAATTCCGCCCATACTGCAAGTTCCTCAAAAGAAAGTTCGGCATTTCCTTCACATACGATTTGATCATAATGACATAACATATTCTCTTTTATGTAGTTCCAAAGTTTCATTTGTTTTTCCCTCCTGTCTTCTCTATAAGCTCACCGAGAAGACGCTTTTCATTTTCTTTTGATAAAAGCAAACTTTTCCCGATAATCGGCAATACGGAATCCCGCCTTTTTATACAGTGCGAAGCATATAGCATGCGCATATTATTCGCGTCACCGACCAATTTTCTGTATTTTTTACTGATATCGGGATTTATATCAAAATTCTCCTCGATTCGTTCTGTTACTTCAAGCATCAGCTTTTTATGCTCCCAAAGTAATCGGAATACGCGGCGGTCGATCGATTCATAAGGGATAGCCCCCGCAGAAAGTTTTTCAATGTATTTTTCTATGTAATCGTATACGGCAATTCCGTATACGATCCCTTCCCCATCCCACGGGTATTTTTCTATCGTCGAATCAAGATATTCGGATATTTTTCCCATGGCTGTTTCGGGAGAAAACTCCGCCTTGTCCTTTTTGGGTTTAATCCCGTAGATTTTGCCGTATACTCCCTTTTCGAACATCGCTTTTCTCGCCTTTTCGAATGAAGACTTCGGAGTCCAGAATTTGTTGTATACCCAATTACTGTCATAAGCATACATACAATATGTCTTGTCATCACGGTTGTATCCGCATATCATACCGTCATGGCTGAAATGACGCTCTTTATACCACGTCTTTCCTTCTATGTAATAATCATCAACATCGACAAAATAAACATAATATCCCGCGTCCAGTAAATTATGAATAAGAGGATTTACGTACCCGCCGAGAAATTCCATGCCGTAAAAATTCTTATCCAAATAAGGATTTAATTTCCAATGTGAATTCACGATATCAAGCTCCGGACTCGAAAATCCCGATAGAAATCTCCTGCTGCAATAAGGTATTATCGTTTGATTCAAATACCAATTTTTTATGGAAGGATTATCACAAATCACAGCCGAACCAACGCCTTGGACCTGATATGTACCATATATAGGCGATACCAAAGGAAGCTCAACCGACTTTTTCATAGTTATCACCCGTATACTTTCTTACAAGTTCAACGACATCTCCGACGGTTATCAGATCAAAAGGATTCAAATCAGATTCGTTTAATTCTATCTTGAATTCGCTTTCAATATCCAAAAGTAAATTGACCAGAGCAAGGCTGTCAAGCGCAAGATCATTCTCCAAGCTATCCTCCGATGACACCTCGGCTTCCCCGCTCATACTTTTTAATATTTCCGCAACTTTTTCAAATACTGCCATTTTTCATCCTTTCTATTTCCCTTTTTACAATTTCATAACTCTCTTCTTCGGGACACTCTGTTGAAATAAGAACACCGTTATTCGCATTGCAGATATCTATATACTCATTTCTGAGTTTGTACTGCAAATCCATATCGATATAGCGGTCCTTTTCGCCGGAACGGGCGCGAACGCGTTCGACGGCTTTTTCCACAGAAACATCAAAAAAGAACGCTATATCAGGCTTTATAACCGACTTGGCTATCTCATATATCCATTCATCGTTCTTAAAACCTCTGGCGCGAAGATTTGCAAGACAAGAATAAAAATACCTGTCGCTTAGTACGATCCTGCCTTCATTCATTGCAGGCTCGATTACTTTATTTACATGTTGCAGACGGTCGCTCGCCGCAAGAAGAGAGAGACTTCTGTAATCAAAATCATCATGGCAAGGAGAATCCATATAATTCCTGAAAATTTTAGATTCACGCACGTAATTTGTGGGCTGCTTTGTAAGAAAAAGTTCGTTGTCCGTTTTCAGGTCCGAAAAAATACGATTAAGCATCGTTGTTTTTCCGCATCCGTCAAGTCCGCAGACCGTTATTAAAAATCCGCGTGTTTTATTTTCACGCATATCGAGTTTTCTCATGTTTTCTTCACCTCCGTTAAATCTCTTTTTCTGTCCTCCATAAAAAAGCGCTTTGTAATATCATCTGTTTTATAAAGAAAGACTTTTTTGTCTTTCGGCGAAATAACTCTTCTCAGAAAGTTTTTGTCATCTTCTAAAACTTTTTTCGATTCTTCTGCGATCTTCGAATCAAAAATATCAAACAGCTCCGCCGTTTCATATATAGCGTAAGCACAGATTTTTTCCATTCCCAATTCTTTTGCTCTTTTTTGCAAAGTCTTAAATTCAAAATCGGTCATTCCACTCAGAAGAAGATAAATATCGCAATATTTGTAAAGAGTCATATCGCGTCGCATTTCGATCCACGGGAGAGTTGTCGCCTCTTTATACAAATGCGAGCAAAGATGAATAAAAAAATCCGTCTTATCGAGAGTGGGAATTTTCATTTTCCCGACTTTTGTAAAAGATGATCTTTCCAGCATAGATGACAATATATCAGTATTTCCGTTTTTATAATCCAGCGAAAAATTTATATCAACCTCCAAAAATCTCATATGAGGAAGATTCACTTCTTTAATGTACGGCACTGTTTCCCCGCGCATCATTTTTGATTCAATTATCTCTTTGCGTGCAGCAGGAACAAATTCTCCGTTTCTGATATTTCCTTGCCTGAATCCTGATTTCAGAAGAATATCTGCTATTTTGCCGATATCCTCCGGCATTACAAGTAAATCGATATCATTCGATGTACGGTACCCCTCCGGATAATAGGCGCACAAAAACGCGCCTTTAAGCATCACCGCCTTACAATCAAGGAGAATATCCGAAAGAAATTTCACACATTTAAAAAAGCTCTTGTTTTTCTCTTGATTATATTCATAAGCGGATTGCAAAGAGCTTTTAAATTCGCGGTTTACTTTTCCGAGCAAACCGTGCTTTTTTAACGTTCCGTATGCTATTCCCTGCATTCGATTGAAAAATATCTGTCCGAGTACATTGGCGTTAGCATACGGTATCAACGATTCGTCAAAATCATTATTTTGAAATTTACATAACTCTTTAAATAACAATTTTTCTTTTTGTTTCATATATTATTTTCCTTTCTTAAATATAGGTTTTGAATAAAGTGAGATAATAGAGGCAAGCGTATTTTTCTCATCATGTGTCAGTATTGAATCATCTCTGTCAGCTGCAACAAATAATTTTTTCAGTACGTTCAATTCCCGATCGCTCATATACATTCGCTCCATATGATAATCTTCCATAACATATACACCGCCGTAATATCTTCCCGTTTGTGTATATATAGGTTCGGAAATACTTATCGCCTCTATATCTCTTCTGATAGTTCTTTCGGAAACGCCGAATTCAAAAGCCAGATTTTGTATCGTCTCATATCTGCGAGAACATAATAATTTCAATATCCCGCTTCGTCTTTCGGCAGTTCCCATTTTGCTCACCTCCTTTCTGACAAAATTTTACCGCTTAACCAGGACAGATAAAGTCCGGGTTAAAAAATAAAAATCCGCAAAAAAGAAAAATCCCGCGGATATCACCGAATCACCGCGGGAAATCGTATCAGAAAATAAAAAAGAGTTCCTGAATGGAACTCTTAATAGGGATTTTTTTATATTGATTATCAATCAAAACTTTTGCGACAAAGACTATATTTAATTTTCTATTGAAGTAAACTTTTAGATTATTTTATCTTTGCGACGATAAATAATATCGCCATTGGCATTTATATATCCGTCCGCATTTATAAATCTTCCCATT
>UQXK01000012.1 GCA_900544985.1 uncultured Eubacteriales bacterium
GGTGTATTCGGTGGGAAATTCTTTTGCCTACTTTTCTTATAAGAAAAGTAGGTGGGGTTATTCTTCTGTTTTTTCTTCCGGTTTGATTATTTCTTTCAGGCTTGCGGAAAGACCTGCAAGAGACTGTATCTCGCTCGGAATTATTATTTTTGTCGCTTTTCCGTCGGCGGCTTTTTCAAACGCTTCAAGGCTCTTTATGGCTATTACGGCTTGCGATGGGTCTGCTTCGTTTATCTTTTTTATACCCTCTGCGCTTGCTTCCTGTACTTTGAGTATTGCTTCCGCTTCACCTTCTGCACGGCGTATTCTCGCTTCTTTTTCCGCCTCCGCAAGGAGTATCTGCTGTTGCTTTTGCGCTTCCGCGTCGAGTATCATAGCCTGCTTTCTGCCCTCTGCCGTGAGTATATCGGCGGCTTTTGTGCCTTCTGCGATAAGTATTTTCTCACGTCTTTCGCGTTCGGCTTTCATCTGCTTTTCCATTGCGTCCTGAATTTCTTTTGGCGGAATGATGTTTTTAAGCTCTACGCGGTTTACTTTTATTCCCCACGGATCTGTCGCTTCGTCGAGCGTCGTTCTCATTCGTGAGTTTATTATGTCGCGCGATGTAAGCGTGTTGTCGAGTTCAAGCTCGCCTATGATGTTACGGAGCGTTGTCGCCGTGAGATTTTCTATCGCTGTCTGGGGGCGCTCGACTCCGTATGTGTAAAGCTTGCAGTCGGTTATCTGATAAAATACTACGGTGTCGATACGCATTTTGACATTGTCTTTTGTTATAACGTCCTGCGGATCGAAATCGGCTATCTTCTCCATAAGGGATATCTTGCTTCTGATCTTGTCAAAAAACGGGAGCTTTATGTGTATTCCCGTGTGCCAGGTCGTGTAATATGTTCCGAGTCTTTCGATTATATATGCTTGCGCCTGGGGAACTATGCGGATATTTGCTATTGCGATCACAATTATAATGACCAATACGATTCCGGCTATAATGAACGGCATAATATTTACCTCTCTTTTTAATTATTTTCTGTTTTTCTGCAAACGAGCTTTACGCCCTCTATTGAAATAATGCTGACTTTTTCGTCTTTGTCTATGTCGACGCCGTCTGCGCTTTTGGCGCTCCATATCTGACCGCGTATTTTTACAAGTCCACAGGCTTCGATATTGGATATTTTTTCCGTGACGACCGCCACCTCTCCAATGAGCGCGTCGGCGTTAGTCGGAACGGGTCTTGCGCGGAGCGTGTGTCTGAATATTGTACGTGAAAAAATGATAAATAATACCGATAAAAGCAAGAAAATTATGGTTTGTATATAGATCGGTACTTTGAAAAACGATATCACCATCGTGATAAGCGCCGACGGCATAAACCATATTGCGATAAGCGCTGTGGACGCGGCTTCCGCTATTACCGATATCACAATCACGGCTATCCATATGTATGGCATATAATTTCCCATTTTCGGTTCTCCTTTCAACATTTTTGTTGAATCTGTTTTCTCAAAATAACGCAGGGAAGTAAACAAAAGACGGCTTGCCGTTGTTTTTGTTTATAAGACCTTGCTTTATATGATTATTTTATCACAAATCCACTAAAAAGTAAATATAAGATATTATTCTCGTTTTTTATATTGACGAATTTCCGTTATGATTTTTTGTTTCTATTGCATTATTATGTAAAATGAAGTAAAATATATAAATAACATCAAAAACGGAACAAAACTTAAATTTTTGTTTTTGATTTTGTAAAAAATATAAGTTAATATATCTTTGTCAATAAAGCCCAATAATTATTAAAAAAATAATTTTCAAAGGGATGGAAGTAAAATATGATATCGAAAATATCTTTTCCGGGGCTCGGAATAGGCGAGTTTTCCATAAGCAGAATCGCTTTCCATATAGGAAAACTGGAAGTCACATGGTACGGAATGATAATTTGTCTGGGAATAATACTCGGATTCTCCTATTTTTGCTACCGCGCGGGAAAGGCGGGAGTGAATTTTGACAGCGTACTTGATTTTGCGATAATCGTGGTTCCTACGGCCATTATAGGCGCCAGACTCTATTATGTGCTCTTCAATCTGAAAGAATTTCATTCTTTTTACGATGTTATAGCGGTATGGAACGGCGGACTTGCCATATACGGCGGCGTTATAGTCGGCGCTGTAATGTTCTATGTTGTTTGCCATCATAAAAAGCTCGGATTTTTCAAAATGGCGGATATGGTAGTGCCCGGAGTCATGTTGGGACAGCTCATCGGAAGATGGGGCAACTTTATGAACGGAGAGGCTTTCGGAACGGAAACGACTCTGCCGTGGAGAATGGGCGTTTGCAACAGCCTTACGGGATATCAGACGCTTTATGTTCATCCCACATTCCTTTATGAATCTCTCTGGAATCTTTTAGGCTTTATAATCATAAATATTTTTTACAAAAAAAAGAAGTACGACGGGGAGATAACTCTTTATTATTTTGCATGGTACGGTTTCGGCCGTATGTTCATAGAACAGCTCCGCACGGATTCGCTTTACGTGGGCAATACCGATATACGTGTGTCTGCGCTTTTCGCTTTTATTTGCGTAATAGTTATCGTTCCGATAATGATAGTCGCAAGGGTGAAGCAGAGAAAACTTGTAAAAAATGAAGAAATATCTGCAACGACGCTTTGCAGCCTGCCCGTTATTCTCGGTATAAAGAAGAACGGTTATGTCAAAGCGGAATCTGCGGAAGATTCGGGATTTGACACGCAGGAAATGAACGCCGCGGAAAATGCGGAGGATACGAAAAAAGTTTCCGCGAAGATTTCCGGCAAGATGTTTTCGGAAGAAGAGAAAGCGGAAGAAAATAATCCCGGAAGATTGAATATAGATATAATCGAAAGCCCTAAGGAAGAAAAAGCCGCAGAAGCGGAAGAATCCACCATTACGGAAGAGGCGGAAACGTCAGAATCTTCGGGAGAAAACGGCGCTTCGAAAGAGTCGGAAGTTGCGGAAGAAACGGACAAATCGGAAGCGGAAGAGGCAAACGGAGAAAAAGGCGAAGAGAGCGCCGGAACTTCGGAAAGCTCCGCGAAAGAGAATTGAAAGCGGTAAAAATTCTTTTTGAAAATTACAAAAACGGATTTTAACACGAAAATAAATTGCAATAAACAACTAAGGATAAATAAGGAGAAAACAACACATGGCACAAATCATCGACGGAAAGAAAATATCGGCTGAAATTCGCACTGAAATATCTGCCGAGGTGGAAAGACTCAAAAGCGAAGGCGTTTTGCCGGGACTTGCCGTTATAATAGTAGGCGAAAATCCCGCTTCCAAAGTTTATGTCCGCAACAAGGGCAAGGCTTGCGCGGAAGTAGGAATGTATTCCGAAATAATAGAAATGGAAGAGAACACATCGGAAGAAGCTCTTCTTTTGAAGATAGACGAATTAAACAAGAGAGACGATATTCACGGAATACTTGTTCAGCTTCCGCTTCCGAAGCAGATAGACGAGAGCGCTGTTATCGCCGCTATCTCTCCCGAAAAAGACGTAGACGCATTCTGCGCTGTCAATGTCGGAAAAATGATGCTCGGCGAAGCTTCGTTTCTCCCTTGCACTCCTGCGGGAATAATAGAGCTTATAAAGCGCAGCGGAATCGATATTTCCGGTAAAGAGTGTGTTGTCGTAGGCAGAAGCAATATTGTCGGCAAACCCGTGGCACAGCTTCTTCTTGCCGAAAACGGAACGGTTACCATATGCCATTCCAGAACAAAGGACCTTAAAGCCGTTACGTCCCGCGCGGATATTCTCGTTGTGGCGATAGGAAAGGCGGACTTTATAACGGGAGATATGGTTAAGAAAGGCGCTGTTGTTATAGATGTCGGAATGAACAGACGCGCCGACGGCAAGCTTACGGGAGATGTCGACTTTGCGACTTCGAGCGAGGTTGCGGGATACATAACGCCCGTACCCGGCGGTGTAGGTCCGATGACAATAACCATGCTCCTTAAAAACACTCTTACAGCTGCCGAAAAATCAAAGAAAAACTGACGGTTTTATAACCTTGCGCAAGATGTTCTCTTTTGATTTTTTTTGTTCGAGACATCTTGCGCTTTTATACAGGATATAGCTTTTTGAAAGTGTCTTTTCTATTTGAAGTAATATACTGTCGGATACCGTGGCATAAAAATTGCCGCGGTTTGTTTTTGTAAATCTCGGAGAAAATTTTTTATCTTCGATATCCTTTTAATTGACATATAAAATTTTATATGATAAAATAACTGTACGACTTTAAAGTTTTTGTATCTGTAAAGAGGACATTTTTAGAAATTTATGCGAGTATGGCGGAATTGGCAGACGCGCTGGTCTTAGGAACCAGTGGTTACCCGTGCAGGTTCGACCCCTGTTACTCGCACCATTCGGTAGTGACGGCTCCCGATACGGGTGCTGCCACTGCTGTTTTCTTTTATTGTCATAATTTAAATAAATGCCGAAGTCATGGAGCTTATTCCATGGCTTTTCTTTTTCAGTGAGAAAGATTATTTGCGGCGGATTTTATGAAGTTGATTTTTTGTTGTATATAATTATAAAAAACAGAGTCACGCCACATATTTTTACGAATATTATATTGATAGAACGTTTATGACATACATTTATTCAGGCAAACACAATTCGGACTATAGTGTGAAATACATATAATATCCGATAATTTGAGACGATTATTTGTGAAAGATGTTGACAACGATAAACATGAATGTTAAAATTATCATAACAGAATGACTCTGTAAGATTTACGGAGAACGGATTTGACCTCGGGTTTATAAAACGGTTGATTTTTATATAAAGGAGAATGACAGACTGTCCGTCTGAAATAAAAACATAAGGAGTGTAGATATGCAGGAAAAATTTGTTGTAAACATAATACACCGTCCGGAGTTGTCTCCCGAATATGCGGAGCGGGCATTGGGCTCCGCGAACGGTGTACAGGACGAATCTCTCAGTATTTTTCTTTTTCAGCAGAAGGCGGCTCATGACAACGGGCTGAAAACGACTATTCAGATAACATATGCGTCTCTGTTTTCCGATGAAATAGTCTCCGTCGCGCGGGAGCATAACAGACTTTACGGCGACGAGATAGGGCTATCGCTTCTCGGACTGCCGTGCAAGCAGTTCAGGGAAAAGTATAAAACCGAGGATTTCTGTATATGGATGTTTGATAACGAGACAAAAATGCGTATAGTGGACGACTGCTTCGGACTGTTCTATGAAAAATTCGGATTTTATCCCGAATCGACGGGAAGCTATTTTCTCGACGCATTCACGATAAATTATATCAAAGAAAAATATCCTTCGGTCAAGTGCGCCGTGGCTACATGCTGGGAAGAGGGACCAAAAGCTTACCACACCTGCAACAATTCATGGTACACGTTTATGGACGGCGGACCGTGGAATCCGTGGATACCGTCAAAAGTAAATTCGCACTGTCCCGCTTCGGGGCGCGACGACGATTCAGGTATTGTTGCAATACCTCATCTTTCGCGCGATCTTATAGCCTGCTTCGACGGAAACGGATCTAATTTCGGAACGCACCCGCAGAATGTACTGCGCGGTATGATATATTACGACGATAACGGATCTTACGAGTATCCATATCTCTACAATCTTATTGACCAATATCGCCATCTTGCAAAGTATAACGACGGATACGCATATAACATGATGTTCGTCGGTCCGGGGTGGCTGAATAAGCGCGGCAGGTGGGAAGCGCCGTATGAACTTCTCGCAAAATCTTATCTCGACGGTATGGCTTATTACGGCAAGCTGAAAAAAGAAGGCAAGCTTTGCGATATGACGATGTCCGAATTTGCTGATTTTTACCGTGATAAGCATCCGGATTATAATAGAGGAGAGTGCGCGCTGTGGAAAGATATCCTCTACGGCAGCGATAAGCAGTATTTTTGGTACGCCGATCCCGCAATGCGCACGTGCCTTGACTTCAATCAAGGCGGCGCGATGATCGATCTTCGCCCGTACGTGGCGAGAATACCGCAGAAAACGGGCATCGGAACGGATAATGTGTATGACGCTTCATATCCTTACCTCATTCAGATAAACTACCGCGCGGGATTTTTTACGCATTACGCGGGAGCGGGGACGGTAAAATCGTGCAAAGTAAGCTATCACGGAAAGACGGCGGACCTGTGCTTATGCCGCACAATGGCAAAATATGAGAGGATTGACGGCGGCGTCAGAATTACCGCCAATCCCGTGACGGTAACTCTCGACGGGCTCGATATAGTGATAGAATCCGTATTTACCTTTGAGGAGGGAAGCGGAAAAATTATAACGGAGCGCAGAATTTTGAACGACCTTCACGGGGAAGAGATAGTGCTCGAAGAATATTTTACGGGCGCTTTCGGTACGACCGAGTATCAGGCTGATATGACAAAGCTCACTCTCGGCGTTGACGAAGAGAATATGAGGTACTCATATCTCGGCAGAAAAATCACTCATGAAAAAGCAAAAAGCGCGTATGTCGTAATACCCGATGTGATGACGAAAATCGAAATGGGCGGGAACGCCGACAAATACAAGGTGGAAGAGGGAATCGCATTCTCTCCCGTATATCATATTTCGCTTGAAAAGAAACTTACGAAAGGAGCGTCTGTAACATGGCTCAGTCTACAAAAGGAAAACTGAATTTTCGCTGCCCGTCGTGTTTTATGAGAGATATCGACATGGATATGTTTTATGACGACGGAAAAAAAGAGTACTATTGCCTCAGATGCTCGTTCCGCGGCGACGAGGCGGCTGTCCGTAAGCTTAACGAACAGGCAAAATACCGTTACGGCAGAATGAAATACCGCGTCATCGATTTCGGCGAGGACAATGAACCCATAAAATTTGCTCCTCACATAAGGGGTGAGAAATAGATGCGGCTGGGAGTAGATATTTCCACTTATTTCGAAGAGCTGTCTCTTGGCGCAAAATATTATGCGGACGGCGCGGAAGTCGATCCCGTGGATCTGTTTAAGAAAAACGGAGTGGACTGTATGCGTATTCGATTGTGGGTCGATCCTGTGAGCGAGGATGGAAGACCGTACCTCGGCGGTGGGTGCGATATTGAAAATTTTTTCCGTCTTGCAGAGCTTGCACGCGAAAAAGGCTTTTCGATCATGCTTGATTTTCATTATTCCGACTTTTGGGCGGACCCGTCAAAGCAGACGGTTCCCAAGAGCTGGCGCGGGCTCGATTTTGAAAGTCTTGTCGAACGTGTATATTCTTACACCGTTGAGACTCTGAAATCTGCACGCGAAAAGAAAATAGGAATAGAATATATTCAAGTGGGCAATGAGATAACAAACGGGCTTCTCTGGCCGTACGGCAGACTTTCGGAGAGCGAGAGCGGGGAACGCGGAAATTACGACAATCTTATAAAGCTTTTAAAAGCGGGCTGCCGCGGCTGCCGTGAGGTATATCCCGACGCGGGAATAATACTTCATCTCGAACGGAGCTACGATAAGCTTATCTACAACGAATTTTTTACCCATATTACCGAGGCTTCGGTGGATTTCGATATAATCGGATTTTCGTATTATCCTTATTGGCACGGAACGTTTTCGCAATTCTTTGCAAACGTGGATATGTGCCGTAAATTCGGCAAACGCCTTATGATAGTAGAGACGGGATACGCATTCACTCTCGAAGATTATATCAAAAACGAGCACGGAGGAGCAAAGCTTGTGGTGAATGAGGAAAATCTGGAATCGTTCCCGTTTACAAAAGAATATCCGTTCTCCCCGGAAGGGCAGGCATTGTTCGTTAAAAATCTTTTAAGGCTTGCAAAAGAACACGGACTTTGCGGCGTATTCTGGTGGGAACCGCTCTGGATACCCGGCGACGGAATATGCTGGGCGAGCGAAGCGGGGCAAGAATATATCGGAGAAAGCGGCAAATCCACGCGTAACGAATGGGCTAACCAGTGCCTTTTCGATTACGGCGGAAACAAATTGCCGTCGTTTGACGAATTTAATGTATGACATCCGCGGTTTTTTTGTCAAATTGGAAAATATACACAGAATATATTGTATATTTTTTACAAAAATCACAAAAATTTGTGAAAATATATTGACAATTTCGATACTATATTTTAAAATGTAATTGCTATATGAATAGTTTATAGCGTATGTGTGCGAAAATTTTGTGTATTTTGCATACATAACAAAAAATTATTTATAAATTTAGGAAAGGAATTACATATGAAGACAAAGAGAATCGTCAACATCCTTCTGTGCGCTATTTTATGCGTGGCAATGATTTTAAGTGCATTCGGCTGTGGTAAGAAACCGGACGACCCGGACACCGAACTCAGAACTTATGACATTACGGTATGGGTCAGTGAAACCCCCGGTGTAGTCGAACTTACACGTCAGCAGATTGCAGAATTCAACAAGCAGAACAAAGAGTTCAACTTTAATGCAATAGTCAACCCTATGGGCGAAGGCGAAGCTGCAACACAGGTTCTTAACGATGTGGAATCAGCTCCCGACATTTATTGTTTCGCTCAGGACCAGCTCGCACGTCTCGTTCAGGCAGGCGCGCTTGCAAAGCCCAGTGAAGCAGCTGTAAAGGTAATCACAGAAAACAACGATACGGGCGCTGTCAAAGCGGCAACATCGGCAGGATCGATTTACTGCTATCCTCTTACATCCGATAACGGCTACTTTATGTACTATGACAAATCGGTTGTTAAAGAAGAGCACCTCGGCAGCCTCGAAGCTATCATCGAGGATTGCAGAGCAGCAGGCAGAGGATTCTCCTACGAGCTTGAAAATTCCGCATGGTATAATGCAGGGTTCTTCTTCGCAACGGGATGTAAATCCGAGTGGACGATGGATACCTCCGGAAAATTCACATCTGTCGATGATACTTTCAATTCCCCCGAAGGCGTTATAGCTCTCAAAGGAATGCAGAAAGTTCTTAAATATGAGCACTATGTAAATTCCTCAAATACATCGGACTTCGCGGCAGCTAATCCTTCCGCGGTAGTAATATCCGGAGCATGGGGCGCAGATGCTGCAAAATCCGCTCTCGGTGAAAATCTCGGCGCGGCAGCTCTTCCTTCGTTCGAAGTTGACGGAAAGAGCTATCATCTCGGTTCCTACTCCGGAAACAAACTTATCGGCGTTAAACCTCAGACAGACGCTTATAAGGTTATAGGACTTCAACAGCTCGCCCTCTTCCTTTCCAATGAAGAGTGCCAGAAGCAAAGATTTGAACAGTTCAACTGGGGTCCCTCCAATAAAAAGCTTCAAGATTCCGAAGCCGTAAAGAGCGATATGCTCCTCAATGCACTTGCACAGCAGAGCGTGTACGCAGTTCCTCAGGGCAATATCCACGGTTCTTGGTGGGATATAGCAAAAGCGTACGCTACAAAAGCTAAAACAGCCAACACGGACGCAGAACTCACACAGGCGCTTGCAGATTACCGTTCCGCAATCGACGTAATATTGAGTTTCAGCGAAGAAGAGCTCAGAGCATTCACCGTTATAGGCAGTGTAAACGGTGATAGTTGGGATGTTGACCACGTAATGGTTGAATCTCCTGAAAACACTTGGATCAGCGAAGAAGCATTCACGCTTAAAGGCGGAGAAGAATTCAAGTGCAGACAGGGTAAATCCTGGGATGTAAGTTTCGGTGCCGACGGAGGTAACTTCGTTGTTCCCGCAGATACTACCGGAAAATATAAGATTCAGCTTGTTGTAACAGTAGATGCAGACGGAAAAGCTGTCTCCGGCGCGATAACTCTTGTAGCTGCTGAATAACGTATAGCTTGATCAAAACCGGGTTGCGGATAAATTCTTCAACCCGGTTTTTCAATTCAAAATCCGATAGGATTTTGAATATCGCTTGAAAATCGTTTGAATTTCGCGGAGGATAAAATACAACTTGAAATAAAGTTTATCTTTTCGCGCCGAAGAATACTGCATAATCAACTTTGTTTTGTTCTTTCGGCTGTGCAGAATTCTTTTTAAAAGCTGATAGGAGAAATTATGCGGAAATTATCAGATTTAGATTATCTGCGACTCCACGGTATACGGAAATTCGGCTACAATCTCGGGCAGTTTTTCTGTTCTATACCGGGGTGGTTCGCGCATAAGTTCAAAAATCTCTGGAAGAAAATAAAAGCTTTCTTTATTTGGATCTATAAAGATATCATAGATACTTTCAACACCGTGGTACACGGAAGCTGGAAAACCAAAGTGTCATGTATTATCATGGGATTCGGCAGCATTGCCTACGGGCAGGTAGTAAGAGGAATACTTTTCTTCTTATTTGAGGCGGTATTCATCGCGTATATGATACTTACGGGCGGATACTGGCTATCGAAATTCGGCACGCTCGGCACTGTTTCCGGCGGAAATGTCATTCAGGAGATTATTGTCGGCGGTGAAAAATACGAAACTCAGGTCTGGGTAGATGGGGATAACTCCTTTAAGATACTTCTGTACGGGCTTCTGACCATAATGTTTATTATCGCGTTCATCTACACATGGCGCCTCAACATCAAACAGTGCGGCAAATGCGAAAAGATAATCGCATCCGGCAAAAAGGTCAAGAGCGGCAAGGACGACATGAAATCCCTGCTTGACGACCAGTTCCACAAGACTCTTCTTGCTCTTCCCATAGGCGGAATCGTTATGTTTACGGTGCTTCCGATAATCTTCATGATATTGGTAGCCTTTACAAACTACGACAGCTACTACAACGGATACAGCAATCTGTTCACATGGGTGGGGCTTGACAACTTCAACGCCCTCTTTGAATTCGGAGAGGGTTCGAGCAAGCTTTCCGTCGCATTCGGAGAGATTCTCTCGTGGACGCTTATATGGGCGTTCTTCGCAACGTTTACGAACTACTTCCTCGGTATGTTCGTGGCAATAATGATAAATAAAAAGGGAATAAAAATCAAAAAATTCTGGCGCACGGTGCTCGTTGTAACGATAGCTGTTCCGCAGTTTATCTCCCTTCTTTATATTTCCAATATGCTTGCACCGAACGGTATCGTAAACGGTATACTGATGAATCTGGGGTGGATAGACAAGGCTATTCCGTTCTGGACGGACGGCACGCTTGCAAAGGTGATGATAATTATCATCAATATATGGATAGGTATTCCTTACCTTATGCTTATCGCGACGGGTATTCTTATGAATATCCCGCAGGACCTTTACGAATCCGCACGTATTGACGGCGCGAATGTATGGCAGCAGTACACGAGAATCACTCTGCCGTATATGCTCTTCGTCACAGGTCCGTACCTTCTTACGAGCTTTATAAACAACATCAACAACTTTAACGTTATCTATCTCCTTACAAAGGGAAGACCGAATATGACGTTTGCCGTGGAAGGCAATACGCCGGGCGAGACGGACTTGCTTATCACATGGCTATTTAAGATGACAGCCGAGAACGCGGGAACGGCGAACTATAAGCTTGCCTCCGTCATCGGTATCATGATATTCATTGTGTGTGCAGTGCTTTCTCTTATCGTATACAATATAATGCCTTCCAATAAAAATGAGGAGGATTTCTCATGACGGATAAGAAAATATATTCAATCGACATTGAGCTTCCCGACGGTACATCTGTCACATCGGGAGCGTCTGATTCCGACGTCAAATCCTATTACAACGCCGATATTGAATTGCCGGAAGGATATGTGATAAACGACGAAGGAAAAACAGATTACATAAATCGCAAGACATCATCGCCCGAAGAGGAAGCCGCAGTACAGGCTAAGTTCAAAAAAGAACACATGGGCATGAAGGCAAAAACACATCTTGCGAACACAATCATTTATATCGTTCTTATTTTAATGACGGTGATCTGGCTTCTGCCGTTTGTATGCATACTTCTTGAATCGTTCAGGGTAGAGAGCACGTGCAGAGTGGGATATATCATTCCCAAGGTATGGGGATTTGACAACTATGTCAATCTTTTTACAAAGACCAATTTCCTGAGATGGTTCGGAAATACGTTCTTCATGGGGCTGGTAGTCGCCTTTTTGCAGACGATGATAGTGCTCGCGGTAAGCTATGCGCTTTCAAGACTGCGTTTCAAGGGCAGAAAAGGTCTTATGAACTTTATGCTTATCCTCGGAATGTTCCCCGGATTTCTTACACTTATTCTTCTGTATAAGATATTCAGCGATCTCGGACTGACCGAGGCAAACGCCCCGATAGGGCTTGTAATCGTTTATGTTGCGTCAAGCGGTATGGGATATTATATTTCCAAAGGCTTCTTTGATACAGTGCCGCGCTCTCTCGACGAAGCCGCAAGAGTAGACGGCGCTACACGTTCGCAGGTGTTCTACAAGATCATACTTCCCATGGCAAAGCCGATAATCATCTATACTATACTGATGGCGTTTATGGCGCCGTGGGGCGACTTCGTTCTGGCAAAATATATGGCGCACGCGTCGCAAGAGGGCATGAACGTTGCGGTCGGTTTGCAATTCCTTGTATCGACAGACGCAAACCTTGCCAATAACTACACTATGTTCTGTGCGGGCGGCGTCATCGTTGCACTTCCCATTACATTATTGTTTATGTTCTTACAAAAATACTATGTTGCCGGTGTTACGGGTGGCGCAGTCAAAGGATAAGGAGGAAATATTGTGGCTACTGTTAAACTTACGAATGTTAAAAAGATTTATGATAAAAACGTAGTTGCGGTGCATGAATTTAATCTGGATATAGCGGATAAGGAATTCATCGTATTTGTAGGACCGTCAGGCTGCGGAAAATCCACGACGCTGAGAATGATAGCGGGATTAGAGGATATAAGCGAGGGAACTATCGAGCTTGACGGCAAGGTCGTAAACGATCTTCAACCGAAAGACAGAGATATTGCCATGGTATTCCAGAACTACGCTCTGTATCCGCACCTCACGGTATTTGAAAATATGGCGTTCAGCCTCAGACTTCAAAAAATGCCGCAGGAGGAGGTTTACAAGAGGGTTACGGAGGCTGCCGAAATACTCGGAATAACCGAATATCTCACGCGCAAGCCGAAGGCTCTTTCGGGCGGTCAGAGACAGAGAGTTGCGATAGGCAGAGCAATGGTGCGCGATTCAAAAGTGTTCCTGATGGACGAACCGCTCTCAAACCTCGACGCAAAGCTTAGAAACCAGATGAGAGCAGAGATAATCATGCTTCGCAAGAAGATCGACACCACGTTCATTTATGTAACGCACGATCAGACGGAAGCTATGACCCTCGGCGACAGAATAGTCATTATGAAGGACGGTTACATTCAGCAGGTCGGCACTCCGAATGAGGTGTTCGAAATGCCGGATAACCTGTTCGTTGCCGAATTTATCGGCGCGCCGAAGATGAATACCGTAAAATGCGCTCTTGTAAAGGAGAACGGAAAATATTACGTAACACCTTACGGCGGAAAGATAGAAGTCGACGGCAACAAGGGAGAAATGCTTGAAGAGAAGGGAATCGAGCCGCAGGAGATAATCCTCGGAGTTCGTCCCGAACACGTGGTTCTCACTTCAAAGCAGAATCCCGAAGCAGTACCGTGTACGATCAGAGTAAACGAAATGATGGGAAGCGAAGTACACCTTCATGTTACGACGGATTCGGGCGACGAGCTTATTGTGCGCATACCTACGATAAACCTTACGGCAGAACAGCGCAGAGCGCTCATCGCAGGCTCGCGTGTCTACATCACTTTTGAGGGTAAGGTAATGCACTTCTTTAATACAGAAACGGAGAAAAATCTGCTTATCTGAAAAATCAGAATACAGAAGTCGGTGATATATTTATATCAGACTGAAAAATAAAAAGGACGGCGTCTATTGCGCCGTCCTTTTTTGCCTTATTTATAATCGGTAGGTTTAATAAAATGTTTACTTTACTATGACGCTTGTCTGCGGTCCTATTATCAATACTCCGTCTTTAAGTTCCGCATTGCCTTGACCTATAAAATCGCATACTTTTGTAAAGCCCTCGGCTCCCTCGGGAAGATTAATTTTGACTTCTTCTGTCGATGTGTTGTGGAACAGTCCGATAGTGGAATCTTTGTAAGTTATCGAGAATGCGCCTATCGCGCTTGCACTTGTCAGCGCGGTGTATTCTCCGCGTGCTATTTCGGGATATTTGCCGCGAAGAGATATAAGTTTCTTGTAATAATTCAAAAGGCTGTTTTTTTCATCCAACTGATCTTTGACAGTGCCGTTTGACTGCTTATCGGCGGAGTAGCTCGATCCGATAGGATTTCTCACTGTGTCGCCGTCTCCCCAAAGCATTGCAAGGCGCCTGTTTGCGTCCGTGTTTGCCGAGCCGCGCGATCCTTTCATGCCTATTTCCTCGCCGTAATAGATGAACGGAGATCCGTGGCAGAGTATATAGAGGTTTGCCGCCATCTGCATTTGATTCATCGTAACGGGTAAGAATCCTGCGGCGCGGTCTGTGTCATGGTTTGATATAAACGGGCAATACATAGCGTCGGGATTTTTAGCTTTTATACTTTTCTGATATGCTTCCGCATATTTTGCAAAATCCGAGCCGCGTTCGTTTTTGACAGACTCGTATATTTTACCGAGTTGAGACGTTGTGAAATTAAAGCAGTTGAGCGCCGAATAGTATTCGAGGACCTCCGAATCGGACGACCAGCATTCGCCTACTACGTATATGTCGTTCTTTATCGATCTCAGCTCTCCCATATACCAATTCCAGAACTCGACCGAAGCGGGCGTGTCACCGAAATAGATGTATTTTATCGCATCGAATCTGAACCCGTCCACACCCATATCGAGGTAGTGCTTTGCGACATTTACCATTTCCTCGCGCACCTTGGGATTGTCATAATTTAACTCCGGCATTCCGGAATCGAAATTTCCCTCATAGAATTCGCCGGGGCAGAGCGGATAGTATGTTCTGCCCGCTGTTTTTGTCTCGTTTGTAACATATGTATAGTAATCATAATAGGGATTTTCCGTGTCGCCGTCCTTGTGTGCGTTTTGGAACTTCAAAAACCATAAATTTGAGGACGATGTGTGATTTATTGCAAGATCAAGTATTACTTTTATATTTCTTTCGTGGCAGAGGGAGATAAGCTCGCGTAAATCCTCTTCCGTGCCGAATTTTTCGTCTATTTTGTAATAATCGGCAGCATCATATTTGTGATACGAAGGAGAAGAGAATATCGGAGAGAGCCATATGCCCTGCACACCAAGGCTTTCGCCGGAATTTATATCTCCGTCGTTTAAGTAATCGAGTCTGTTGATGATTCCGCGCAAGTCTCCCGTGCCGTCTCCGTTCGAATCGGAGAAAGATCCGACGAAAATCTGATAAAATACTCTGTAATTGTCGTCGATCGGATCGACTGTCGGCGCTTTGCCGCATCCCGAAAGACATATCGCTATGAGCAGAACAATAGAAATCAGTGAAATTATTTTGTTTTTCATGTTATACACTCCCATGGGTTTAATTTATAGCTACGGAATTGAGCAGTGCGTCGTCTATCTTGCCCCATGCGCCGCCGCCTTCTCCGCCGCACTGTACATAAATACCGACTGTTATTTCGTCTGTGCCGTTATAGTCGATATCTTCAATAAGCGCGGTCTGCCAGTTCTGATATCCTTTAAGATAGAGCGCGTCGCTTTTCTTTATGATCGTACCGTTTATCTTTACGTATGCGTAGATCACGGTGTTTCCGCCGTCGCTGCCGCTTATTGAAATCGAATATTTGTATTTGCCTGCCGCAACATCTTTGACGGTCTGTTCGAGGGTGAAATCGACAGTGTCTGCGGCTTTGCTCCAAAAGTGGAAGTGGTTGTCTCCTGTTACAGAATTGTTTTTGTCTGTCTCTACATACAGCTCCGCACCGCCGGAAGGCTTGTTGTTTACGACCTGCCAGCCAACGGGTACTACGGCTTTGTTGGAATCCTCTTCAAACGAGTAGTTTTTGATGAAGTTTTTTTCCACCATAGATATGTAGCAGTGAGCGGTCATGCCGCCGGCCTTGCCTGTAATGTCGTATTTTTGGGCGCCGCCTGAATACATTTTTTCGATATCCGCGTCTGTAATGTTCCATTCTACGGGTATCGGTTTCTTGGAATCGTCGGTCATTACGGCGTTCACTGTTGCGGGAAGCTCTATTTTGCCGTTGAGATCGACTATCATGTTTACATCTTCAAGCGCGTCTGCTTTTGTTTCTATCTCATTTCCTTTTGACACAAGTGCGAAAATTTTGAGCGATTCGAGCGGTTTTCCGTCAGCGTCGAACATCGCCTGATTATCGACAGCCGAGCCTCCGAAGTATTTGCCCGCGTCCGCAGGATCATAGAATTTCGAGAAAGATGACGCCCAGCCTGAACCGTATTTTTCCCACAGTGCGAAGTTTTCTTCATACGAATTTTGACCTACCGTTATCCATGTGCCTTCCCAATAGCATACGCCTATGCCGTTTGTGGTGTTGGCGATAGTTTCTATTATATTCCTAACGGAGTTTGCCTGTCCCTGAACTGTGTATGGGTATGATTTTGTCACTCCGCTTCCCGGACCTATCGTATTGCCCGAAAAATCTGTATCTTCTTCGGTATAAGCATATGAAGTTTCGGCTACCATGACTTTTTTGTTGTATTTTGTGGCTATATCGGAAAGGGTAGCTTGGAGATTATCAAGTGTGCCGTGCCAGTACGGATAGTATGAAGAGGCAAATACGTCGTAGTCGAGCCCGTAATAGTCAAGTTTGCTTGCCCATGACAGATAATTCGAGGATTTTTCCGGATTTGCAAAATGCACGGCTACGAGCGCGTCGGGATAAACTTCTCTTACGGCTTTGGAGCCTGCCGCCATGAGCTTGTAAATATTCATCCAAATCGACTCTCCGCAAAGCTTGCCGTTTGTTTCATTGCCTATTTGAACAACATTTACCGCGATTTTTTCTTTGTAAAGCTTTTCGAGGCATTCTTTTGTAAAGTTGTATAAAGCCTCGGATTTCTCGTCGATATCCATATCGGACCATGCGATAGGCACCATTTGTTTTGATGGGTCAGCCCAGAAATCGGAGTAGTGGAAGTCTACCATCAGATTCATTCCGTATTTTGTGGCGCGCTTGCCTATTTCTATTGCCGTATTGATATCACAGTTTCCGCCGCCGAATCCGTTGCCCTGCGCGTCAAACGGCTTGTTCCACACGCGGACGCGAATGGTATTGATTCCGTTCTCGCTTAGTGTCTTGAATACGTCGGCTTCATTTCCGTCAAAGTCGTAATATTTTACGCCGCTGTTTTCAAGCGATATCACGCTTGACGCGTCCATGCCCATGATAAAATCATCAGGCAGATTTTCTACTTTTTTCACGTAAAGTGTGTCTGATTTGACGTCGGGACGGACGAATTTTTTAGGTTTGGGAGTTTTTCCTGAACATCCTGTCATCATTGCCGCAGTTATGCAGACGGCAATAATGGCTACAAGACTGGAAACGATGCGCTTCGGTTTCATTTGTATCTCTCCTTTTTTATAATTGTAAATCTGTGATAATGTGCTATATATATTATATAGTGTCATGGAAAATATGTCAATAATCACCTAATAATCGGGTGGTTTTTCGAAAAACAGAACAATGCGAACTTTATCTGCATATGATAACTTATATAAAAATATCGGTTTTAAGGAGTATTTTACATGAACAGGTCATCATCGTATCATTTTCTTTCGGTTCTTCGTAGTAGACCACGGGCGGCAGCAGAAATTTCCGGCAGTGAAAGTTATCCCGATATATCGGGTGTTGTCAGATTTTATCAGGTGAACAAAGGCGTTATCGTTTATGCGGAGATAAGCGGGCTTCCACATTCGAAGGTTTCGTGCGACGACCATATATTCGGCTTTCATATTCACGAAGGAAATTCTTGCAGCGGAAACGCGGAAGATCCATTTGCCGACACAATGTCACATTACGACACGGGAAAGTGCGAACATCCGCACCATTCGGGCGATATGCCGCCGCTTTTCGGCAACGACGGACTTGCGATAATGATGTTTTTTACGAATCGTTTTTCCATAGAAGAGATAATCGGCAGAACGGTCGTTATACATGACATGCCCGATGATTTTAAAACTCAACCATCGGGAAATTCCGGCAAAAAAATCGCCTGCGGAGTTATAAAAGGGTGATAAATGAAAAAGAAAAAACGCGGCTTATGCCGCGTTTTTTTGTAAGCATTTAATGTTGGGGCTGTCCGCCCCAAACCCGGACGCAAGAAACTTTTCGAGAAAAGTTTCTTGGAACTTCAAAAGCTTTACCGAAATAAAGTAGTATATTCGGTGCAAAAGTTTTGCGGATTTTTAAGGGGCTTTTTCAAAAGCCTCTTAAAGCAAGGTTTGGAACGCAGTTCCAACATATTTTGACCAATAAAAAAGCACGGCGTTGCCGTGCTTTTTGTGCGCGTTGTCAGTTGGGGCTGTCCGCCCCAAACCCTGACACAAAGAACTTTTTGTAAAAAGTTCTTTGGAAACTCAAAAACTTCGCCTAAATAAAGTGGTGTATTTGAGGAAAATTCTTTGGCTTACCTTTCTTATAAGAAAGGTAAGGGTTATTGGTTCTTTTCTTTCTTTTTGTTTTTTGAACTGTGGTATGCATGTGCCGCTTCTGCGTATGTTATGCCGCTTTCTTTTTGCTTTTTGTATATCGCAAGCATGGATCTCATAGAACGTATAACGCATACCATTGAATAGAGACTGAAAATGAAGAATGGAATTCTTGAAATATCGTGAACGACCATTTGTATATACAGCACTATTGTTATTGAAGATGTGAATATCTGGAAATAAACCGCGTCTATATAAGAAAGGAAAGTGAGGAATGTCGTTAAAATACCGAACAACATCGTCGTGTTGTCGAGTATCAGATACGGCTTTCCGAAGCTTTTGAATATAAAGTAGAGTGCAGTCCAGACTCCTGCGACAGATGCTGCCAATATTAGAAGATGTTTTTTGGTGAGTCTTCTGAATACCGTCGAGTTTCCGTAAGAGCGTCTGCTCCATTTAAAATATGTTATGAGCTGAATGGGGAACGAAAATAACAGCGCATAGAATGCCATTGCAGGGGTGTCGAGCATAAAATATGCAAATGTATAGAAGAGGGAATTTATTGCTCCTATAATGAGATAGAATCTGTTGGCAAACGATTGAAGAAATCCGATAAGTAGAGAGATATAATACGGCAGAAGCTTTAAAAGATTTTTCGGGGCTGTTTTTTCTTCCGTAAAAATTATGTATGTCGTCGTCATGGCTATAAACGTCACAGCCATAAGTATTTTTATAAAGACAGAATCATTGAAAATATTCTTCTTTTTCATAAAGATATCCTCTTCTTTATAAGCGGCAGTATGTCACTTTGTATTTGATTTTTTTATTCTGTTATAAATTTTATTGATTGTTCGCCGAGGAGACTATCGTAATATTTTCTCCCGCAATTGTCTGGAATTCTATTATTCCGTTGTCTATGCTGTAATCCTTGTCGTCGACGGCGGCGTGTTCTGTTCCGTTAAAACGGAGTCTGCATTTTCCACCGCGCTTTGATTTGATATTTATTTTTACCGGGGTTTTATTTATCCATTCGCATGATACTTCAAATCCGCCCCTTGCAAGAAGTCCGGTAAATTCGCCGTTCTTCCATTCGTCGGGAAGAGAAGCGAGCACGTCTATATACCCCGATGTGCTTTGCAGGAGCATTTCGCACATTCCGGCGGTGGCGCCGAAGTTTCCGTCTATCTGGAACGGCGGGTGTGTGTCCCACATATTCGGGAGAATGTTGTTTTTTAATATAGAGGAAAGAAGATCGTATGAGCGGTTTCCGTCGCCTGTTCTCGCCCAAAGGCAAAGCCTGTGTGCCGCCGCCCAGCCCGTTGATTTATCGGAACGGAGGTTGAGCGTCACTTTTGCGCCGTCTATCCATTCCTTTTTTCTTTTGTTTATCAGTGTTCCGGGGTAAAGCCCTACGAGGTGTGAGACGTGCCTGTGATCAGGCTCTCCTATGTCTGAGTAGTGTGCTTCTTCGCGGAATTCCTTTATTTGTCCGTCGGCACCTATTTCCACGGGATCAAGACGCGGAAGCGCTTCTTTTATTTCGTCTATGAGCGGCTCGTCCGTTATTCCGAGAATTTTTGCGGCTTTTACCGTTTTGTCGAAATTCTCGTATATCATTTGCTGATCGAATGCGCAGCCTTTTGTTATATAATATTTTCCGTCTTCTCCGCACTGTTCGGGCGACGCAGAGATGCCTGTTAAAAGCTTTCCGTCGTGTTCTTCCAATACTTTTAAGAGAAAACGCGACATTTCAAGCAGATACGGATAAGTTTTTTCTCTGAGATATTTTTCGTCCCTTGTAAAGTCGTAGTAATCCCAGAAGAGAAGCGAGGTAAACCCGCCTGTTCCCGGACCTGAATGAGAGCTTGGCTCGGTAATATAGTAGAGAGTTGCAGCCGTGCCGATGGTCCAACCGTTTTTGCCTTCTACGTCATATTTTTCGGGATAGTTTTCTTTTATGTATACGTCGGCATTTTGTTTTGCAAGCGGCATATATGCTTCCGCATAATCCGAATACGGAATAAAACATTCCGGAAGGTTTGCCGGGCATGCCGGCCAGTAATTCATCTGTACGTTTATATTATGGTGATAATCGCATCCCCAGGGAGAGCTGTCGTAACAATTCCATGTGCCTTGAAGATTTGCGGGGTATCCGCCTTTTCTCGAAGAGGCAATGAGAAGATATCTTCCGTACTGGAAGAGAAGTTCTTCGAGGTATTTTGACTTTTCTCCGTTTTTGTATTCATTTATGAGCGTATCTGTCGTCTTATCGGTTTTCTTTCCGCCAAGGTCAAGGCTCACCCGTGAAAAAAGTGCGTGATAATCTGCAAGATGGCGCTCTTTTACCTTTTCATACCCTTTTGAAACGGCAAGGTCAAGTGTGCTTTTTACATATTCATCGGGGGCGGGGTATCCTTCAAGCTTTTTCTTCGGGTCATTTTCCGTGAAAACACGGCTTTCAAGCTTGTAATTTGTCCCGCAAGTAAAGAATACGTCTGCAATATCGGCATTCTTTACGGTAATTGTGCCGTTTTCGCTTTTCAGAGTTCCGCCGTGTGTGACAACATGGACGCGGCCTTCGTATTTTATATCATAATAAAAAGATACGCCGCGCATTACGGATTCTTCTCCGTCCGAAAATACTTCACCGCTTCTTCCCGCACCGTCTCCCTCGCTTATACAATAATCTTTACAAAATGATATAAGCGGAGTAAGAGAGAAAGAGACGGATTTTTCTTTTGATGCGGAAAGTCTTACCGCCAACACATTGTCGGGGTAGCTTAAAAAGTATTCGCGATTGTAATTTATCCCGCCGCAAGTATAAGACACGGTAGAAACCGCGTCGTCGAGAGAAAGAGTGCGCTTATATGATGAAAAATCTTTATGTCCGAAATCGAATATAAGATCTCCGAAAGTGCGTGTTCCGCCGCTTCCGTCTTTCCAGTGAGAGCCGCGAAGTGACGGATTGGCAACGCTGTTTTCGGTTATCTGTATTCTGTCTTTGTCCGTTCTTCCGAAAAGGGAAGCGCCGAAATGTGAATTTCCGATGGGCAAAGACCATTTTTCCCAGCCAGCGTTCGGCTTATCGTCCTGTCTTGCGAATACGAAATCCGCATATTCCGGAGCGGGGGCACTATATTCGAGTATCATCGGCTTTGTCATTTTTTAATCTCCGTTTTTTTATCATAGGATTTTTCGGGAAACCGATATTGCTATTTTGCTAAGTTATGACGCGGTGAAAATATATGATATGATTGAATGGGGCGGCGACATGCCGCTTTCGGCTAAAAATACCGCTTTTTGAGAGTTTTCATAATATAATATGAGTTTTGATACAATCTATATCCTTTTTCAGTTTGTGTCTGTTTTCACAAAGCAAAACACAAACGTCCCGTTTGCGGGATTATTATATCGTAAATTTTCAGATAGGCTATATCCTTTTTCAGTTTGTGCTTGTTTTTTGTATGGTAAAACACAAACGTTCCGTTTGCGGGATTATTATATCACAGTATTTATAAAAAATCTATAATATTGCGGCATATTATTTTCAAATATTTTACTTATATTTTGGACGGAACGGCGCATTTTTCGCTTTTTTTCCTGAATATGCCTATTATCCAAATTATATCCTCCCTTGTAATCCCGCGTAATGCTATAAGAAACGCTATGTATATTATAAATACGGTAAAAATTCCCGCAGTTGTTTCTATTGCGAGACTGTAAAAAGAGAAAGGCAGATTCTTAAAAATAAGATTTGTCACGGTTGAAGCGCCTATTATCGATATTACGGGCGCTATCACCGTCGGATATATCGGGATTTTCACTTTTGTAACTTTTACAAGGCGATTTAAGCTCAAAACATCGTTTACAAGCTCTGTTACGAATACGCATATAACGTATCCCGATATTCCTATATTCGGAAGAAGCGTGTAGACGAGAAAAACGCTTATGGCTGAATCTATTATATTGTATTTCATGGACGCCAGCTGTTCTCCCAGCCCCTTTAACATACCGTCGACTGTTATATCGAGATACATAAGCGGTATAAGCACCGCAAAAACGCCGATATATTTTGACGCTTCTTCACTGCCGTATATGAGCTTTCCCAGCGAATCGGAGAAGAGTATAAACGCGCCCGCGCATATTACGCCGAACATGACCGAAAGTGATATCGCACGGGAGACGATGTATTTTATATGCTTTGTGTCTTTACTTCCTTTACTTGCCGAAATTTCTGAAAGTTCGGGAATTATGAGCGAGGCAAATGTAGACGATATTGCGGACGGAAAAAGTATAAGAGGGAAGACCATTCCGTGTATTGTGCCGTAGCTTGCAAGAGCGGCGCTTTTATTTGAACCGTATTTTTTAAGACCCGCAGGGATAAGTATATGTTCTATCGTGACAAGTCCGCTTCTTAGATATGCGCTTGCCGCTATCGGAAGCGATATATTAAGCATTCTCTTTTTTAGATCGGACGGTACTTTTTCGTTTCTTTGCGGTTTGAGGTGTTTTTTCTTGTCGTAAAAATAGAAAATGACAAGATATATAAACGAAAGTCCCTCTGCAATGCTGGAACCGAGAACGAGAGAAAGGCAAGCGTATTCCACACTTTTCGGTCCTATCAGGTTTAGGAAGAACACGGTGAAACCGATTTTTACAAATTGCTCCGCAATAGAAGCCGACGCGTTTTTCGAAACTCTTTTTACGGCGTTGAAATAACCGGAGAGTACGTTTGAAAGCGCTATAAAAGGAAGGCTTATTGATAGCGCTTTGAGCGATAATACCGTTCTCTCGTCCCCGAGAAGTTTTACGCCTATCGGACGCGCAAATAAGAACAGGCAAATCGCCGAGACAGAGCCGAATATTATACTGTACATGACGCATTTTTTTACCGAAGCTATCGCGGCTTTTGCGTTGTTTTTTGCGAGCTCTTCGGATACAAGGCGTGTTACGGCAAGGTTTATGCCCGATGTTGCGACGGTGACTGCGAACACATATGCACTTGATATGAGCGAATATATTCCTATCCCTTCCGCGCCGACGACGTTTGCCGCGTATGCGTTGAATATTACACCGATTATTCGCATGAAAATCGAAACGCCGCCGAGTATCGCGGCATTTGCGACGAATCTTTGCAGTCTGTTCATCAAAAAAATCCCCTGTTATTTCTATATAGAAGAAATATATTAGAACTGCAAAGAAAAAATTCCAGAACCAAAGGGCTTTTCCTGAAAAGCCATTTGGAAATCGAAAAGCTTTGCCCCAAATAAAGTTGTGTATTCGATGCGAAGTTTTTGCGGATTTTTAAGGGGCTTTTTACAAAAAGCCCCTTAAAGCGGAGGTTTGGAACGGCAGTTCCAACATATTACGAAAAAATAAAAAGCACGGCATTGCCGTGCTTTTTTGTGTGCATTATCAGTTGGGGCGTCTGCCCCAAACCCCGAACAAAGAACTTTTTGTAAAAAGTTCTTTGGAATCTCAAAAACTTTTGCAAAAATAAAGTGATGTGTTGATGGGAAATTCTTTTGCCTACTTTTCTTATAAGAAAAGTAGGTCAAGAAAGGGAAGCGTCTATCATGTCGATAAGATCGGCGACAGCACCGTCTTTGCAATGGCAGACCTGTTTTTGGCAAATCGATTTTATTCTGTCTGTTGCATTTTCGGGACAAACGGCGATGTCTGCCGTTTTTAACATCTCATAGTCGTTTTCGTAATCTCCTATACAGTAGAAGACCGCATTGGGATTCTCTTTTTTGATATTTTCTTCGAGAACTTTGAGCTGGTATGCTTTTGATACACCGAACGGCTGGATTTCAAGAAGTATCGGCGCCGAATATGTGAGAGAAAATTCATTGTACTTTTCTAAGATAAAATCCCTTATCATGTCCCGTTTTTCGGGATCTACGCGGATTACGGCTTTAAACCAGTTCCTGCCGTCTATATCGGCTCTTTCTTTTATGTTTATTATATCGTCCGACACATTCATGCTTTTCAGATTTTCAATGGCAATACTATCGTTTTTGCAAACGATAAACCCTTCCGGAGCGCTTACTCTTACTCCCGCGATATCTCCGAAATTGTCTATAACGTCAAAGAAGACTTCTCTTGCACGCTCGCTCGGTTCGAGAAAGCGCGGATTTATCATTTTTCCTGCGACGGCGTCATACATAAAGCCTCCGTTGCACAGTATGCACGGCATGGTGCATATCTCTTTCCATCTGGGAACGACTATTGCGGTGTCGAAATTGTTTCTTCCCGTAGAAAAGCAGAAATGACCTCCGTTTTCGTTGAAATATTTGAGTTTTTCAAAATTTCTTTCGCTTGTGTGGTTGTATTCCCATGTAAATGTTCCGTCGATGTCGGAAGCTATGTAGATGTTCTGGAATTTTTTCATCTTTTCCTCATTGACTATGTCTTAATTTTTCAAGAATGTTTGTAAAATATTCGGGAAGCGGCGCCTGAAACGTCATATATTCTCCCGTTTTCGGATGCGTCAGAGAAAGCTCTGCCGCGTGCAGGCACTGACCGGGATTGTCTTTCATGTATTCGCGGTTTTGCATAAGCTTTGGACTTCCGTATACTTCGTCCCCGAGAAGCGGGTGCCCTATATGGGATAAGTGAACGCGTATCTGATGCGTTCTTCCCGTTTCGAGTATGCATTTTACATATGTAAGAGATTTAAATCTTTCGAGAACTTTTACGTGCGTTACGGCGTTTTTGGAATTTTTGTCCGTCACCGCCATTTTCTTTCTGTCAACGGCGCTTCTTCCGATCGGAAAATCGAGAGTTATGTCCTCGTCGATTTTTCCTATCGCTATTGCGTGGTATACGCGTGAGACCTTGTGTTCTTTTATTTGTTCCGACAAAAACAAGTGCGCGTCATTGTTTTTTGCCACGACCATAAGCCCGCTTGTATCCTTGTCTATCCTGTGAACGATACCTGGACGTATAACTCCGCCTATGTCGGAAAGCGAATCCCCGCGGCAGAACATGAGCGCGTTTACAAGCGTACCCGAAAAGTTTCCCGCGGCAGGGTGTACCACCATGCCGCGAGCTTTGTTTACAACTATAATATCTTCATCTTCATAGACGATATCTATTTTTATATCCTCGGGAAGAGCGTCGCAGCTTTGCGCCGGGGGATATTCGACGGATATTTCGTCGGTTTCGCGTATGCGGTAATTTTTCGGCTTTGAGAGTCCGCATACAAGAATATTTCCGTCATCTATAAGCTTTTGAGCAAATGAGCGCGTTATCTCTTCTTTTTCGGAGATAAACTGATCAAGGCGCTTTCCCGCGTCTTCCGTATTTACTGCGATATTATTCATGATTTTCGCTGTCGTCTTTTTCGGAAGAGACGTTTTTTGTTTCTTCCTTTTCTTTTTTGCTGTCTTTTGTCATAAAAAATGTCTTATCTATAAAAACAAGATATATAAACATCATTACGGCGCCGACAGTCACGCATATATCCGCTACATTGAAAATAGGGAAGTCTACAAATGCAAATTCGATAAAATCGGTGACGCCGTTTCCAGAAAAGAGTCTGTCTATAATATTTCCTATCGCTCCGCCTATTATCAGAGACATTGAAAATCCGAACAGAAAATGGAGTTTTCTGTATTTATAGAGTATTATCGGCAATATGATTATCGCCGCTATCGATATGATAATAAATATCCATCTCGCCCCGCTGAGCATACCCCATGCGGCGCCGAGGTTTTTTATATGTGTTATATTTAAAATTCCCGGTATGGCGGTTATTCTGTGACCTATCGGAACCGTAGCGATTACTATCGCTTTCGAAACCTGATCTAAAATCACAGACAGCGCGATAACGATTGTCCAAAGGATCATTTTTAAAACTCCGAGTTTTTATTTTTTTGTTGTTGACTCTATGAGGACTTCGCTTGCGTCGTCCACATCGAGCATAAGTTGAGCCTCTATTTTCGGTATGTTTCTTGCGTCGGCTTCCTCGTATTCTTTGAGCATTTCGAGAACGGAAGTGACATCTTTCTTTGTGCTCTTCCTTGTCCTCTTCCGTGCGGCTCTGACGACTACTTTTTCAGGCTCTTGTACGGGAGGCTCTTTTATCTCTGTCTCTTTTTCTTTTTCCGCTTCGTTTTCCGTGTTCTGTGCTTCCGCGTCTTTTGTCTCTTCTTCGGGTTCGATTATATTTTTCTTTGTTATATCGTTTATTATGGCGTTTATTTCTTCTTCTGTGGGAAGGGCGTTTTCGTCCGAATACATTTCGGATTCGGGATCGTCATACCCTACCGATATATCGTATTCCGCTTCTATTTCGTGTTTTAATTCCGTTATTACGCGCGCCACGTGCTCGTTGGAGCTTAAATCGTCGTCGAATTCGAAATCGGGAGACAGCTTTTCTATCAGTTCTATGTGAGCCTTGTATTTTTCGAAAAGCTCGTTTTTGAAAAGTTCTGCTCTTGCGTTCATCTCCGCAAGCGCGTCTTTTTTTGCGTCGACTTTGTCGCGGAAATCACGCAGTATGGCGTCGCAGTTTCTCTTTATGGAAACGAGTATATTGTCTGCTTTTTCATATGCTTCCGCTATGATTCTGTCGCTTGTTTCGCTCGCGGAATTTAAAGAGTTTCTCGCGCGTTTTTCCTCTTTGTCTATGTTTTCGAGGCGCACGTTTGCAACAGCTACCTGCTCTTCAAGCTCGGCACAGCGGCGGTAGAGCATAGAGTAGTTGTTTATCACTTTTGTTATATAGGCATCTACTTCTTCTTTGTTATATCCTCTGAACGACAAGGAGAAATTTCTTCCGGCAAGGTCCTTGGGTGTTATCACAGACATATCTTGTCAAATCCTTTTAAAAAATTTTTTATATGCGTTACAGCGCGAGAGAGAGCATCATCTCTATAATGGAAAGAAGTATGAACGTTACGAAAAAGGGTATATCTATCGGAGACATACCGAGATTTACTCCGAAAAAGTCGAACAGCTTTCTTACGGGAATAAGTATCGGTTCCGTCACCGTGTATATGAAATCCGCAAATCTTCCTCCGATTCCGGGAATCCATGAAAGAATTGCGCGCACTAACAGCAGAAGTTGGCAAAGCCCCGTCAAAAGTATCAGAACTCTTATAATAAGGTATATCAGTATATCCACAAATCCCCCTATAAAAAATCCGAACGGGACTTTCGCCCCGTTGAATTTTACATAATTGTGATATTTTAATATGTATTGACGGCAGATAAGAAAATATGTCTATTCTTTATCCTTATCAATAAAGAGTGTCGCTTGAAGAGGAAACGCTGCTGTCCGTGGAAATTCCCATTGTTGTGGTGAATTTGTTTGCATCGTCGGGCGTGCTTCCTACGGGACGCATCTGGTCTCCGGAAACGTCTACGTTGCAGGGCGTTATAACGAATGTGTTGCTCGCAACTTTTTTGAGCTGACCGTCTATGGAGTATGCAACGCCGGAAAGGAAGTCGAGAAGGCGTTTTGCTGTTTCTTTGTTTGTAGCTTCAAGGTTAAGAACTACGGTGCGGTGGCTCAAAAGATGATCTGCTATCTGTTTCACGTTGCCGTATCTTTCGGGCTTTACGACTTTGAGCTCTATTGCGCCGCCGTTGCTGCCGCGGTTTGCACTGGGCTGATTGTTTGCTTCAAAATCATCTACGCCCATGGGATAAATTTCATCTCCATCAACGCTATCGTTTGCACCTGTTATATTTTTTTTAAGAGTATCGAGAAATCCCATTATAAACCTCCGAGTTTTTGTTTTTTATTCGGTTAAAAACCTTTTTATAACAATTTACTATTAGTAATTTGATTATATCATAAACCCGATATATAATGCAATTACTTTTTTTACAAAAATCAAAAAAATTATTACTGATTTAGAAAATTTTGTAAATCCCCGTTTTTTTGCGGTCTGGGTCCGAAAATTTCGGTGCCCAAACGCACCATATTGCTGCCGAAGAGAAGCGCTTCTTTATAGTTTCCGCTCATTCCCATGGAGACTATCGGCTTTTCTGCATTCGGGAAAACTTTTCTGAACAAGTTATCGCGAAGCGATATAAGCTCCGAAAAATATACGTCGTAATCCTTCGGATTTTCTTTTACGGGAGCTATCGTCATAAGCCCTTGCGGCAATATGTTTTTGAATTCTTTTATGGCTTCGAGAAAAGCGGGGAGATCTTCCGGCATGACGCCGCCCTTTTGCTCTTCACGCCCGATATTCACCTCGACGAGCACTTTCATTTTTATATTTTTCGACGCGGCGCGTTTGTCTATCTCTTTTGCAAGAGAGAGCGTGTCGAGGGATTCTATCATATCCACTTTATCTATTATATATTTTACTTTGTTTGTTTGAAGCGTGCCTATCATGTGAAGCTTTGCGTCTTTAAGCGAGCTTACGCATTCGTAATGTTCCAAAAGCTCCTGGACGCGGTTTTCCCCGAAAAAGCGTATGCCGCAATCGTAAGCTTTTCTTATTTCCGCGTCGGAACGCGTTTTTATTGCCGCCATGACGTTTGCTTCCGGATATTTGTTTGCCTCTTCGAATATTTTTTTTATGTTTTTTTCTATAAGTGTAAGATCTTCTGCCATATTTTTGCCTTTCCTTTGGAAATATAAAAATTTCAGTCTATTACTTTTCCGTCATAAAGATTCTTTTCGTCCATTATTATCCTGTCGTAAAGATAGAGCCACTCTTTTGTCTTTTGCTCGTAATCTTCGACGATGTAATATCCGCCTTTTTCGGCGAGGATATTTATGTTTCTTATCCTTGCCACGCCGTCGTAGAGTATATATACTCCCGTATTTCCGTCTATAACCCTGACGGCGGGAACGGGAACTTTAAGTCCCGTCGTTTCTGATACGGTTATCTTCATTCTCTGATGGCGCACAAAGTCGAAATTTTCGGGCGTTCTGTCCGCGCAAAATGTTATTATAACTGTTCTGTCGGAATAATCGACCGTCTTTTTTTCTACCGTGAGCTTTATTTCGTCTTTATATGTGTTGTCGGAAAACGTGCAGGAATATTTTTTGTCCTCGACTATCTCTTCCGAACTTTCGATGTCGGTCTTGCAGACAAAATACCATTTGAATCCTTCCGATATCTTTCCTATTGCTCCGTTATATAAAGAGGGAAGCGAAGAACTCAGATAATCGAATTTTTCTTTTGTCATGTTTAAGGCTTCTTCGGCTGTGAACAGATTTTCGTATCCGTCGGTATACGAATAAAAGTAACCCGATAAAGGCGCTTCTGTTTTTTCGGATTTTCCGAGAGAGGAGAGAAGAAGCGTGCGCTCCGCGGTAAGCGAGGCGATCTCTTTATCGTAATTTTTCTTGTCGGAAAGAGAAAGTGAGCGTTTATTCATAAGCGTGAGAAGCTCTTCCGAGGCAAATTTCAAATAAGCCGCGTCGTTCTGCCTTATCGCCATTTCGGTGCGAAGTTCTGCTATTCTCTTGTCGGTTTCCGCTATATCGAGGGATTTCGAGAGAGAGCTTTTTTTCAGTATGTTTATCTTTTCGTCCGTTTTTGAAACGGCGTTTTTTACTTCCTCGGACTCGATATAATACGAGAGCGCGACGACGGAGCCGCCAGCGACTTTTTCTCCGTCTTTTGCAGAAGCCACGGTGGTCCCGGCAGAGGGGGAAGTGAGAACGGTCTCGTCTCGGAAAATATATCCCGAAAGCTCTATTTGATTTTTGACGGTTTCTTTTGTTACCGTATATAACTCTGTAAGCGGTTTCAATGCGTTCGCTATATGGTATAAAATATATATTAAAAGGAGCACGCCCAAAACTATTGTCGCAGTGCGCTTTGCTGTCTTTTTTACGTTTTGCACGGGTATCCTCCTTTTTTATACTCTGAATTTCAGTTTGAATTTTCGTAAATCAGCTTGTCCGAGGCGTCGAAAAGCTCCTCTTGCGTATCGTACTCGTCGGGATACAGCCATTTTATATCCGCGTTTCTCGAAAACCACGTGAGCTGTCTTTTGGCGTATCTGCGCGTTGCGAGCTTGATTTTATCTATGGCGTCGTTAAGCGATATTTCGCCTTTTATATAAAAGAGCATCTCTTTATATCCTATGGCGTCTGCGGCGGTCGTGCCCTCTTTTAAAAGTCCGTTTTTACAGAGATTTTCCACTTCTTCGATAAGCCCTTCGCTTATCATTATATCGACTCTTTTTTCTATTCGCGAGTATAGTTTTTCTCTGTCTTTGAAATTTAGCCCTATGATAAAGCAGGGGCGGGAAGCGGAATTTTCGAGTGCTTTCCTGTCCCATTCCGTTTTTGTCATGCCGCTTGCTTTTATTATTTCGAGCGCCCTTATAACGCGCTTTACGTTGTTTTTGTGTATCTTTTCCGCCGCTTGCGGGTCTTTTTCGCGAAGCACAGAGTGGAGCGCGTCGGCTCCGTTTTCTTCGTAATAACGTAATAATTCTTCTCTGTAATTTTCGTCGGAGCATTCGTTTCCGAAATCTATTCCGCGAAGATATGAATCAAGGTACAGCCCCGTTCCTCCGCAAAGTATCGGCAGTTTTTTGTTTTTGAGAGTTTTCGATATCTCCGTGTCCGCTTTTTTTACAAAATCGGCAACGGAATAGTTTTCCGTCGGGTCTGCGATGTCTATCATGCGGTGAGTAATCTTCGACATCTCCTCTTTTGTGGGCTTTGCCGTGCCGATATCCATACCGCGATATATCTGCATGGAATCGAAAGATATTATCTCTCCGTCAAATTTTTCCGCCAGATGAAGCGCGAGCGCGCTTTTTCCGGACGCCGTCGGACCTGCGACAGCCAATATCCTTTTCATTTATGCTCCTTTGGTTTATATATTCGGGAAATTGAACGGCATCGAATTTATTTTACTCCGCGCACGACCATTATTACCGATACGTTTGTATCCCATTGCTTTTTGCCTTCGTCGTAAAGCGCCGTTCTTTTATCGTACTTTTCGTTTATTATCTTCTTTACTTTTTCCGCCTCTTCTGCGTTTATGTTCTTATTGTAACGGATAGCCGCGTCGACGGCTTCGATAGAGGTGTATCTGTCTGCGTTTATCATATCGTGAGCAATTTTCGCCGAATACTTCGGGTCGTCGGGGGTAAGGTCGATAAGCGCATATCCGCAGCGTATATTTTTGAATCCGTACTTTTCCATTTCGAGCGGAAGCGCGGATTCGCTCATTGGATATTTGCATATCGAATATTTATCATATGTGGTATCGTATTCCGATTCGGCTTTTTGCCAAAATTTCTTTTCGGTGTCGCTTGTTTCAAGACATTCTGCTTTTGATGTTATTCCTCTTCTCGATGAGAGAACAAGGCAAATTCCGCCAGGCTTTAAAACTCTCATCTGTTCTCCGAAAAATTTCGAAGGCTCGATATGCTCGCTTACCGTATTTGATATCGTTATATCGAACGTGCAGTCACAGAAAGGCAATTTTTCGGCGTCGCCTTCGAGAAAGTTTATTTCCGGCGCGCTGCTTTTTGCATATGTTATAAAATTGCTGTCACGGTCTATCGCCGTTATTTCGGCGTTTGGGTACCAGCGGTGAAGAGATGTTGCAAGAGCGCCGGGACCGCAACCTATTTCAAGGATATTAAGATTTCTTTCCGTATCGATATCGAACAGCGTTTTGTACTGATCGAAAAATATATCGTCAAATCGCAGTTTGCGTGAAAGATACAGCGTTTTTATTCCCTGAACATAATCGGACCAGATCGTATTCATTCCGAAAGCCTCCGCAGTTTGATATTATCTTAAATCAAAATTTTGAATAAATGTTGATTTTACTTTTAAAGCTCTGCCAGAACATCTCCCGCATTTGTATCCGGTTTTACTTTTTTCATGATACGGGAAATATTTCCGTTTTCGTCTATAATAAACGTTGTCCGTACAACGCCCATGCTGACCTTTCCGTAGAGCTTCTTTTCTTGCCATACTCCGTAAGCTTCGGCAACGGAATGCTCCGCGTCCGAGAGAAGGGTGAACGGTAGATTGTACTTTTCCGCAAACTTTTCGTGGGAAGCAGCGCTGTCCCGACTTATGCCGATTATTTCTGCGCCTTTTTCGCAAAATTCATTATAAAGGTCCGCAAATGCGCACGCCTGCCTTGTACATCCGGGAGTATTGTCTTTGGGGTAAAAATACAGAACGACTTTTTTGCCTTTATAGTCTGAAAGCGATACTTGCTTTCCGCTCTTATCGGGCAGGGTGAATTCGGGGGCTTTCATTCCGATTTCCAACATATTATCTTCTCCTTATTTTTTTAATATATCTGTTATTCAAAACAAATTTCGATATGAATTTACTTGGTTTATATTTATGTGCGAATCACGCAGAGCGATACGGTAAAATCAGTTTTACGATAGTTATTGTGTCTTGCGATGTGCAACTTTATCGGATGAGCATCGCATCGCCGAAAGAGAAGAATTTATATTTTTCCTCTATGGCTTTTTTATATGCTTCCATGACAAAATCTTTTCCGGCAAGCGCGGAAACAAGCATTATAAGCGTGCTTTCGGGAAGGTGAAAGTTTGTTATGAGCATGTCCACAGCCTTAAAACGGTATCCGGGGTATATGAAAATTCCCGTATCGGCGCTTTGCGGAATGATTTTTCCGTTTTCGTCTGCGGCGCTTTCGAGCGTGCGGCACGACGTCGTACCTACGGCGATTATCCTGCCGCCGTTTTCTTTTGCTTTATTGATTTTTTGCGCGGATTCTTCCGAGACGGTGAAAAATTCGCTGTGCATCACATGATTTTCTATTTTTTCTTCTTTTACAGGGCGGAAAGTTCCGAGTCCCACATGGAGCATTACGGGAGCTATTTCCACACCCATGGCTTTTATTTTTTCGAGAAGCTCTTCTGTAAAGTGGAGTCCCGCCGTAGGAGCCGCGGCAGAGCCTTCCTCTCTTGCATAGACCGTCTGATAGTCGGAATTGTTTTTTAATTCCTCCGTTATATAAGGGGGAAGGGGCATTTTGCCTATCTCGTCGAGGATAGAGTAGAGCGTGTTTCCGCCGCTTTTATCGTATTCGAATCTGACTGTGCGGCAACCGTCCTCTCCTATGTCGGTTATTATTGCCGAAAGTTTGCCGTCCCCGAAGTTTACGCATGTGCCTATATGAAGTCTCTTTCCGGGGCGCGCGATAACTTCCCATGCGTCAAGCTCTTTTTGGCGGAGAAGAACAAATTCGACGTTTGCGCCGCCGTCGCCCTCTTTTTTGCCGTATATTCTTGCGGGAATAACCTTTGAATCGTTTATTACGAGCACGTCTCCCGGTTTTAGATATTCCGTTATATCGCGGAAAATTTTGTGTTCTATGCTTTTTTCTTTTCTGTCGAGGACCATGAGCCTTGCTTCGTCGCGTTTTTCATATGCGTGCTGGGCGATAAGTTCTTTCGGAAGATCAAAATAGAAATCGTGCGTCTTTAAATCCGTTTTTGTTAGTTCGTTTTTTATCATTGTTTTATATTTGTCCGATCCTGTTTTTGTAAGGCTTACTCCTCTTCGCATTTCTCGGAAAGTTTTTCGAAAAATTCGGAAAGGTCTTTTTCTATCTCCTCCGCGTTGTCGCTTATGCTTACGGTTTCATGCCAGAATGTCTTATATACGCGTACAAGGAACAGCGTTGTGAATGCGACGCTTCTTTCAAGCTCTCTTTTCGATCTTGCGAGCATTATATCGTTTTTGCGCTGCTCGGAATCGCTCTCGTCGTCGCTGTCTGCGTCAAGAGAAGCCGTCTGTTCTATTGCGAGAAGTTCTTCCTCTTCGTTATTGTAAAGCTCTTCGTCGCTTTCCGTCTTCGGGCGCTTTACGGTGATCTTTACATTGCTTATGTATCCGTCGGAGTATTCGCATCTGTCGGTAAGAACGGAAAGAGCGGACAATTCTTTTCGTTTTTCTTCTGTGAGGTTTTCGTTTTCGCGGGAAAATTCCGTTTCAAGCTCAAATCCTATCGATGAGAATTTTTCTTTGAAATCCTCGGATATTTTTGTTGCTTCTTCGGCAAGTGTTTTTTCACGTTCGTATATTTCTTCGTCGCTTATTTTTTTACGGGATATTTCCATAATACGCTCCTTTTTTTCGCAATTATTTAATATTTTTTTAAGTTTTTTTGTAATGTGTTGAAAAAATAATCGTTTTGGTATAAAATAAAAACAATAAAAATAATGCCAAGCGCGTATCTTATAAAGAAAGGATTTTTGAAAATGTCTGATAGAGAATTTGATGTCCGTGAAACCGCATTTCACTCGGAAGTAGGAAGCGAAGAAGAACTCAAAAATGTGATACGAACCGTATATAACGCGCTTTTGGAAAAGGGATATAATCCCGTCAACCAGATTGTGGGATATATACTTTCCGAGGATCCTACCTATATTACGAACTACAAGGGCGCAAGGTCGATAATGAGAAAGATCGACAGGGACGAGCTTTTGTCCGGTATGCTGAAAGAGTATCTCAAACTTGAAGATTGAAGATGAACGGTGCCGTTTGAAACGGTGCCGTTTTACTTTTGCGGCATTTTTATTGTTTTTCGCATATTTTTACTTATATAGTATAAATCAAAAAAGCGCTTATTTCAAGACGGAATTGTATTAAAACATGTCTTGTATACAAAAGTATTGCAAATATTACGGGAAAAGCGGTTTTAAAATGCGGCGGCGCTTAAAAGGATAGGCTCCGTCTTTTTGTAAACGGATTCAAGATCGGAATCGGGAAGGGGATTCTCGCCTTTTCCGCACTCTATGGTAAAAGCGGGAATGCCGAGGGAATCTATCACCCAGTCCTTGTATCCTCCGTATGAGGCGATGCCGTCGGGGCGGCTTACTTTGTATCCCGAAAGCGCGGCGAAACATTCCGCCATGAGTTTTGATCTGCAAGACGATTTGCCGTTATAATCGTAATATATCTCCTCCCCCTGCGTATGGAGCGCGATTACGGAAGAAAGAGAAAATTTCAGCGCCCGCGTAAGATCGGCGAGCGCCATGCTTTCGGGCTCGCTTTCGGGAGCTTCTCCTGCAAAGCGCGTGGGACCGGGAACCGATACGCCGTATTCCTTTTCGAGCATTTTTGATTTATCAAATCCCGCGTTGTAATTGTGATTGAGGTCCACACCCGCGGCGTTCGCCTGCCAATGCGAAAAATCATGGCTTCCTTTGTTCATTTTCAAAAGCGCGTCATACAGCGCGCCTTTTTTTATATTCCCTCTTTCTATATCTATGCCGTCGGGATTTAACGCGGGGATTATATAGATACATTTTTTCTCGTACATTTCAAGAAGCTCTTCTTTGGAGAAAAATCCCATTTCTTTTCCGTTTTCCGCGGCGTCAAGAATTTTTTCTGCAAATTCGAGAAGCACAAAGGAAGTCATATATTCCATTGCGTGATGTGCCCCGACAAGGATTATGCTTTTTTTGCCTTTTCCGATTTTAAGGCAGAGAAGATCTCTTTTCAAAACGCTTTTTCCGAAAGAGAAAAGCTTTGTATTCTTATATTGTTGAGAGATGTTTTTAAGTGAATCATCTATATAATCCGTGATATCGGCTCTTTTTGGTATCTCGTAAAACATATAAGTCGTCTCCTTTTTGTTTATTATGATTATTCTATGCATTGGCGGCGTAAGTGTTATAAATCAAGGAATTATGCGTCTTGAAACAAAAAAACGGAACAAAGGTTTGATTTTTTTCTTATTTTGTGGTATAATAATCCCACAAACGGTATGTTTGTGTTTTGCTTTGTAAAAAAACAGGCACAAACTGCAAAAGGATATAGCTTTTCTCAAAATATGATATAATAGGCACAGAAGTCTTGCAACGCAAGACTTTACGAAGCCCATTTGAATGGGCTTCTGCGACGCGCTTTGCGCGTCTTATGCCATTGACGGCTTCGTAAAAATGCCCTTGCAAGCAAGCATTTTTACTTCATGGTAGAATGTGCGCAGAAGAGATTTGCCGCATGGTTTTAGAAGCATTACGGCTTCTTCGACGCGCTTTGCGCGTCCTACGCCATTGACGGCTTTAAAATCGCGTCCTTGCTATCAAACGCGATGCTTCATGGCAAAATTTAAAAGAAACTGAAAATTGTAACAGCTTAAAATAAAAATACGGGAGGATTTTATATGAAACCGCTAACACGGCGCGAAAAGGAAGTATATGACTACATTTGCCGCACCATTGAGGAAAACGGGTATTCGCCTTCCGTGCGCGATATACGCGATAGCCTCGGAATAAAGAGCACGTCTACCGTTCACGCATATATAAATCACCTTGAAGAAAAGGGCTATATCCATAAAGAGGACGGGAAGAGCAGAACGCTCACCGTGGGAGACGAGCTTGTTCCGAAATCTAAAACGCGCGTGCCCATACTCGGTCAGGTCGCGGCGGGTCTTCCGATACTTGCCGAGCAGAACATAGAGGGATATATAGAGTTTACTCCGAGCGAAAAGGGTATGACGGGTGAGCTTTTTGCTCTGAGAGTAAAGGGTGAGAGCATGATAGAGGCGGGAATAATGAACGGAGACTATGTCATAGTCTGCCGCACTTCATATGTGGAGAACGGCGACATCGCCGTCGTTCTTGTGGAGGACGAAGCGACGGTAAAGACATTCTACCGCGAAAACGGACATTACAGACTTCAACCGGAAAATAAGACGATGAAGCCGATAATCGCAAAAGAACTTTACGTTCTCGGCAAAGTCATAGCGGATGTAAGATACTACAATTAAAAACATAAAGCCCGGAAGTCTTTTTTAAAATACGGCAAGTGCTTTATGAAAGAATAAAAAACAAAAACGGTGAACGGTAATTTTTTTATGAGCAACGAAATTTACGCCTCGACAGGCACATTCATAGGACGCGCAAACGGGTGCGAGCCCGATGTTATAAAAAGGGAAGCGCCGAACATAAAATGCGACGGTTTTGAACTTATGCTTCTTTCGGCGTGGTACGACGATTTTTTCAAAATCATTGACAGAATAGCGTCTTTTGACATTTATTTTCCCGTAATACATTTCGAGAAAGGCATAGGAATACTCCTTGCGGAGAACACGGAGGAGAGCATAAAGAAGGCTTTCGAAAACTTCTCTTTGAATGTGGAAGCTGCAAAGAGAGTCGGCGCGAAAAAAGCGGTGTTTCATCTGTGGGGCGGAAAATTTTCGGATTCCGCAATAGACGACAGCGTAAAGTTTGTATCTTACTTTTACGAAATGTGCGATAAAGCGGGCGTGGACCTTTTAATAGAAAATATACCCGCAAGGGAAAACGGACCTTTTTCCTGCTTTGAGAAGATAAAAAAAGCATATCCCCACGCGCGCTTTATTTATGATACGCGTTTCGGGGAGTTCCATGGCGAGAGCAGGAAACTTTTTGCTTCCGATTTCTGGCGCGACGTAAGGCATATACATATAAGCTCGTTCGACGGCAGAATGAACGAATGGGGACTTCTTCGTCCGATACTTCACCCCGGAGAGGGAATAATAGATTTCGATTCCCTTATCGGCGATATGCCGGAATACGGCGCGTCCGTTACGCTCGAAAGCCCCGTTCTTTCCGACGACGGAAGTATCGATATAGATAAGCTCAACCGCTCTCTTTCTTATCTGAAAGAGAGATTTTCCGAAAAAGCGGGAATATAAAAGTCTTATTTTTCTTATTTGAGAACTTTTGATGAATTTTTTTATCATGGGTGGAAATAATCGCGCGATTGTGATATCATATAGAAAATAACGGCAGAACGGATTTTATAAGGGCAGAAGTTTTATTTGACGCACTCTTTGGTGTTATCCGCATCGTATTTATGCGTGATAATCTCCTTGAAAATTATTCTATCGGAATTTTGCAAAATAAAAATTTATTTTTACTTTCTGATATATACAAAAATGAAATTATACGGCGACGCTCTCTATCAAAAAACGGAGGAATCATGAAAGAAAACAAAACCAAAAAAAATTCCGGCGGCAAAAAAGCGATTATTATAACCGTAGTGAGCGTTGTGCTTGCGGTACTCATCATCGTTCCGACTGTGGCTATCCTTGTCTCCAAGAGGGGGAAACCCATAGATTTTTTGATGAAAAACGATCTTTCCAAATATGTGTCGGTAGATATCGGCGACAAATTGGATTATAATAAACTGAAAGAAACTCTGAAATCGGGTTATGACGTTTTCAGAGTCGGGCTTACGGAAGTTTACTTCGAAAACACGGCTTATGTTGAAGAAGGCTCTACAATTGATTTTACTCTTTCCGCCGAAATCATCACGAAGAAAGAAGACGGCTCTAAGGAGTATACGGCATACGAACTTCCGGAAAAATATAAAAAAACGGAAGGCTACCGTCCTTTTTCCGACAAGAGCAAGCTGTTTTTCGATAACGCTCTTGCAAACACGGGAAATATAAACGAATATAATTCTTATTATCTTGTGCGTAATAAAGAAGCAAAATTCGATGTCACGATGCCGGTAAGCGAAGAGTACGGCGCTCTTTCTGGAAAAGACGTAAGATTTACGATAAAAGTAACGGACTATGTTGCGCGTTATATCTGTTTTAATGGTCAAATTGATTCTTCCCTTTCTATTATAGCGGAATGGTTTGCGGAAACCGCGGTCAAAAAGACCGAAAATAAGGTGGAAAGCGCCGTTTCCGATGGTGATGTTGTATTATACAACTGTATAGACAAAATGACCGACGGCACGGTAAAGGAATACAAAGATGTAAAAATCGAGGCTACGGGTGACCATCTTAAATATTTTGAGGGCAAAGTTGCAGGAGACAAATTTACACAGACTATCGACGGCGTCGAAGAGGAATTCGAAATAAAAGAGGTCCACAAATCCGAAGATATAAAAGCTGCTTTGAAAGATATGGGATATGCGAGCGTTTTTGATTATATGGAAGAGCTTCGCATATGGTGCTATGCCGTCCACAGCGACGGGATTTTGGCAATAATCTGCCAAAGCACAGAGCTTTCGGAGTATCCGAAAAATCTTTTTGCCACTTATAAAAAGATTGAAGACGACATGTGGGAAAAGGATTTCAGAACGAGTGCAAAATCAATGGCGGATACATGGGGAGATTCCGTGGCGTTCGAAGCGTATGGAATAAGCGGATATAATACATTCGACGATTATCTTGAAGAGCTACTCTATGAACATACAAAGACGGTCGTGCGTGAATTGGTGATATCATTTGCTCTTGCAGACGACATGGGAATACTTGATGGAATGTATGAAGAGTATAATAAATCTTTGGAAGAATTTATGAAAGCAAACGATTATTCGAAAAACGAGGCGCTTTCATCTCTTAGCTACAACGGCGACGAAGCGTACGTTTTTTGCGCCAGTTTCCTTTCTCCCGCTCTCGGCATAAAGCTTGCCGGTTCTGTGACGGGCGCTGAATTTATAGACATACTATCCGACAGCTATATGGATGTAGGCTGACGGAAAAATACAAATCGGAGATTTATATGAACGACATTGCGGAAAACGGGAAAAAATTTTCCAACAAAAACAAAAAGATCGTAATAACAATAGTTTCGGCAGTCCTTGCGGTGGCTATAATAGCTTTGGCTGTTTTCTTCGCACTGCGAAGACCGAAAGATTATGATTTTTCAAAGACAGACCTTTCGGATAATGTATCGCTTTCGCTTCCGAATAAAACAAGGAGCGATTTTGAAGAGGATTATAAAAAAGCTTTTCTCGAAAATGAGATAAAAGACATCTTTTATCCGGATGCCGGCGGAAAGATCGACTTTTATTTGACTTCGTATATATACGAAAACGGCGAATATAAGCGCTATGAGGAATTTTGCAGGGATGAATCGGGAAATCCCGTTAAAGATTATATGATCCGCGAAAGTTCCGACAATCTCACTTTCGACACTTGTCTTATGTACGATATCGCTTCCAATAACAGCGGAATCGCTTCTTTGAGAAAGTGTGTGATGAATTCGTCTTTCGGTTTTGAAATCGAATTTCCCGATGACGCGGAAAATGAGAACGTTGCAGGCAAAAAATTCAAATTTGTAATAGTTCCGATAGCTTATAAGGCTCCCGTCGTTCTCACAGTCGAGGTCCATAACAAGCTTTACAATATCTTTTCAGAGTGTGAATACTCGAAAGAGAAAGCAGAATACGGGGACGCTGTCTTCCTTTCTGTAATTGCGAGAGAAGGTTCGCAAGTTGTATATTCCAACACTTCTTCTGTTGCGATTCTCGGAAACGAGCATCTTTTCTACGGATTTGACAAACTTATTAACGGTATGAGCACTGGCGTGACGGCAACGTTTAATATTGAATTCAAAAACGATGTTTTCTCGGAAGATCAGATATTTTATGATTTTAACGGCAAAAAAATAGATTTTTATATCACGGTAAACAAAATATGCGATACGGAAAAATTCATTTCGGAAAAGAAAGGTTTTTCCGATGTGTACGTGCTTATTGAAAACAGCCGTTTTGAATATTATGTTTCGGGCATGATCGCAGATGAGCTTTTGAGTTCTTCCAAAATAAATTCATATCCGTCCGGCTCTTACAAATGGATGGAGAAACTCTCTTCCGATTTTGTCGAAGATATTATCAAAGAGAGCCGCAAATATATGGAAAAGCTCATGGGAGAAAAGGTGTCCGAGGAATCCGCGCTCAGATATGCGGAGACAAACTATCTCGAATACACGGAATACATTGAAAAAGATGAGCTTATCAAGAAAATAACGGAAGATAATTTGAATTATATCATCATTATAAACGCTGCCGCAAAAGAGCTTTCCATTGATTACAGCGAAGATGATTATAAGAATGACGCTCTTCTTTACACCGATAATATAAAAGATCTGGAAGACGTATATATAGGAGGAAAGCAGTATTTGCGCGCTTCATTTATTCTGAATGATATTGTAGAGAAACTTTCTTCAAATGCACTTTCAAAGTGATAATGTAAATCCAAATAGCCGAAAAACAAACAGTATATTCCGAAAACGCAGGATTTTTCCTGCGTTTTTAATGTATTTGGTGGATTATACTATCAAGTGCAACAGGAAGAAAAAAATAGAAGTTCATACG
>UQXK01000013.1 GCA_900544985.1 uncultured Eubacteriales bacterium
GCCAATTTATTTTCAGATTTCCATGATATCCTTGTTTTTTCTGTCCGTTGCAACATCGATTTTTGATATATAGGAATCGGTAAGGTTCTGTATATCTTTTTCCGATGTCTTCTGTTCGTCCTCTGTCATTTCGGAATTTTTCTTCATTGCTTTGGCTTTTTCGTTTGCGTCGCGTCTTACATTTCTTATGGAAACCTTAGCCTCTTCGCCCATGTGCATGATCTGCTTTGTGATTTCTTTTCTCTTCTCTTCCGTAAGAGACGGGAAAGCGAGTCTTATGCACTTTCCGTCATTCTGAGGATTTATACCTATATCACTCTCATTTATAGCCTTTTCGATAACGCGGAGCATATTGCTCTCCCACGGAGTTATAACAATAGTGCGTGCATCGGCAACTTTTACTTCGCCGACCTGATTTACGGGTGTGGGAGTTCCCCAGTAATCTATTCTTATTTTGGAAAGGACATTGGGATTTGCGCGTCCTACACGTATCGTGTCTATTTCATTCTCATATCCCGCAAGGATCTTCTGCATTTTTGTTTCAAATTCTTTAACGTCAAGTTTCATATTTTTCCTCCTACAATAGTTCCGATTTTTTCTCCGCAAACGGCCTTGAATATATTTTCCGGATCATCAAGACCGAAAAGAAGTATCGGTATTTTATTTTCCATACTGAATGAAGTTGCCGTGTAATCAAGTACTTTAAGCTCATTTTTAAGTATATCTATATAATCTATACTCGGGATCTTTTCGGCATTCGGATCCTTTTTGGGATCTGCCGTATAAATTCCGTCTATATTTTTGGCAAGCAAAACTATATCAGCACATATCTCGGCTCCGCGAAGAACAGCCGCCGTATCCGTAGAGAAAAACGGACTTCCTATTCCGCATCCGAATATGACAACTTTTCCGTGTTCCAAATGAGAAATAGCTTTGTTTCTTATATAAGGTTCCGCAAACGCTTTCATCTCTATTGCCGTCATGACTCTTGCAGGCGTTCCGAGATTTTCAAGCGTGTCTTGAAGCGCCAGACAGTTTATTACAGTTGCCAGCATACCCATGTGGTCTGCACGGGTTCTGTCCATTCCCTCTCCTTGTCTTCCTCTCCATATGTTGCCCGCGCCCACGACGATAGCCACCTGTGTTCCCGCATCGACGCATCTCTTTATAATGCCGCATATATTAACGAGAAAATCTTTGTCGAGTATCTCGTTTCCACCGGCCATAAGAGCTTCTCCCGACAGCTTTACAAGCACACGTTTATATTTTGGGGTTAACTCCATTGGTTCATTACACCTCCGATTAAAAAATTTGCTGTATACGATTATAATTTTACCCTAAATTTCTTTCTTTGTAAATATCTTTTTTATAAAAAGATAAAAATATAAATACTCCCCCGGACTCTGATTTCAGGTCCGGGGGAGTACCCATATTTTCAATAAACGAGTAAGATGTTTTTATATTTAAGAAATTGCTCCGAAAGAATTCAGTACAAGAGGATTGTACATAAACAGTACGTCGCAGTTATCGCTGAATTCAACAAAGTGTCCTATATAATCGGAGCTTATATATCTGAGATCGAGAATGGTAACCGTAGAATATTCCGAGACAAGAAGAGGCGCAAGACTGCTGCCGAAGGAATCACGGAAAATAACAAGCTCTTTTCCGTTTTTGCAGTCGGGATTTTCTATTCTGAGCGCCGCTCTCGCCCCCCAAAGAAATACATCGTACGTATCCACTCCGCCGAGTTTTTCTTCGGCATATAAAGGAACATAATCCTGTTTTTCGTAATCAAAAACTTTGCAATTATCAAGCACGCTGTTGGTAAGATATGTTATAGTATCCGATTTTATGGGCAGCGCCGCCTGACCGTAATACGAGCCGTGGAAAGGATAATATTCTTTCTTTACATAATCGTCTATCGAAACATTTCCCTTTCCTCCCATAGAGGAAAGAAATCTGTTGGCAACATCGATTATTTTGGACTGATCCCAGTGAAGGTCCGTATTATAATAATCGTCTTCTGAAAGAAGATCTCTGACATCTATAAAGCTGTAATCATTAAGTTTTTCGTCCATTATAGAGTACAACTTTTCATAATCAAGAGCAAGATATCCGTTTTGCGTCGCAGAATAATAGTTTTTATCGGGAACTACGGTATAGTATATATTCGCGCCGTTGTCTTTAAAGTATTTATTTATAACTTTAAGATAAACGTCCGCGGAACGCTCGATGGCTTTTTCGTTAAGTTTATAATCCATCTTGAATATTTTGTTCTTTATAACATATATTCCGTCGACGTCCTTTTGCATAAACGCATATCTTCTCGTTGCGGAGTTGAGAGTTCTGAATTCGTCGCGCATTGCGAACTGATCAAGAAAATAATCTTCGAGAAGATCAAAATATCTTTCCCCGTCTTTATTTCCGGATACAAGTACCTCCCAGGAAAATTCGGGAAGTTGATTCAGCTTTCTGCGCTCGGAATATGAAATATCTTTATCGGGTATTATTATGCTCGCGAGCATAAAACCGACAAGAACCGCAAAAAAGCTTAAAGATATTATAATATTTTTTACTTTATCTTTCATCTTCTTCCCTCCTTAAAATCTGAAATATATAAACGGATTGAACGAACCGTTTATAAGGCTTGCCGTGGAAATAAGAAGCAAAGCGATATAGCATATAGGTTGAAGAACGGATATTATGTTATATCCGACCTTTTTGGAATTTATAAGTTCGACAAGCTTCTTCAAAAGCGGTGTTGAAAGAACGGCAGCTATTACAAGAATGAGCGCATAGCTCTTTAAATAATAGAGCGTTTCCGCATTTGAAAATGCAAGTCCCTTTCCTCCGAACATGGAAGCAAGAGAATTTCCTACGCCGGAAAGGCTCGTCGCATCGAATATAACAAAGCCTATAACAGTTAAGAACAAAGCGTATATATGGCTTACGAACTTGGGAAGTTTTTCGAGCCACTTCAAGAGGAACAGTTTTTCAATAAGAAGTATTATGCCGAAATAAAGTCCCCATATTATAAAGTTCCATTCGGCTCCGTGCCAAAATCCCGTCAGCATCCATACTATCATCGTATTCAAAAGCCAACGCCATTTAGGAACTCTGTTTCCTCCGAGCGGAATATAGACATAGTCGCGGAACCATGTTCCGAGCGACATATGCCAGCGGCGCCAGAATTCCGTAATGCTCTTTGAAATATAAGGATAATTAAAGTTTTCGAGAAAATGGAACCCGAATACTCGCCCAAGCCCTATCGCCATATCCGAATAACCGGAAAAGTCGAAGTATATTTGAAGCGTGAACGTTATCGCGTATATCCAATAAGAAAGAACTGTTCTTTCAGAGAGTCCGTTAAGTATATTTCCGAATTCCGCAAGAGTATTGGATATTATTATTTTCTTTCCGAGTCCTACCGCAAATCTTCCTACGCCGTATGCGATATCCGCAAAAGAATGTTTACGGTTATCAAGCTCGTCCTGTACCGTCGAGTAACGGACTATCGGACCTGCAATAAGCTGCGGGAACAGCGAAACATATGTTGCAAAAGCTATGGGATTTTTTTGTACTTTCGCTTCTCCGCGGTATACGTCTATCGTGTAACTGAGTATCTGAAACGTATAAAAGCTTATTCCTATCGGAAGCGCGATAGAAAGAAGTCCTATATTTGTTTTAAATATAGAATTTATATTTTTAATAAAGAAGTTGCTGTATTTGAAAAATCCGAGAAGACCTATCGACACCACAACAGAAGATATCAGCGGTATTTTCGCGTATTTCGTTCCGCGCGCCTTTTCTATTAAAAGTCCGTGTATATATCCGGAAAGAGACGAACCTATCATCAAAAGCGAATATACGGGCTCTCCCACAAAATAGAAGAAAAGGCTTGCGATAAGCAAAACGAGATTTTTAAGCTTTTTGGGAACTATAAAATACACAACTATTGTGATAGTCAAAAAGTAATACAAAAATGTTATACTTGAAAAAAGCAGAAGAATGCACCTCGCTTAAAAGTTTTTCTTTAAATGATTTTTCGATAAAATATTTTATAAAGCAAATAAAAAGCGGCGCTTTTTAGATTTCTGATGAATTATATCCGAGATATAAAAATCCAAATAAGGATTAAGTCTTACCCGTAAAGCGCACGCATTTTTATTAAAGATTCATTTTGCCGATTCGAAAATTATTTCAAAGCGTTTTCGAAAGCATTTTTTATATTATCGGGAGCTGCTTCGCCGACCTGTTCTGCACTTACCATGAAGAACAAAACATAATTGCCTTTTACATCTGTTATCATCGTATCAGCTTCGGTGCATATATTCCATCTCATATTGGCTTTGGATTTAAGAGTTTCAAGAAGAGCGTTTGCGGATTCGTTATCTTCGGTCTGGAAAACATAACCTACAAAAGGAATGGATCCTATCATCGGTCCCATTACATATCCGTCTTTAAATCCGCTTATTTCTTCATCAAAACCTCTGAGATAACCTGCTTCTGCCTTATCCATCATCATGGTCAATTCTTTAAGATCATCTATTTCGGAAATTGCTTTCATTACATCTTCAACAGAAGCGTTGGGAACTACAACTTCGCCTGTCGAATCTTTTGTTTCTGTCGGCTCTGTCGAATTATTCTGGGAACCTGTTGTTTCTCCGGGAGCTGTTGTCTTATCATTGCTTTTACCGCAGGCAACAACAGAGATCACAAGGATCATAGCGAGCATAAGCGCAAGTATTTTTTTCATTTTTAAATTCTCCTTTTTGTTTTGAATTTTATTGATTTTTTATATATTTCAATCATAAATTGATCGAAATTCAAAATAGTTTTAAAATGAAACGATATTACTATTTGCATAAACACGGTACTATATGCAAAACACAAATATGAAGATTTAATTTATCGTTTCATTTAGACATCGGACTTTAAAATGATAGTTGTATTTTATGAAAAAACAACAAAAGCATTTTTCAGATTCAGTTTTTCCGATATTTCATCAAAAGGCACCATTCCATTTCCGCTGTATGCAAAAACAGAAAGTTCATTTCCTTCCGACAAAATCGAATGAATATCGGCGTCCGAATTAAGATATTGTATAAATGACACGGTATCACCGTTTTTTATACCGAAAAACGGCTCGTTATCTGCAAAAAACAGATTTGATATTTTGATGTTCAGTACGGCAAACCCGTATATTCCGTATTCGCTCGAATCATCAAACACAAAAAAATCTCCGGAAATAACCGTGCCTTCCGCGCCTATTGCACGGTATTTGTTATCAAGTGCGGACAAAAAACCTTCGAACTTTTCTTTTGTGACGTTTAATGATTTTTGAGTGCTTGGTGAGACGGCATAAGGGGTGATTTCTTTTGAGTATGCCGAAACAGAAACGGAATCATCAAATTTTGCCGAATATTCATGAGGAAGAAATTTATTAAGTCCCACAGAGACGACGCAAAATACAAGAACCATCGCCGCGCATATCGCAGAAGAAAATTTTGCAATAAAAGCGGGACTTTTTTTCTTTTTATCACGTTCGACCGCCATGGCAAACATTTTCAATTTTGTTTTTTCTTTTAAGTCTTCGCTCGGTTCGATCTTTTCAAAGGTCGAAACAAGATCTTCTCTTCTCACAGCACCTCACTCCCTTCCAAATCAAGTTTTAGTATTTTTCTTGCGCGCATAAGTCGCATTTTCACAGACGCTTCCGTGGTCTTTAAAGTTTTCGCAGTTTCCGTCACCGACATTCCCTCAAAATAGAAAAGCACAACCGCATCCTTTAATTTATCTGGAAGATTTACAACGGCTTCATAAATTTCATTTTGCGATGAATCCATAAAAACCGGTTCATCTTCCGCCCTTTCGTCGTCAAGCAATGTCGTCTTTTTGTTCCATGACGAAGAATAAAAAGAGTTACAACAATTTATAGTTACTCTTATAAGCCAGGCTTTCCTGTGCTCCTCGCTTTTGAATACCCTTTCTTTCGATATATAGCGGAGAAAGACTTCCTGATAGATATCGTCCGCATCGTGAGAGTTTCTGAAATAGCTTCTTGCAATTCTGTAAACAAGCGAGGAATATTTCTCAACAACGGCGTTTATCGATTCAGCACTGTTTGAAATAATGTCGTTGCGATTATCCATCATCTGTCCTCCTGTAAATAATACCAACTAAACATAAAAAAAGTAACAAAGTTTTTTAAAAAATTTTTTTCAGGAAACAAGCGTCAGTATTTCTTCGGGAGATGACGCAAAAAATCTCGCCCCGTTTTCCGTAAGCTCGTCCCTGTTTCTGAATCCCCACAATACCGAAATAACATCTATATCGGAATTCTTTCCCGTCATTATGTCTACTTCCGAATCTCCCACATATACGGAACTCTCTTTTTTTGAATTCAGTAAAGAGAGAGCTTCTTCGATTTCATCCGGGTAAGGCTTTCTTCTTATTTTTTCGGTCTCTCCGATAGCAATATCGATAAGACCGTCAAAGTAGCGCGAACACAATTTTTTAACGGCGAAATCGATCTTGTTTGATACAACCGCAAGCTTAAATCCATTTTCTTTCAGAGTTTTCAGTAAATCGATCACCCCGTCATACGGCTTTGTTTTGTTATTGCAGTTTTTATCATAATAAGATTTGAAGAGCTCCAACATATCATTGAAATTCGGGTTGTCCTTTCCTTGCGGAATTGCTCTTTCAAGTAATCTTCCTATTCCGTTTCCGACGAATGTGCGCACCTCTTCAATCGTTCTTTGAGCATAACCAAATGAAGACAGCACAAAATTTGTGCTGTCTGTAAGGTCTTCCAATGTGTTTAAAAGAGTACCGTCAAGATCGAATATCACGGTATCGTATTTTTTTATATCAGAAATCCCAAACATTTTTCTTTTCCTTTATGTTTTCAGACATTTCCAGAATAAGCTCCGGATTCTTTACAATAACTTTTGTATTCGGAGCAATAGATGACGTTATAAATGCGTTGCCGCCGATTATGGCGCCTTTTCCAACGACCGTTTCACCGCCGAGTATGGATGAGCCGGAGTAGATTGTAACATCGTCCTCTATTGTAGGATGACGTTTAACACCAGAAAGCGCCTGCCCTTTTCTTGTAGAAAGAGCGCCGAGAGTCACGCCTTGATATATCTTTACATTCTTTCCTATCGTAGTGGTTTCTCCTATTACAACACCGGTTCCGTGGTCTATAAAGAAGTATTCCCCGATTGTAGCTCCGGGATTTATATCGATTCCGGTTTTTCCATGGGCATATTCAGTCATCATTCGGGGTATCATCGGAATATCAAGAGTATAAAGAATATGAGCTATTCTGTAAACAAATATAGCAAAAAGTCCCGGATACGAAACGATTATTTCTCCGCGGGAATTTGCCGCCGGGTCTCCGTTGAATCCCGCTTCAACATCTTTGAATATCGTTTTTTGTATCTCCGGAAGAGCTTTCACAAACTCTTTTGCGGATTCAGCCGCAAGATTTTCCGCATCGCAGTCTTTTTCACATTTGCATCTGTAAATAAGCGCAAGCTTTATCTGTTTTTTCAGAGAAGAATATATATCGATAAGAAGTCCGTCCTCGAACACTCCGGAAGTCATTTCCGCAAGGGATTCATCTCCGAAATATCCGGGGAAAACCAAACGTCTTGTCTTATGAATTATATTTTCTATTGTTTTTTCATCCGGAAGAACTTTATCGTTCTTTTTAGGAAAGAGCTCGCTTATATTATAGTTTTCCGTCATTTCGGCGGAAGCGTTTTTTATAAAATCATTCATAGTGGATCTCCGAAAATAATTATTTTGTTTTTCAATATATAATATCATAAAAGGCAAAATTTGTCTACAAGTAAATAAACTCAGACAAAAAGATAATTATTGTTGATTTTCCGAATGCTGTATAGTATAATTATGATGTTTATTTCAGTTTGTGGAAATACAAAAATAAAACAATATGGGAGCGTTGTATGATTTTAGCCGTGGATATAGGAAATTCGAATATACACATGGGATTTTTCAGTGACGATTCCCTTGTCTGTTCGTTTAATATAGGCACAAACAAAGACCGCACATCAGATGAATATCTATCATTGATACGCTCCGTTTCATCGAATAAGAATTGTGATATTACAGATATTTCTGGTATAATAATAGGCTCTGTCGTTCCTTCCGTAACGGAAATAATAAAAAGAGCATTGACGGAGATATCCGATGTTCCGATTATAATAGTAGGTCCCGGAACAAAAACGGGATTTTCCATAAAAATAAACGACCCGTCCGAACTCGGCGCGGATCTTGTCGCGAATGCCGCCGCAGCCGTTTCGAAGTTTTCGTCTCCTCTTGCAATAGTCGATTTCGGAACGGCGACAACCGTCTCCGTGATAGATTCAAATTCATCTTATATCGGCGGGTATATTCTTCCCGGAATAAAAATGAGCCTTGACGCGCTTAAAAATGCCGAGCTTCTTCCGAATGTTTCTCTCGATATCTCAGCTCCCGCGATAGGCAAAACTTCAAGGGAAAGCATGATTTCTGGTGTTATACGTGGAGAAGCGCTCGCCGTCGAAGGATTTATAGATTCGTGCAGAAAAAACTATTTTGATAATAAAAATATAAATATCATAGTAACGGGCGGACACGCAAAAGAAATGATAAAATATCTGCCCCAAAATATAGTTTATTCATCAGCGCTGACACTTGAAGGGCTTTACGAAATATATAAATCAAACTCTAAGAAAAATCGGTAATAATGTGTTTTATACGAGGTAAAAATACCTTTCAAGGATTTTATACCCGCAGAAATAAAGCACGTTTTACATAAATATTTTTCGCCGTATCCGCAAAAGGCGGAACGACAGTAAAGGAGGCTTGTTATGATAACAAGCAAAAAACATTCATACATCTTCAACATGGTGGTTTTGGCACTGCTCACTGCTCTCATACTCGTGCTATCGATACTGGGAGTAGGAATAAAGTTGCCCATTCCGGGAACGACAAACATAAGCTTGACGCTTATTCCGATAGCTCTCGGAGCAATGATTCTCGGACCCGCTTCCGGTGCATTTCTCGGATTTGTATTCGGTCTTGAATCATACATCGCAGGCGGAGTTATGGGACTTGACTTTTTCACGCTCACGCTCTTCACGGATCACCCTGTCATGACGGGACTTATCTGTATTCTGAAAACCACTCTCGCAGGACTTGCGGCAGGCTTTATATTCAAAGCGTTGAAAAACAAAAACATGCTTCTTGCCGTATTTCTTTCGGCAGGTGTCGTTCCGCTTGTAAACACGGGAATATTTATACTCGGTTGCTTTACAATACTTGACACGATAAAAGGAATCGCCGCTCAAAACGGAGCTACCGTAATGTATTTTCTGTTTATCGGTTGCGCCGGATTAAACTTTATTTGCGAATTCGTCTTGAATATGGTCTTCTCCCCCGCTCTTTACAGAATAATAATCGCCGTTAAAAAAATAATACAGAAAAATCACTGAGATAAAAAAGGAGACAGAAATTTCTGTCTCCTTTTTCGTATCATATAAAATTTTCAGAATTAAAATCCGTTTATTATACAAAGAAGAGATGACGCAGTCTGTCGTTTTTGCGCCATCTCTTCTTTTTTATTTTCCTATTTCGTTTATGTCATAAGGAGTAGACTGATATACAAAGTAGTTTAACCAGTTTGAGAATAAAAGGTTTGCACTTGAACGCCATTTGCAGGGCGGCTCTTTTGTATCGTCGTCATCGGGAAAATAATTATAAGGTATATCTATATCGAGACCTTTGTTTTTGTCGCGCAGATATTCACTGCGGAGAGTTCCCGCATCGTATTCGGAATGACCCGTAATAAAGATTTGCTTGCCGCGCGCCGTAGATACGGCATAAACGCCCGCTTTCTCGCTCTCGGCAAGTATTTTGAGTTCCGGACAAGCAAGCACATCGTCTTTTAAAACAGTCGTGTGTCTCGAATGCGGGACAAGAAAAACATCGTCAAACCCGCGGAACAAAATAGAGCCCTTGTGCGTAACACGGTGTTCAAATATTCCGAAGAGCTTTTTGTCAAGGTGCTTTTTCTCTATCCCGTAATGGTAATATAAACCTGCCTGCGCAGCCCAGCATATATGCAAAGTGCTTGTCACGTGTGTTTTGCTCCACTCGAATATTTCGCATAGCTCTTGCCAATATTCGACATCTTCGAATTCCAGGTGCTCCACGGGCGCGCCTGTTACGACCATGCCGTCATAATTGTTCTCTTTTATTTCGTCAAATGTTTTGTAAAAAGCTAAAAGATGGCTTTCGGGCGTATTTTTGGAGATGTGATTTTTCATCATAAGAAGTTCAAGCTCAACTTGAAGCGCGGTATTTCCCAACAACCTTGCAAGCTGTGTTTCCGTCTGTATCTTCGTCGGCATAAGATTTACGAGAAGAAGCTTTAACGGGCGTATATCCTGTGTGTCCGCGCGTATATTGTTTATAACAAATATGTTCTCTTCTTCCAAAATTTTTTCTGCCGGAAGACCGCTGGGAATTTTTATAGGCATAAAAAACACCTCTTTCTGAAATTAAAATAAAAAGAAGCCGTCATTTTATCACGGCTTCCGTATCATTGTATTTGTCGATCGGTAATTATAAGCAATAAGAAACGACGAAACAACAATCCGGAAGTCGCTTCATCATGTACATATATCCGTGTTGGCGAAAAACAGATATCATCTTGCTTATCTCCTGTCACTTTTTTAATAATATTAGCACGCTTTAAAAGATGTGTCAATAGTTTTTTTACTCACGCTTGAAAAACATTGTCGAATATGATATAATAATCCCACAAATGCGAAGCGTTTGTGTTTTGCTATACAAAAAGCAAGCACAAACTCAAAAAAATTTATGATATAATAAATATAATTTGATATCGATACTCTTTTCTCTCTTTAATACAATGCTCTTAAATATAAGTGAGTGATTTTATTTATAAATTTAAGGGCTTTTTTTAATCGTCTATTAAAAATTTTATACTTTAATATAACTGTACATAAAATTTATTTGGCAAGAAGGATAAAAAACGTGGCTTCAAACAATTACACTCTCGGTATAGATATAGGATCTACAACCGCAAAACTCGCTTTGATGTGTGACGGAAAAATCGTATACAGCAAATATCAGCGTCACCGTTCAAGAATAATAAGTACAACACTCGATATGCTTCGTGAAATGAAAGAAATATACCCTGTTGATAAAGTCCGTGTAACCATTTCCGGTTCTGCCGGAATGGGAATGGCGGAAAAAGCGGGAATCGACTTTATACAAGAGGTCTATGCGACGGGAGAAGTGGTATACAAACTCGCTCCCGATACCGGTGTTGTAATAGAACTCGGCGGCGAAGACGCCAAGGTAATATTTTTCAAAGGCGGCGTAGATGAGCGTATGAACGGTTCCTGCGCAGGAGGCACTGGAGCCTTTATCGATCAGATGGCTGTTCTCTTGAATATGAGCGTCGATGACATGGATAAAGCAAGCCTTGAAGCTAAAAGGATATACCCTATCGCCTCCCGCTGCGGAGTCTTTGCAAAAACCGATATACAGCCTCTTTTAAACCAAGGCGCTTCAAAATCGGACATTGCAGCAAGCATATTTCAGGCAGTTGTAAACCAGACCATAACCGGACTTATTCAGGGACGCAAAATAGAAGGAAAAGTCATGTTTTTAGGCGGGCCTCTCTATTATTGCGAAGGATTGAAAAAACGTTTTTACGAAACGCTCTCTCTTACAGAAGAGACAGCCGTATTTCCCGAATATGCGCTCTATGCCGTAGCGATGGGCGCTTCCATGTACGCGCAGAACAGCGAGGAAATATCGTTTGAAGAACTTGAAAAAAGAATCGAAAACAGCGCAAAATGCGAGTCCCGCGGACTTGATACTCTGCCTCCCCTTTTCGCTTCAAAAGAAGAATACGATTATTTCGTTCAAAGACATAATAAAGCCACCGTACCGCAAAAAGATATAAATACATATATCGGAAACGCATGGCTGGGCATAGACTGCGGAAGTACAACGACAAAACTCGTTCTCATCTCCGACGACCGCTCTATTCTCTACTCTTTTTACAGTTCGAACAAAGGAAATCCCGTAAAGCTCGTAAAAGAACAGCTTGAAATAATATATTCTCTCTGTCAGAACAGAATAAAAATTTGCGGCAGTTCCGTAACAGGCTACGGAGAAGAGCTTATCCGCCATGCTTTCAGAACCGACGAAGGCGTTGTCGAAACGATAGCGCATTATACAGCCGCAAAATATTTCCGTCCCGATGTCGATTTTATACTCGATATAGGCGGGCAGGATATAAAATGCTTTAAAATAAGAAACGGCGCAGTTGACAGCATTATGTTAAACGAGGCATCTTCCGGGTGCGGTTCTTTTGTAGAGACATTCGCAAAGGCAATGGGATATAACGTTTCCGATTTCGCAAAACTCGGTATATTCGCAAAATCTCCCGTAAATCTCGGCTCACGCTGTACTGTATTCATGAATTCTTCCGTAAAACAATCACAAAAAGACGGTGCTTCGGTAGAAGATATTTCCGCAGGACTTTCCGCAAGCGTTGTAAAAAATGCCATTTACAAAGTAATACGCGCCAATTCTCCCAAAGAGCTCGGAAACTGCATTGTCGTTCAGGGGGGAACATTTTATAACGATGCCGTTCTGAGAGCATTCGAAAAAGAAATCAAGAATAATGTCATCCGTCCTTCTATCGCAGGACTTATGGGCGCTTACGGCGCGGCTCTTCATATAATGAAATCAAAAGAAAGCACTCTTCTCTCTCAAAAAGAACTTGAAACTTTCACTCATACATCAAATTCATCTATATGCCGCGGCTGTTCCAATAACTGCCACCTTACTATCAATCGCTTTTCCGACGGAGAAACTTTCGTTTCAGGCAATCAGTGCCAAAAAGCGCTCGGACTAAAAAACACGGAAGAGCTTCCGAATCTCTACGCATGGAAAAGAAACTTTTTCGAGAATTTAAAACCCGTTCGCGGAACAAGAGGAAAAATCGGAATTCCGATGGCACTTTCCATGTATGAGCTTGCGCCGCTTTGGAATGCGTTTTTCACTTATCTTGGGTTTGAAGTTCATTTTTCCGCGCTTTCCAACAGAAAAACATACGAAAAAGGTCAGTTCACTATTCCCTCCGATACAGCCTGCTATCCTGCAAAAATAATGCACGGACACATGGTAGAGCTTATGGAAAAGGGTTTTGAAAATATCTTCTACCCGAGTATCACATACAATATAAACGAGCACGCGGGAGACAACCATTTCAACTGCCCGATAGTCGCATATTACGCCGAGCTTCTTAACGGAAACATGGAAGAGTTGAAAAACATAAACTTTTTATATCCGTATGTAAGCATAGACAGCCCGTCCGAACTTTCCAAAACCATATACGATACAATACTCAAACTCGACCCGAAAGTATCGAAATCCGAAGTTTTGAAAGCGGCAAAATCGGGTTTTGCGGCATATAAGGAATATAAAAACAAAGTCAAAAACGAAGGCGCAAAAGCCATTGCCTATGCGAGAGAAAACGGAAAAAGAATAATGATTCTCGCAGGACGTCCGTATCATATAGACCCCGAAATAGGTCACGGCATAGATAAACTCGCGACATCTCTCGGTTTCGTTGTGGTAAGCGAAGACAGCGTTTGCGAACTTGCGCCAGTTCAATACGTAAAAGTCCTCGATCAATGGACGTTCCATTCCAGACTCTACCGCGCCGCAAGATATGCGACGGAGCATAGCGACACAGAGCTTGTACAGCTCGTATCGTTCGGTTGCGGTGTGGACGCTATAACCACCGACGAGGTCAGAAGCATTCTCGAAGAAAAGCATAAACATTACACACAGATAAAAATTGACGAGATAACAAATCTCGGCGCGGTAAAGATAAGACTGCGCAGTCTTATCGGCGCTCTTGAAGAAGGAGAGGCAAAATAAATGCACGATACATCTTTTATCCCTTTTACAAAAGAGATGAAAAAGGATTACACTATTCTTGTGCCCAATATGCTTCCCTACCATTTCAAGATGATAGTCAGCGTAATGAGAACATACGGCTATAATGTAGAACTTCTGGAAACAAGCGGACCGCAGATAGCCGAAACCGGACTTAAATACACACATAATGACACATGTTACCCCGCCATACTTGTTATAGGTCAATTTATAGACGCGCTCACCTCCGGCAAATACGATCCGCACAAAACAGCCCTCATAATGTTCCAGACAGGCGGCGGGTGCCGTGCCTCGAATTACATATCGCTGATAAGAAAAGCGCTTGTAAAAGCCGATATGGCATATGTCCCGGTAATATCTTTTAATATGCTCGGACTTGAAAAACACCCGGGATTCAAACTGAATTTTAAAATACTTCACGCAATGATGTACGGTATCCTTTATGGGGACCTCATCATGAGTCTTGTAAACCAAGTCCGCCCTTACGAGATAAACAAAGGCGACGCGGAAGCTCTCGCAGAAAAACTCACAGAGGAACTTTCTAAGGAAATCGGACGCTCCGGCAAAATAAAATACAAAAAAATAAAAGAAAATTACGATCGAATAATAGATCTCTTTGCCAAAATCCCAATGCAAAGAAGAAAAGCCGTAAAAGTCGGCGTTGTAGGAGAAATTTTTGTAAAATACTCCCCTCTTGCAAATAACGACCTCGAACGTTTTCTCATAAGTGAGGGAGCCGAAGTCATCGTTCCGGGGCTGTTCGACTTCTGTTTGTATTTTGTATATAATCTTATGACGGAACACACTATCTACAAAAAGAAAAATGCAATGTACCCTATTTATAAGATAATTTATAAATTTTTCTGCAACAAAAAGGAAGATATCAGCGAAGCGATAAGATGCGACGGAACATTCTCCCCATGGACTCCTTTTGACAAAATAACGCACATGGCAGATGGTATTATAAGCAATGCCGTCAAAATGGGAGAGGGCTGGCTTCTCACAGCTGAGATGATGGAGCTTGCGGAATCCGGCGCAAAAAATATAGTCTGCACACAGCCTTTCGGTTGCCTTCCTAACCATATATGCGGAAAAGGAATGATGAAACCGATAAAGGAAACCTGTCCCGATATAAATATCGTCGCCGTGGATTACGATGCGGGTGCAAGCCGTGTAAACCAGGAAAACAGGCTGAAACTTATGCTTGCCAACGCCGCAAAAAATCTGAAAGCGGAAGCACACAACGAAAATCAGACAGAAAAAAGCGAAGAGATCAAAACAGAACTTACTGTTTAAAAATAATCTCTTTTTTCGCAAAGAAATTCGCCTGAGAGATTTTTAACCGTATTATTTGTTTTGTAAATCTATATTTTTATGCAAATGTTAAGCTTTTGATCATCAAAAAATGATAAGGTGAGACTTTACACTTTTATCCGATTTTAAAAAGCGGTATATAAATAAAAAACACGGCATAAGCCGTGTTTTTTATTTACACTGTATCTGTATTTCCTGCGTTTCTGTCAAATCGTTTTTGCATCATATACCTGCAAATAAAATATGCGGGGATAAGGAATACATCCGCCAAAAGCCACGCAAACGGGCTTGCAAAGCAAGCTGCTGTAAATCCGAAAGCGGGCACAAGCACAAATCCCATAACACATCTTGCAATCATCTCGAAAACTCCCGCGATAACGGCAAGCATACTGTACCCCATTCCCTGTATGGTGAAACGAATAACATTGACTCCGCTTATGAGTATATATGATATGCTGTTTATAAGAAGATATTTATATATATTCGATATTATCTCCGTTTCGCCTTTGTCAAGAAAAAGAAGTGATAATTGTTTGCCGAAAAGAAGGACAACGGCAAAAGCAAAAAGCGCATACACTATGCCGATAGCGGCGGCAGACAAGACACCCTTATCTATTCTCTTTTTGTCTCCCGCTCCGGTATTTTGTCCTGCATATGTTGCCATCGTGCCACCGAGAGCCTCATACGGACAATTCAAAAACTGGCTCATCTTTGAAGCCGTTGTCATAGACGAAACAGCAACGGTACCAAGATCGTTTACAGATGCTTGGAGAACCACAGAGCCTATCGCCGTTATGGAATATTGAAGCCCCATGGGAATACCCATTGCAAGAAGCGTAAATATTTTTCTTATATCAAAACGCCATTCGCTTTTTGTGATTTTCAAAATATCGAACTTTTTTCTTATAAATATAAAACACAGAATGACTGAAATAAACTGCGATATCAGCGTGGCGACAGCGGGACCTTTTACGCCCATATCGAGTACGCCGACGGAAATAATATCGAGTATGACATTTATTCCCGCAGAAATAATAAGAAAAATAATAGGGCTTTTGCTGTCTCCGAGCGCTCTCATTATCGCCGCAAGAAGGTTATATGTATAAAGAATAGGGAGTCCTAAAAAGATTATAAAAATATAATCATATGCATAATTCATTATATCGGCAGGCGTCCTCATTATCAAGAGTATATCCTTACAATAAAACGACACCGCAACAGTCAGAACAGGCAGTATTATAAGCGAAAGCCAGAGCGAATTTGCCGCAAATTTGCGCATTCGTTCATAATCCCCCGCGCCGAAGGACTGCGATATGGGAATTGCAAAACCTGTTCCCAGTCCGTTGCAGAAACCGACTATCAAAAAGTTCAGGCTTCCGGTATTTCCCACGCCCGCAAGCGCCGAAACTCCGATCCATTTTCCCACTATCATAAGATCGACCATATTGTAGAGCTGTTGAAACAGGATTCCCAGAAGCATAGCCAGCGCAAAGCTTAAAATATGCTTTATGGGACTTCCCTTTGTCATATCACGCGTTAAAGTTTTCATTTTGCCACCGTTTTTTTAAAATAGATAGCATTGATTATACAACCGCGCTACTGTATTGTCAATCTTTTTTGAGTAATTTTAAAAAGAAAAAAAGAGAAATTTACTCATAATATCCCTTTATACTTTTAACCCCGAAATATGCCGCCATACTGCTGTTCGGCCATGTATCGGTGTCTTCCGTATCGAGGTATTTCAGCCCGTATGATGGGCTGTATTTCGTATACGGCATAAAAACAGGAATCTCTACATCAAGTATATCATTTTCTTTGCATTTTTCTATCGTTTCGTTGTTTTCTTTCGAAAAACAGTATGAGGAATAAATATCATTCGTGCCGATAAACACAAAATATATCATTGCGGTCAATATAACAGCGGATATACATCTTGCCCAAATATACAGATCCGAATCAAACAGTTCCTTTAAAATATTTATTGTCGCCGCCGTAAAAAGGACGACGGCAAAAGCCATACATCTTTCCGGAACGTACTCCGCAAATATCAGTATAAACGAAGAAAACAAAGCTCCGAGAGCGAGTATAACGGATAATATGATTTTATCCTTTGAAACGTTTTTATAAAAAGCGATGACCGCAAGAACTACAAAAAGCATTATCAGAAGCCAAAAGCTTTTAAGTATATTAAGAACAGAGATAAAATTTATTCTCAGAGTTCCAAGAGAAAAATCAGATACTTTTCCCGCGCGTTCCGCCGGCTGTAAAAACATAAACAAGAAACCGAGCAAAGAGAAAATAAATGAAGCAATATATATAAACGATATCTTATGTTTTTTTATAAATGCCGTGAGAATGATAAACAAAAACGCCATAAAGATAACAGCCGATGAAACATTCTCCGAAAAAGCGCCCGTCAAAAATCCGAGAATAACGAAAAGGACTGCAACAAAAGGATTTTTTATAGTTTTTCCGTTTACAAAAAGATCTACAAACGGGTATAAAAACAAGAGCGCAAAAACAGATGCCCAAAGATAATTGCAAGCCCCATCAAGCCATAAATTAACTTGTCCGAACACGGGTTCGAATATCCATATAAAAGCAAACGAAAGCACGAAAAACAGCGGATCATTCTTGTTTTTTCCGCACAATCTCACCACGATGAAAATTTGAAGCACAAATATAAGAGGATTTATTATTTTAAAGACAACAACGGGGAGAAAAAGAAACAACTGAACGAAAAAATGCGCCACAAGTCTGCCGTTCATATTTTTTGCATGAGATACCAAAGATTTAAAGATATCACCTATCGAAGAAATGCGCTCTCCCGTTGCGAAGCTGTTCATATACGTATAATCATCCGCATAGAAATGAGTCAGGATATTAAGAAGCAACATAAAAAGAAAAATAAGCATAAGTACAATATATAATGATTTGCGATTCTTTTTTTCTTCGATACTTGTTTTCATATTAGCTCCTTTATGCATTTTATAATAAATATTATCACATTGAAAGTAAGAAAAATAAAATTTTTGTTCAGCAAAAAACGCATTTTCGCCTAAATACGTCGTGAAAAAGCCCTTGCAAGCAAGTATTTTCATTTGTATTATAAAACACATATGATTTTTTTGCAATAAAAAAGCGTCTTATTAAAAGACGCTTTTTATATTTTAAAGCGATGTCAAAAATCCTTTTAACTTTTCACATATTTTTGCGTGTCCGTCGTCGTTCGGATGAAGACCGTCGGGCATATACATATCCTGCTGAATTTTAACAAAAGGAGTAATTCCGCCTACCGACAAAAGATCGAGAAAAGGAATAGAATACTTGCGTGTTACTTTTTTGAGCACATCGACATAATCGTAAAGCGTGCCGTAGTCGCTTGTTTTTCTGCTTCCCTTCAAGGAATTTTCATGAAGTCTATGTAAAGGTCCCATAAAAACTATCTGTGCGGACGGAAAACGCTCTATAAGCTTCGTGCAAAGAATGTTGCAGGCACCGTAAAAAGTGTACGGCGTATCATCGTTTTCAGAACCTATCTGCGCGTCTCCGTGACCGAAATCATTCGTTCCGCCGAATACAACGACAATATCCGCGTCTTTGTCTATTTTATCTACACGCGAAATAAAATCTTTGTCGTAACGTTCGTTTTCGCTGGGAACTGTTTGTCTTGCTATGCGGGTTCCGCCTATACCGTCAACATAAATATCGCGAAGAGAGCATTCTCTTCTCATGCGCTCGCAATAAATGTTGTTTTTATCGGCTACTCCGTGACCTTCTGTTATACTGTCGCCGAGAAATGCTATTTTTTTGTTTTTTAATTCCATATTTGCTTCCTTATTTTAATTGATTTTATTTTTCATTTTCATTATTTCTCTGTGTTCTGCCAAAAGATTTCTATAAAGATACATCGCCGACCACTCCTTGTTGGTTTCGGTCATTACAGCTTTAAGAGGAACTTTTATTCCATTAAGAGAAAGAGATTTTAAAATCTCGTCCAGATGTTTGTCCGAAAAGTTTGCAAAAATAATCATCGGATCATCAAAAGTTTCAAAAAAGCAAGGAGCACTCTTTTTCATAAGCACAAGCGACTCTATCGGAGAAAAGAAATCGCATTTGTTTACTACCATTACCTTGATCTTATCCGAAATTTTCTCCGATAATTTTTTAATATTTTCTGTTTTATCAGAAAGATTGAAAATAAGAATCGTTTCAGAATTCATAATTATTTTTAACTATCGGAATCGCATGCGTCTACTATTAAAACGATACATAGAGCAACAAGCGGATCTATATCATTTATATTTATTTCGTATGCATCTCCGAATGTAAACCACCTTTTCGAAACATTAAAAACAGTTTTTCCATCTTTTTCCGCGGTATATTCATGAGCCGTAAAATCTCCGCTTACCGTGATATCAAGCCCGTCAACATAATATTTGCGAGAAAAAAACGTAAAATGCTTTTGAACTTCACAATAATTCTCACCGTGTATCATAACGGAATAATTCGGCATAAAGTTGAAAAGCTTTTGGCGTATAAACGCAACTTCATTACCGTTAAAATCGAATACATGAAGTTTTTTGCCGAAAGTAAAAACTTCGCTTTCAACAGAAAAAACGGAATTTCCGTCAATATCATATATGCTGAAACGGTCTCCCCATGTGAAAACATGTTGTTTTAGATAAAGGTTCATTTTTCCCTCACAAATAAAATAATCAGTCGGCTACAAAGATAAAGCGGTATACCTCCTGCCCGCCGTCAAGCGTATAAAGCTCAATGTCGGGATATTTTTCCGTTATTGAAGAGACGACGGCGTCAAGCGTATCTTTATCGACATCCTTGCCGTAGAAAAGATTAAGCGAATCTTTTTCTTCAATATTCATTCCTTCGAGAAGCTTCATTGCGGACAAAACAATATCCGCGTCGGAAGAAAGCATTTGTTTACCGCAAAAACCTATATATTCGCCCGTGTGGATTTTTATTCCGTTCATTTCGGTATTGCGGACCGCTGTCGTAAGATATCCGGTTTCAACCTCGCTCATGGCGCTGTTCATGCCGTTCTCTATCTTCACGGGATCTTCCTCGCCGAAATCAATGGCGGAAAGAGCCGCATAGCAATCTCCGATGCTCTTGCTTTCTATAACGTGTATCTGTGATTTTTCGTAAATCTTTTCGGCTTGCTTTGCCGCAAGTATTATGTTTCCGTTGTTCGGGAAAACGAAAATGTGTTCCGCATTTATTCTTTCAAAGACATCGATAAAATCTTTCGCGGAAGGATTCATCGTTTGCCCGCCGTTCACTATTTCTTCGGCGCCGAGCTCTTCGAAAAGCTTTTTTATTCCCGCGCCGTTAGCTACCGCCACAATGCTGTATTTCTTTCTCGGTTTTTCTTTCGGTTTTGAAAGCGTCTCATGATGTTGAACAGACATGTTTTCGATCTTTATCGTAAGAAATTCGCCGAAATTGTGGCAAAATTCCAAAACCTTATAGGGAGTCATTGTATGAACGTGCAATTTTACTATCGTGCCCGTTTTGTAGGCGACTATTGAATCTCCCACGGTTTCAAGGAATTCTTTTATAACGCCTATATCAAACGCATACGGGTCTGTTTTGGCATTCATAAGTTGAAGTAAAAGTTCAGTACAATAACCGTACCTCATTTCGCTGTCGGGTCCGAAACTCGTTATATCTACGCTTTGAGCGGAATAAGATGAGGTAACATCTTCCGGCTCGTCTATTTCTTCCCCGTTAAGGATTTTTAAAAATCCTTCTGCTATATATTTGAGCCCCGAACCGCCGCTATCCACAACACCCGCTTCTTTTAAAACCGCAAGCATTTCGGGAGTGCGCTTCAAAGATTCGTTCATTTCGGTTACAAGATCTGTAAAAAGAGAGTCTACCGTGCTGTCGTCGGTAATATTCGCAACCGCATATTCCACCGATTCGCGCGCAACGGTAAGAATCGTTCCCTCGGTCGGCGTATTCACGGAAGAATACGCTTGCTTTACACCGTTAAGAAGAGCGTTTCCGATCTCTCTTACATCAGCGGTCTCATGATCGAGAAATCCGTTTGCTATACCGGCAAAAAACTGCGAAAGTATGACACCGGAATTACCTCGGGCACCGAGAAGCATACCGTCGGTAAGAGATTTTGCCACCTTGTCAAGCGAATCCGATTCGACACCGGAAAGCGCTTTTTCTCCGCCCTCCATTGTCAACATCATATTGTCACCTGTGTCTCCGTCCGGAACAGGAAAAACATTGAGTTCGTTGACGTCCTTTACTTTCGAACGCAGAAAAGCCACGCCGCCACGGAACATTTTGGCAAAGAGCTCTCCGTTTAAAAATTTAAACGCCATGCTCAGTCCTCCCTTTTTTTACCCCAGAAAAAGACTGCTACGGTTCCGGGTCCCGTGTGGCTTCCTATTGTCGTTCCTATGCTGTTTATCAGAACCTTTCCGTTAAGTTTCGGGAAAGTACTCTCTATAAGTTCCGCTGTCGCTTTTGCGTCTTCCATGCATGCGGAATTGCTTATAAAGCACTTACCGGAATAATCCACGCCGTCAGCGGCGAACTCTTTCATTTTTTCTACCGTCTGACGTATAACTTTCTTTTTGGAACGTATTTTCTCTCTCGGAATAAGGCGTCCCATATAATCGACGTTAAGAAGAGGACAGATGCTGAGCACGCTTCCTATAAATCCTGCTGCTTTCGATATTCTTCCGCCCTTTACATAGAATGTGAGATCCGTAGAGAAAAACCAGTGATGAAGTTCAAGTTTATGCTCTTCCGCAAAATCATGGATTTCGTCTATCGTCGCTCCGTTATCTCTCATATCTGCAAGAGTGTCCATCAAAAGTCCGTATCCGGAAGAAGCGGCAAGCGAATCAACTACATATATCTTTCTTTCCGGGTATTTTTCTTTTAATATATTCGCGGCGGATACAGCGGATTTATATGTTCCGGAAATACCGGATGAAAGCGAAAGATGAAGTATGTCTTTTCCGCTTTTTATGATATTTTCAAAATATTCAAAATATTCCTGAACATTTATCTGCGAAGTTCTTGTTTCCGCGCCATTCTCCATAGATTTATAAAATTCATCAAAAGGTATTGTTTGTCCGAGATCATCCGGGTGTTCAACACCGTTAAGATAATAGTGAAAACAGATATATGATATATTTCTTTTTTCAAAATGTTCTTTTGAAAGGTCTGCTGTCGAACAGCAGCTAAGTACAAAATCTGCCATATTTCTCTCCTGAATAAAATATTTTTATTTACATTATATATTAAAATACAATAAAAATCAATTTATATTTTATTTTAGTGTTTTTATATATCTATACTAATATTCAAATCCGGTAGAATTAACAAAAAACGCCCCTACCGTAAAGAGAGCCGCGTTCTACTGTCAGTAGAATGCAGCTCTGCGTCAATGTTTTTTGACTATTTTTGTAGTCATATATAAAATGAGTATAACCGGTATCATAAGTAAAAAAAGTTGCCATATATTATACTTAAAAAACACAAAATAAAAAAACATTATCAAAGACAGGCATAAAGAAGCTATTAAAACACGATTGTATTTTCCATTATTCCATACAGAATTAAGAACAAGCTGTGTCAGTATAGCTATGGGAAGTGCTATTAAAAAAACTATCCAGTACATTTTGTCCATAATCATCCAAAACAGGATAAAAAGAAAGAGCGCAAAAGTCCATATACCGATTATTGTAATCCAAGTTATCGCTTTAAAATTGCATTTTGTATGATTTTCTTCTTTTTCTTCCGTTTCGGGCACCCATTCATTATGTGTATTGAGCAAAAAATCAACAGTCACACCGAAAATTTCGCTTAATTGCTTCAAAACATTAGCGTCAGGAAGCGATTCTGCGCGTTCCCACTTAGACACGGATTTATCGGAATAATTAAGCTTTTCGCCAAGCTCGCTTTGAGTCATCTTGGCATCTGTTCTTAATTTTATAATATTGCTTGCAACAATAAGTTTGAGGTCAACCAAAATAAGTCATGTCTCCGTTTCCTCGAATTTGTTTTTTGATTTCAATCCAACTTGAAATATAATTCAAAGCAAATAATTTTTGTTTAATGATATAAAACAGTTATTTTTATTTATTATAGCACGATAAAATCAAAAATTCAATAATCATTATTTTCTGTAATAAAAAAGCACTGCGAATAAAAATTCACAGTGCCTTTTTATGAAATCACATTATTCTCAAACGGGGTTGAAGTTATATCAGCGGAAACAATTTGTTTTACTACCTTATGAAATTACATTATTCTCAAACTAAAACAAATCGATAACAACAACTGAAAAAGTTTTGCTACCTTATGAAATTACATTATTCTCAAACGCGAAACGTCGTATTCAAATTTTGAAATTAGTTTTGCTACCTTATGAAATTACATTATTCTCAAACACTTGATAAGTTCCATTTCATCTTTGGGAAGTTTTGCTACCTTATGAAATTACATTATTCTCAAACAAAAAAGTGCAGGTGATACCCGTTGGCTAAGTTTTGCTACCTTATGAAATTACATTATTCTCAAACCCAGCCGTTTCTATAACCTGTCTCGCTATTGTTTTGCTACCTTATGAAATTACATTATTCTCAAACTGGATAATTATCATCAGCGTTACGGGCTTTGTTTTGCTACCTTATGAAATTACATTATTCTCAAACTCCGATGCCGGACACCTCAAAAGAGTTTCGGTTTTACTACCTTATGAAATTACATTATTCTCAAACACTTGTTTGATTCTCCGACAACGAAGTTTTGTTTTACTACCTTATGAAATTACATTATTCTCAAACTTAGACAATAGCCCTCTTGCTATTATTATAGTTTTACTACCTTATGAAATTACATTATTCTCAAACAACGATTTAGAACATTGTGACGATGTTAAAGTTTTACTACCTTATGAAATTACATTATTCTCAAACCGCCGCGTATTTAACCCTAATTTCGTTTACGTTTTACTACCTTATGAAATTACATTATTCTCAAACCACATCATCCAAAGCCTTTATATTTACGGTAGTTTTACTACCTTATGAAATTACATTATTCTCAAACGTGCCGACAGTGATAGTAGCCGCCGCGCCAGTTTTACTACCTTATGAAATTACATTATTCTCAAACTATTAACATAGGTTTCTACCGCCGCCGTTCGTTTTACTACCTTATGAAATTACATTATTCTCAAACCGGTATTGTTGACGGTATAAAAGAGATTCTGTTTTACTACCTTATGAAATTACATTATTCTCAAACTTGCGTGCGGCAATATTGACAGCTGCCGAAGTTTTACTACCTTATGAAATTACATTATTCTCAAACCTCAAATAAACTGCGACATTATCAGCACAGAGTAATTTCATATCAGTTATATGATATCAAAAAATCTCACTTTTGTCAATCACGCATAAATCCTTATCTATTATCGTTATATCTTCCATAGAGTTATAATCAGATTCAAAATTTTCTATTACCAAAATGTATATATGATTTAATTTAAGCGTTCTATAAAAATCCAAAATTTCATTATTTTCAAAATACAGATGCAAATTCGGAATAACAAATAAATTTATACCAATATATTTTGAAATAAGTAAAAGCCTTCTCAACAATAAAAATATTCCCTGCTCTACCTCATTCGAAATCTTAAAATCGAGCAATTTTATTATTGAAGATGTTGTGATATCATAATTATAATCAAAATCATATTCATTGTAAGCGACAAGCGAATTTCCCAAATCGATAAGTCTCGACTTTATATCGGAAAGTTCTACGCTGTATTCCTCATTAGCTGTCTCTTCCAAATACAAATTCACCTTTGTCATCAATTTTTTATTTATATTGTCAAATGACAGAGGGTCTGAAATAAACACCCCCTTTTTCGAGAATTCAAAAGGCTTGAAATCTTCCGAAAAAACAAAAAGTTCGTCCGAATTGTCATTTTTAAAATCGAGAAAAACATTTCTGAAAAACGATTTGTTTTCAATGATTATAACCGGAATTTTGTCGGATGTAAAATCAATTCCGTTTATAAAATTTTTTACAGACAGCATCATATTACAACAATCCTTTCATCCGTGGAAACAACATTGCTCGAAACTTTCCCCACTATCATTTCCATTTTCGAAAACTGTTTTTCCGTTATTGTAAGCATCTGAACTATTCCCGCCGGAGGTTTATATTTTTTGACATTATCACATATGATCTCCGCCGCATTCTGATTCAACGCAAGTTTTGAATAAACAGATTCCTGCATCATTATAAATCCGTTTTTTATAAGATGTTTTCGAAAAGAATTGTATTCACGCCTTTCGTTTTTTGTTGTGGTCGGCAAATCGAAAAAAACTATTACTCTCATAAATCTATAACTCATAATTTATTATCGGTAAACGAAGCAACGACATATCGTCTTGTTCGAGCGCATCAAATACGCTTTTCGAATATATTTTTACAGCATTAAGCATCGTATTTGTTTTTCCGTCGATCTTCATTTCCAAATTCAAAATATTCAGCATATTTATCTTTTCCTCTCGTTCAAATTTTTCCGGATTCATCTTTTTTACAGCGTGATCGACGATCGTTCTGAAAGGCTCCATCAAATCACAGCTTAAATTATATTGATTAAACACATTATCATGAAACAATCCGCACTGCGTAATATATCCGTTGCACACGACTTCCCTGTTAAAAACCGATAAAATAAGGCTGTAACCGTAATTCAACGCCGCATTTGTCGGACAGTCGTCGTTTCTTGAAAACACTTTCCCAAACAAAGCATTAAAGTAAACCTTTGCGGCATGACCTTCTCTGTTGCTTTCATCATAAAATTCTATCTCGTTTATGTAATTTTCCAATATTTTGTATTGTTCAAAGCCGAACGCTTTTAATACAAGAGACTGATTTCTGATTTTTTCCGCAACTATAACAGTCCAAACGCGTTTTTTTGAAATATCTTTCCACGCTAACTGTTTTTTCAGACTGCGGCTGCAATCGTGTGACCCGTAATAAGCTGTCAACTCCGAACACGGATTTCTTTTTTCATCGCAAAAAATAACCTTTATTTTTTTATCTATCATCTCTTTCATCAAAGCGGTTGTTATAGAGCTGGCGGTGTTTTCGACTATCAGCACAGATATTTCGCTCAAATGAATTTTTACCGTCTCTGCTACATTTCTTATAACAATATGCCCCATGCTGTAATCGAGTTTTGACGGTTTCGATACCATTACCACACGCCAGCTCATACTTTCACCTCTTTTTATTTAAGTAAATCCGTTTCGCTTTCGAAAAGTCCTGTAACGGATTGATTTATAAGCTTTACAGAACCCAATCCGGATATTTTAGAATTTGTAAGAATAGTCCCGCAATTAGTTGATTCTCCTATAAGAGTTAAATCGCCCAGTCTTGCATCGTTATGTAAAATTTTTAGCATCTCTCTTATTACTTTACACTGTTTTTCACATTCAAGTCCGACAAATATATCTCTTTTTAAAGAAAGCTTACTTCCGAAATCTTTGAACTTTTCTTTGAAAATCGTATTTGTCATTTTATAGATCAACACATCAAAAATTTCTATATTTTCCTCTTTCGAAATCTTATCATGCTTTTCATCTACCTTTATATCAGGTTTTTTCGATTGTCTTTCGCAAAATTTAGATATACGCTTTATATATATCTCTTGTTCGGGACTTACCACCAGCTGTACACCTGGTCTGAATTTAATTCGTTCACCTGTTTTACAGCTCAAATGCATTCTGAACCCGTTAAGTGAAATACACGAATTGTATTTGATGCAAGGCAAAACTATTTTCGGATTCTTCAAATTCATTTCATTTTTCATGAATTTTACCGGATCCAAAAGATATGCCTTTTCTTTTACAATATCGATAGGCACAAATTTTCTTATACGATTTTTCTTTTCGTCATACTCAACAAGGGCAAAATAAGCCGATTTTGCTTTATCATATCCGCCGTATTTGGAGATATCGGAACGTTTTCCCGACTTTATCGGTATTTGTCCCTTGCCCTTTTTCAAAATATTTGCTTTAAACAGCTCGCCTTGTTGCTTATATGAATACCTTGTATAAAGAATATTGTTTTTATTCATAGTATTTATGACTTGATTCGGCGATTCATTGTTTTCAGCCACCCATACGCCTTTTATATCATAATCAAATATTTTGTTAAGACTTTTGCTGTCCTTTCCGTCCGCTTTTAGACCTTTTATAAAATTAGCCCTGTCATGAGTGAATTTTTCATTGTAAACATTTCCGACAACAATATTCAGATATGCATCTTTGGCGTGATGAAGATCGTTTACATCGCGCGATTTCAACATTTTGTTATCATCTCTGAAATCTGAAACAAGCCCCGCTTTTACATAGACCGTTTCTGTATCCGGATACATCATTTCCAGAAGCTTGGCAACGGCTTTTGCGGACTGACCCGTCTCAACTATCTGCCTTGAAATAAATCCTGTCAGCTCTTCATCGGTAAGCTCCGTATTACGGATAAGTCTTTCGTATTTTGTTTTCGTTATGAGATTGTTTTCAAGAAGTTTTTTCCAAAACGCCCGCCTCTCCTCTCTCGTTTTACCCGGCAGCGGATAATGATCGCTCTTGACTGAATTATTGAATGTTTTCAAAGACAAAACGCGGTTATTTAAAATGCTGTCGTCCTTTATCTTGGACTGCGGGAAGATATGATCTATATCGTACAGAGAATTATTGCTCATCAAATCATCGAGATCGATTTTTTCGCCCGTATAAATACACTTGCCGAGCTGAGTAAAATAGAGATAGAGTTTATCGCTTCTTAAATTCTCTTCGTCTGTACCGTTCAGCTGATCATATAATTCTCCGTATTCGGATTTCATATTTTTATAAAGTTCAAGTAACTGTGCTTTTCTCGAACTTGTGCGCTTCTTTTCTCCCGTATATCTCGGCACTTCCACAAAAATCTTTTTCGGAGGGCACTTCTCTATCTTTTCTATTTCCTTGATTATTTGGATAGACTGATAGATCGGACGTTTGACTTTCGGAGAAACATATAAATCATCAACTATTTCTTTCAACGTTTTTTCGTCGTCAAAAGAATTCATTTCATTTATTTTTTCTATAAATGTCGGACTGTAATTATCCGAATATAATATCTGATTTAAATTATCGTTTGTATCCCACAGAGCGGATATTATATTTGTAAGCTCTCCCGTCTCTTTGTTTATACATTCTATTTCCGTTAAAAATTCGCGCGACAACCCGCTCCAACCGGAATATTTCAGTTTGGATATTTTTGATACCGTTTTTTCGTCTATATTCTTATATTTCTCTTTCAGGCGTTTTTTCAGTAACTTCTTGTCATCGCCGAAAATGGTTATCGAATGAATAATATCCTCTTTGTCGCCGTCTGATAAAGAAGAAAATTCGCTTTTTTCAAAATCTATAAACGATTTAAGCGAAGATTTAAAATCACCGTCTATTCCGCTTATGGAATCGGAATCAAATTCTATACCCTTTGATGCAAGATAATCGCGCAATCTTTTATTCGTCACTTTATAATGTTTCTTAAAAAGATCGTTGAATATATCCTGTTTTAATTGTACATCTATTTTTCGGGAATCTATTTTCAGATTGTTCAATTCATTAAGCACCATATACTTTGTATAGAGGAGCGAATTTTTCGGAATAACATCCTTGTCCGGAAGATACGTACATTTGCTTGTCAGATTCTCTATAAACTTTTGAGCGGAAGAATCCACATCTACAATCTTCTCAAAATTCCATGGATATATTTTTTCGCCTTCTTTGCGGCAAAGCCAAGCTCTCTTGCTGTGGGTATTCAAAGGTCCTACATAATAAGGAATCCTGAAATCAAACAGAGATAATATCTTGTCGTAAACCGATATTCCGTTTTCGTCTTTATTGGTCAGGAAAGGCAAATATTCTTTTGCATTGTCAAGAATCGCTTTCAGTTCAATTCTGTTGACCTGCATGGGAATGACTCCATTGTTTGCGGAGGATTGTTTCGGCATAAATACATTATTTTTAATACGTGAAAACATATCGGCGTATGATTCATCTTTGATTTCGCCGAGTTCTTTTCTCAAAAATGCGCAAAAATCCTCTTCATTGCATCTTCCCTCAACGACGCCGGTCCTGCCGGTTGTTTTTACATGCCCGGAATAAGCCACATAATTGTTTAGTTTATCTTTGCTTTTTTTGAATATATCTTTATATTTCTCGGGAAGATATTTTCTCACATACATTTTAAGCTGCTGTAAGTCATCTTTGTGTTCTCTGTATATTTTCACTTTTGCATATGAAATATATTTTTCTCCGTCCAATACATCGGCAAGAACAGACCAATCATATACGGCTTTTATCTTTTCTATAAGTTCGTATCTTTCTCCGAGAAGGGATTCGTAATCGGAAGCTTTCTCATCAAAACTGTTATTCAAAGTAATTTTTTCAAGTTCCGGATCTTTCAAAGACTCATCATCGAATATATCGCAAATTTTTGTTGTCAGTCCGCACATTAAAGACAGCACAGCCGATTTTTGTTTTTCTTTTTTATCGATTCCGAGCTCAGCCGAAAGAGAATTGAATTTTGCGGTTTTAGACTCTTTTTTGCTTTTCAGAATTTCCTGACACTCATTAAGTTTATCGCAAGGAAAATCAATTTCATAATTATCATTTAAATAATCGGTAAGGTCTTTGTAAACTTCTTCAAACCTCGGTATATCCGAAACGTCAGTATCGAAAAGAAAATGACCGCGTTTTTTAATTATATGGTGAAGCGCAATAAAAACAAGTCTTACATCATGCGGTTCTTTATTTTTTATAAGCTCTCTTCTCAAATGATAAACGGTAGGAAAAGCCTTATGAAAATCTTTGTCATTATAATCTTTATCGTTAAAAACAGTATACTTTCCCGTTTTATTTATATCTTCCCTGTCCTCTATAAGAAGATTGCTTTCTTTAAGCCTTATGAAGAAAGCAGGATCGACCTTGCTTATCTCTTCGTTGAAAAGCATTTCCAAAAGAGCAAGTCGCTCGCGTCTTCTCTGTATTCTTCTGCGCGAAGTTCTGTATATGCGGCGCTCTTCTGCCGTTTTAGATTCGTCAAACAAACGTATTCCCCACATCGCATTCCCGTTGAATTTCAAAATCTTATAATTTGTATCGGTTGCCGCCCAACCGATGGAATCAGTGCCTATATCAAGTCCCAGATAATATTCTTTTTCCATATTTTTATCTCCTTTTCACAGTTGACAAATAAATTATAATGTGATATCATATAAGCATCTCAGAACCTTATGAGATTACATTATGCGTTCAAATAAAGATTAATTCTTACCGTTGCTTTGACAACTTCACAGTGTGTGAGCAAGACCTGCATATTTGCAGGTCTTTTGCTTTTTAACTTTAAATTGCAAAGCAAGAAATATTCTCTTTTTATTATTTTACACTATTTGACAAATTTTTAAAAGGAATTGCAATGTTTATTTATCAAAATAAATATAATTATTTATATATAAATTCAATTCGCACTATATAAAAACTCTTTTTGCCGACATTTTTATAAAAGATATTCTTCCTCGCACATATTCGAAATTACAGAAAACAAATTTAAAAGCAATGCCGCCTTTCAATCTTCCGAAAACGAATATTTTGAAAAAATCCGCAAACGCTATTGACAAGGAAGATTTATTGTGCTATTATAATAAGGCAGTTGAAAAGCGGGCCGGAATGGCGGAACTGGCAGACGCCCGGGACTTAAAATCCCGTGGGACTAACATCCCGTACCGGTTCGATCCCGGTTTCCGGCACCAATTTTATATCGCGGAGTGGAGCAGCTTGGTAGCTCGTCGGGCTCATAACCCGAAGGTCATGTGGTTCAAATCCCATCTCCGCAACCATAATAAAAGCACTTGCTAAGCAAGTGCTTTTTTAGTTTTGTTTTACCTTAAACAATTTATATGTCTTCCCTATGATATCCGACTGTCTACAATTTGCATTTTTCTTCACTTGATTTTTAAATTCGAATATAACTTCTGCGTCATAGCCGCAGTATCACTTAATTTCTTTACAATTCTTCGCGGTCCGTGTTATAATAATATTAAAATTCCCTATTTGGACATTTCAGTTATAATAACGCAAAAGGAGATCATACCATGAATAACGATCTGGCAGAACATTATGATAAACTTGCCGAATACGGAAACGATCCCGTATTGGATCCGCCCACGCTTCAAGCATATATGGATAACTGGGACGGTCCCGATTTTTTAAATCTTCTCGACCTGAATAAAACCCCGAGCGTTCTTGAAATCGGTTGCGGCACAGGACGGCTAGCATTAAGGGTCGCACCATTTGTAAATGTGTTTTGCGGTATAGATTTCTCATCAAAAACAATCGAAATTGCAAATAAGCATTTAAACTTTGATAATGTTAACTTGATTTGTGCGGATTTTCTTAATTACGATTTCCAAGAATCATTTGATACAGTTTATTCCTCACTCACCTTTTTGCATATCAAGGATAAAAATCACGCTGTCAATAAAGTTTTCAATATTCTTTCGCCGGGCGGTCGTTTTGTTCTTTCCATTGATAAAAATCAAGATGATATGCTTGACTTTGTCACATACAAAATAAAAGTATATCCCGATCAGCCGGAAAACATCATGCGCCTTATGGAAGAAAACGGTTTTACAAATATTATACAAATTGAAACAAAGTTTGCATATATATTCTCCGCAAGAAAACCGGTCAAATGATATTTTTTCATCTCACATCTGACAATAGCTGCCAAACAGACAATGTCGCTTTCTTTGATATTTTCACAGTTACTTTTTGAAAAATAATAAAAATTAAAATTTTTGGTGTATTTGAATTAAAAACATTGTAATTTCCTAAAATTTATGGTAAATTTAAAAACAAAGTGGCATATAGGAAATTACAAAACTATTCCAATCATATTGATATAGCATATGTCGGAATATGTCTTGTTACCACAAATTTTTTTCATTCCTTTCACCTATGCTCCACTTTGATTTTCGAGGTACCAGTAAGCGATTAAATTTATGAATTCTTTTAAAGGAGCTTGACCAAATGAGAAATTTAACGATTAAAAGAACAAAAAGTTTTGTAGCAAGTATTGTGAAAATGAAAATTTACATCGAGGACCCTACATCAAATGAAATTGTCATCAATAATGTCCGTTGCCGAAAGATAGGAGATCTGAAAAACGGAGAAGAAAAAACCTTTCAGATAGACGAATGTTCGGCAAAGGTTTTTGTAATTGCAGATAAACTCAGCAAAAATTATTGTAACGAGTTTTATATACTTCCGGAAGGACAGGAGGACATTTTTCTTTCCGGCAAAAACAAGTTTAACCCCGCCAACGGAAATGCATTCAGATTTGACAATAATATAAACGAAGCGGTATCAGACAACCGCAAACGCGGAACACGCAAAGGTCTTGTTGTTTTTCTTGCTTCATTTTTGGCAGGACTTCTTATATTTTTTGCAGGTTATAATTTGATTTTCAATCCGGTACCCAAAGAAAAAACTTTTTCTTCCGATGAAATGACGATAACTTTGACAAATGAGTTTAAAAAAGCCGAGGCGGACGGATATATAGATGTCTATGATTCCAAAAAAATAGCGGTATTTTCTTTAAAAGAAGAATTTGCTTTATTTGATGGTCTTGAAAACTATACGCTGAAACAATATTGCGATATGGCAATTCAGAACAACAATCTTGAATCCAGTAAAACAAAAACCTCGAACGGTCTGACATATTTTGAATATGACTCTGTAAATCCCAATACAAACAAGACCTATCATTATTTTGTTTATGTTTATAAAACAAATGATGCATTTTGGATGGTACAATTCGCACTGTTAAAACAAAATGCAGACAAATATGCGCCGAAAATTGCAAAATATGCAAAATCGATAGTTTTTGCAGACTGATTTTTTATAAAAACCGAAATAACACTTTCACCCGAAACTTACGGTTTCGGGGATTCTTTTTTGTTTCCCGCATTTTTTAATAAACCTCACTCACAATTCCCTTTTATCAATATAATTATATCAATAATTTGTATCAAAAAACAAAAATAATCATTATATCTTGACTAATTATTGTAAAAATGATATAATAAATTTGCGAATCGGGGACGATACCCATCACAAAAAACATCATTCGCAGAATAAACCAATCGAAACAAGGGGGAGATACCCATAGAAAAAAACATTATTGTTGTCGATGAGCTTGGAAACGAATATGAAGCGACCTACCCTAAACGGGCAAACGGTCTTGTAAAACACGGACGGGCACGCTTCGTAGATGAAAATAAAATATGTCTTGCGTGTCCTCCGAATAAATTTTCAGAGGAGAACAAAATGAAAGATAATACATTAAAGTCAGAAAATAATCTCGAAGAAAACGCAGTATTGACAACAGAAGAAAATAATACAAATTGCGACGAAAGCGCTAAATTGACATCAAAGGAAATATTCGATAAAATCGCGGAACTGCAAAAACAGTTGACAGACAACGGATTCAACTCTCTGCACACACTTTTGACAAAAATAGATCTTCTTCTCGAAAAAGATAGCGATACCGAACAAATTGCAGAATCCTTCTCTGTTTTCAAAACAAGAGAGATCTCGTTTTTGAAAATGCTTGAAATATACCAAAAAATGTATGAGGATATTCAAAACGAGGAAAAAATCAGACTTGTAAATAAGGCGTTCGAGAAAAACAATGAACTCATCAAAAACTCCGATCTGCCCCCGAAAGATAAACTTTCTGCATTTATGCACGTGTCGGATCTTATTGCAGATGCTGTAAACAACATTCTTGTTCGTGATAACACATAAAACTTAATACAAAATATCCCGAGTCAAAAGACTTGGGATATTTTTAAGTTTCGCGCTTCCATACGACAAGAAATAAAAAGGCTTGACATCAACAACGGTAATTGATATACTGAATATTATATAATAATATAATATATTACTTGCTTTTTCCCCTTTATATTTTTAACAAAATTAGAGGACGTAAAATGATACATTGCTTTGTAATAAATCCCGCTGCCGGAAAAAAGCTCGATACAAATAAGCTTACCGAAAAAATAGAAGAAGCCGCAAAATCCGAAAATATAACACCGATCATCTACAAGACGACGGCGTGCAGCGATGCGATAAGATACGTTTCGGAACAGTGCCGGTTATATAATAACGAAACGGTACGTTTTTATGCGTGCGGCGGCGACGGAACGCTTAACGAAGTTGTAAACGCGGCAGTAAAATATAATAATGCAGAAGTAGCAGTGGTGCCGTTAGGCACAGGTAACGATTATGTAAAATTATTTTCAAATCCGGAATTTTTTACGGATTTCAAACGCCAGATACATGGCACGGCAAGAAAAACGGATCTTTTGAAATTCAACAATAAATATAGTATCAATATTTTGAATATCGGATTCGACTGCGCCGTCGTGCAAAAAGTCTCCGAAATAAAAACAAAGCCATGGGTGCCGAGTAATCTTGCTTATATAATGGGAGTTATATCGACTTTCTGCAAAAAATTCGGAAGCCATTATAAAATCGATTTGGACGATGAACATTTCGATGAGGAGTTCACTTTGTCGGTATTCGGAAAAGGCTCTTATTACGGCGACGGATTCAAGTCCCTGCCTCTTTCAAAGCCGGACGACGGATACATCGACGTTTGCATTGTAAAGAAAGTGTCAAGACTTACATTTATAAAAGTCATAGGCACTTACAAAAAAGGGCTCCACGCAGAAAATCTCGAAAAATTCCCGTTTATGGAATACAGAAAATGCAAAAAAATCCATTTTGAAAGCGATGAGCCCGTCGGCATATGCGCAGACGGCGAAATAACGCTCGAAAAAACAATAGATATTGAAGTCGCCCCGCAAGCACTTGCGATATCCATTCCGCAAGGCTGCGAATTTTCTTCAATATCCGAAAACAAATCAAACGAAAAAAATCATTTTGAATATCAGGAAGTATAACAGATGAGAAAAGAACTTGAAAAAACATACGATCCCACAAAAATCGAAAAAGAAAACTATAAAACATGGTGCGAACGCGGATATTTTCTCCCCAGAGAAAAAAGCTCCAAAGGCACGTACACTATCGTAATACCTCCTCCGAACGTAACAGGAAAGCTCCACATGGGACATGCCCTTGACGAAACTTTGCAGGACACGCTTGTAAGATTCAAACGTATGCAGGGCTTCTCTACTCTTTGGGTACCCGGAACGGACCATGCGGGCATTGCAACTCAGATAAAAGTCGAAGAAGTTCTGAGAAAAGAAAAAGGACTTTCGAGATATGATCTCGGACGCGAAAAATTCACGGAACTTGTATGGGACTGGAAAAAGCAGTACGGCGGGACGATCATAAACCAGCTTAAAGCTCTCGGCTCTTCTTGCGATTGGTCGCGTGAAAGATTTACAATGGACGAAACGCTTTCCGCCGCAGTAAAAAAGGTTTTCGTTTCACTTTATAACAAAGGACTTATTTATAGAGGTTACAGAATAGCCAACTTCTGCCCGAGATGTGCAACAGCACTTTCAGACGCCGAAGTAGAATATTCCGATAAAGAAGGCTCTTTCTGGTATATAAAATACCCGGTAAAAGGCGAAGACAGTTATATTACGATAGCTACGACGCGTCCCGAAACACTTCTCGGAGATACGGCGGTAGCGGTAAATCCCGATGACGAGCGCTTCACTTCCTTTGTCGGCAAAACGCTTATTCTTCCCCTTGTCGGAAGAGAAATTCCCGTCGTTGCAGACGAATACGTCGAGAAAGACTTCGGCACGGGATGCGTCAAAATCACACCCTGCCACGACCCCAATGACTTTGAAGTAGGAAAACGCCATGATCTCGAAATGATAACCGTAATAGACAAGAGCGGAAAGATCACTGCGGAGGGCGGAAAATATGAAGGTCTTGACAGATATGAAGCGAGAAAGCAGATAGTAAAAGACCTCGAAGAACAGGGTTATCTTATAAAAGTTGAAAAATGCGCTCACAGCGTAGGTCATTGCTGCCGTTGCGGAACAGACGTAGAGCCTCTCGCTTCCCGCCAGTGGTTCGTAAAAATGGAGCCTCTTGCAAAAGAAGCGATACGCGTTGTCGAGGACGGCGAAATAAAATTCGTACCCGAACGCTTCTCCAAAATATATCTCAACTGGATGAACGGCATACACGATTGGTGTATATCGAGACAGCTCTGGTGGGGACACAGGATTCCCGCTTATTATTGCGACGAATGCGGAGAAATCACGGCTTCGGAAACAGATGTTATCAAATGTCCTAAATGCGGCAGCACAAAAGTACATCAGGAAGAAGACGTGCTCGATACATGGTTCTCCTCTGCACTTTGGCCCTTCTCCACTCTCGGCTGGCCCGACAACGAAGCAGAAGATCTCAAAAAATTCTATCCGACAAATACCCTTGTTACGGGATATGACATAATCACTTTCTGGGTTTCGAGAATGATAACCATGGGAATGGAAAACATGAAAGAAAAGCCTTTTTCCACTGTTTTCATTCACGGTCTTGTAAGAGATGCGCAGGGACGCAAAATGTCAAAATCTCTCGGAAACGGAATAGACCCGCTCGATATAATAGACAAATACGGCGCCGACGCCCTGCGTTTTGCCCTTCTCTCAGGCATAGCTCCCGGAAACGATATGAGATTCTCCCCGGAGAAGATAGAAGCGGCGAGAAACTTTACAAACAAGATCTGGAATGCTTCTCGTTTTGCTCTCATGAATATTCCCGAGACGCTTGAAGACACCGCACTCCCGCCTGTAACGGCCCTTCGCTTGGAGGACAAATGGATTCTCTCCGAACTCAACAGCCTTATAGCGGAAGTCACGGAAAATCTCGAAAAATACGAACTCGGTATAGCCCTCTCCAAACTCTACGATTTCATTTGGAACGTATTCTGCGATTGGTATATAGAGGTCCTGAAACCGAGATTTTCCGAGGATTCGGAAAATGCGTGCCGCGTTCTTTCTTATGTTTTGAGAACGCTTATGGAGCTTCTCCATCCGTTTATGCCGTTTATAACGGAAACGATATGGCAGGCATTACCTCATGACGGAGAAAGCATCGTTATAACCGATTATCCCGCGTATAACGCCGATTTCTCCTATCCAGACGAGGAAATGTCCATGGAGAGAATAATCGCCTCTGTAAGGGCTGTAAGAAACCGCCGCGCAGAGATGAATGTTGCTCCGTCCAAGAAAACAAAGATGTTTATCGTTTCGGAAGACAAAAAAACATTCAATAATGCGTCTACTTCGTTCTTTATAAAGCTCGCAGGCGCTTCCGATGTAGAATATGTCGAAGAATATCACGACGACAAAGCAATTCAGATAATCGCAGACCACGCCGTTATCTATATTCCTCTTGCGGAAATGGTGGATTTTGAAGCGGAAACAAAAAGACTTACTTTGGAACGCGAAAAAATGATATCCGAAATCGAAAGAATAGATAAAAAGCTTTCGAATGCGGAATTTGTGGCAAAAGCTCCCGCCGCAGTCGTAGAAGGCGAGAAAAAGAAACGCGAAAACTACGAAGATAAACTCAAAAAAATAGAAGAATCGATTCAAAAATACAAAGCGTAAAAGAAAAAAACTCAGGACACTTCCATTCGGACGGTGTCCTGAGTTTTTATATGCTGTTATTTTTCAGTTTTTCACCTTTATCATGGCGCGCATGGCATTAAGCGTGGCTATTATCAGAACGCCGACATCGCCGAAGACGGCTATCCACATATTTGTAAATCCGACCGCCGTCAATATAAGAATAAGCGCCTTTACAATAAGCGAAAACCAGATGTTTTCGTGAACTATGCGCATGGTCTTTCTTGCGATTTTTATCGCAGCAGAGATTTTTGAAGGCTTATCATCCATAAGCACTATGTCAGCCGATTCTATCGCCGCGTCACTTCCGAGAGCGCCCATGGCAATGCCCACATCAGCCCTTGAAAGCACGGGCGCGTCGTTTATGCCGTCTCCTACAAAGGCGAGCTTTCGCCCCTCTGAAAGAAGCTTTTCTACGCATTCTACCTTCTGCGCCGGAAGAAGCCCCGCATAAAATTCATCAACACCGGTCTCTCCTGATATTTTTTCGGCGACACTAACATTGTCTCCTGTAAGCATAACCGTTTTTGAAATTCCCAGTTTTTTCAGTTCCGTTATGGATTCACGTGAATCCTCTTTGATTTGGTCATTTATCACTATATGACCGAGATATTCTTTTTCCTGTGATAAATGTATAACAGTGCCAGACAAATGGCATTCATGGTATTCTGCGCCGACTTCTGCCATAAGCCTGCCGTTGCCTACATAATAGTTTTTGCCGTCTATGACCGCCGAAATTCCTTTGCCGGAAATTTCGTTTATGCTCCCTATTTTTGTTTTGTCGATATCGCCCTTATGTGCGGCAACGATAGATTCACCGACGGGATGCGTCGAATAACTCTCTGCAAGCGCCGCTATATCTATAAGCTCTTCCTCGGAAATTTTTGACGGATGTATTGCCGTAACGGAAAAGCTTCCGCGGGTAAGCGTACCGGTCTTATCAAAAGCGACAGTATCCACCTTTGAAAGAACTTCAAGATAATTTGCGCCCTTTATAAGTATACCGTCGCGGGACGCTCCGCCTATTCCTCCGAAAAATGAAAGAGGAACCGAAACAACAAGCGCGCACGGACAGGAAACGACAAGGAAAATAAGGGCTCTGTTTATCCATACAGACCAATCCCCCGCAAATAGAGGCGGAACAACAGCAAGCAAAATCGCCGATATAACAACCACGGGAGTATAATACCTTGCAAACTTTGTTATAAAATTCTCAGCTTTTGCTTTCTTTTCGGAAGAATTTTCAACAAGCTCCAAAATCTTCGAAACAGTGCTTTCGCCATACGTGCTTTCGGTTCTTATATATATGGCGCCCGAAAGATTGATCGTACCGCTTATAACTTTATCGCCTTTTTTCTTGTCGACAGGCAGGCTTTCCCCCGTGAGAGCAGCTGTATTTACCGATGTTTCCCCATCAATTATCTCGCCGTCAAGCGGAATTTTTTCTCCGGGACGTACAACAATAGTTTCACCTATTGACACTTCTTCCGGAGATACATTGTTCTCTTTTCCGTCTCTTATAACATTTGCAAAATCGGGACGTATATCCATAAGAGCGGCAATGGATTTTCTGCTTTTGCCCACCGCTATCCCTTGGAAAAGTTCGCCTATCTGATAAAATATCATTACGGCGGAAGCTTCGGGATATTCACCTGTTGCAAATGCGCCGATAGTAGCTATCGCCATAAGAAATTTTTCATCGAATATCTGACCGTGAAATATATTTCTAAGAGCGCTCCAAAGCACATCATATCCTATAACAAGATAAGGAACTATAAACAATAACAATCTGTAAATACCGTCAACAGGTATAAAATAAACAACAAAAGACAATACGATAGCACTTATTATACGTATAAGAGTTTTTTTCTGTCTTGCAGTCATGGTTTATCACCTCAAAGCTTAACTTTGCAATCCGGCTCTACCTTTTTTATGGTTTTCACAACTTTTTTCATAATATCGTCGAAAACAGTATCATCTGCTTCAATAGTCATTTTTTGTGAAATAAAGCTTACATTGACGCTTTCAACGCCGTCTATTTTGGCAATAGCCTCCTCCATTTTGCGTGCGCAGTTTGCGCAGTCAAGATCTTCGAGAACAAATGATTTTTTCATAATAATCCTCCGTTATTTATCATTTTTTTCTATAAGATGTTCAAATCCCTGTGCTATTATAGAGCGAACATGATCATCTGAAAGAAAATAGTAGATGGTCTTTCCCTCACGTCTGTTTCCGACGAGATTTGCGTCTTTTAAAATTTTCAACTGATGAGATATAGCCGACTGCGTCATACCGAGAAGCTCACTTATAGCGCATACGCACATTTCCGATTCAAAAAGAGAAAAAAGAATCTTTACCCTTGTCATATCTCCGAAGATTTTAAAAAGGTCCGATAAATCGCAAAGAAGTTCATCTACCGGCAGCTCATGTTTCACCTTATCAAGTATGTCTTTGTGATCATGTTGTGTCATATGATTCTCCGTTCATATTTATTTACATTCATATGATAATCCATTCATGTGTTTTTGTCAATAGTTTTTTGATTTTTTATTTTTATTTTTTACTTCCTACTACAATATATTTATGGTTAATAACCCTTACAGCCAGTAAGGAATTACCCAT
>UQXK01000014.1 GCA_900544985.1 uncultured Eubacteriales bacterium
CTGCCGTTCCAAACCTCCGCTTTAAGGGGCTTTTGAAAAAGCCCCTTAAAAATCCACAAAACTTTTGCACCGCCCACCACTTTACTTTGGCGAAGCTTTTGAGATTCCAAAGGACTTTTCTCGAAAAGTCCTTTGTGTCCGGGTTTGGGGCGGACAGCCCCAACTTATAATGCACACAAAAAATCTCCCGCAAAATACTTTGCGGGAGATTTGCTTTTTTATTCAACCGAATGTGTCGGCTCTTTTTCTTCCTTAGTCTTTAAGAGCAGCCTGTGCCGCAGCAAGTCTTGCTATCGGAACACGGAAGGGAGAGCAGGAAACATAGTCAAGTCCTATCTTGTGGCAGAACTCAACGGAGGACGGGTCGCCGCCGTGCTCACCGCAGATACCTACTGTGATGTCGGGGCGTGTGGAACGTCCGAGTTCTACTGTCATCTTCATGAGCTTGCCTACGCCGATCTGGTCGAGTTTTGCGAACGGATCGTTTTCGTAGATCTTGCCGTCGTAGTAGGAACCGAGGAATTTGCCTGCGTCGTCGCGGCTGAAACCGAATGTCATCTGTGTAAGGTCGTTTGTACCGAAGCAGAAGAATTCAGCCTCTTTTGCGATTTCATCAGCTGTGAGAGCCGCACGCGGGATCTCTATCATTGTACCTACCATGTATTTGAGGTCAACGCCGGCAGCAGCGATCTCTTCGTCGGCAACTGCAACAACGATGTTCTTAACGAACTTGAACTCTTTAACTTCGCCAACAAGCGGGATCTCGATTTCGGGTTCAACGTTCCAGTCGGGATGAGCCTTCTTTACGTTGATGGCAGCGCGGATAACGGCGCGTGTCTGCATTTTTGCAATTTCGGGGTAAGTTACCGCAAGGCGGCAGCCACGGTGACCCATCATCGGGTTGAACTCGTGGAGAGAAGCGATAATGTTCTTTATCTGTTCTACTGTCTTGCCCTGTGTCTTTGCAAGAGCTTCGATATCTTCTTCGTTTGTGGGAACGAACTCATGGAGCGGAGGATCGAGGAATCTGATGACAACGGGATAGCCTTCAAGAGCCTCATAAAGCTTCTCGAAGTCGCCCTGCTGCAAGGGAAGTATCTTTGCAAGAGCAGCTTCTCTTTCTTCAACAGTGTCGGAGCAGATCATTTCGCGGATAGCGTCGATTCTGTCGCCGTCGAAGAACATATGCTCTGTACGGCAAAGACCGATACCTTCTGCACCGAGTTCACGTGCTTTCTTTGCGTCGCGGGGTGTATCTGCGTTTGTGCGAACTTTGAGCTTTCTGTATTTGTCAGCCCAAGCCATGATTCTGCCGAATTCACCTGTGATTGTAGCGTCAACAGTGGGGATAGCCTCGCCGTAGATGTTACCTGTGGAACCGTCTATGGAGATAACGTCGCCCTCAACAAATGTTTTGCCGTCGATAGTGAATTTCTTGTTTTCTTCGTCCATTATGATTGCGGAGCAACCGGAAACGCAGCATGTTCCCATACCGCGCGCAACAACTGCCGCATGGCTTGTCATACCGCCGCGAACGGTGAGTATGCCCTGGGAAGCTTTCATACCTTCGATATCTTCGGGAGATGTTTCAAGACGAACGAGTACGACTTTCTTGCCGTTCTTCTTCCATTCTTTTGCGTCCTCTGCGGAGAATACTACCTGACCGCAAGCGGCACCGGGAGATGCTGCAAGACCTTTGCCGATAGGATTAGCCTTTTTGAGGGCGGCAGCGTCGAACTGCGGGTGGAGAAGTGTATCGAGGTTTCTGGGGTCTATCATAAGAACAGCTTCCTGTTCTGTTCTCATGCCCTCGTCAACGAGGTCGCAAGCGATTTTGAGAGCCGCTTTTGCCGTTCTCTTACCGTTACGTGTTTGGAGCATATAAAGTTTGCCGTTTTCAACCGTGAATTCCATATCCTGCATATCGCGGTAGTGGTTTTCAAGTGTTTTGCAAACCTGTACGAACTGATTGTAAGCTTCGGGGAATTTGTCTTCCATCTGGGCTATGGGCATAGGTGTACGAACACCTGCAACGACATCCTCGCCCTGAGCGTTTACAAGGAACTCGCCCATGAGCTTCTTTTCGCCTGTTGCGGGATCACGTGTAAATGCAACGCCTGTGCCGGAGTTGTTGTTGAGGTTTCCGAATACCATGGGCATTACGTTTACTGCCGTACCCCAGGAGTAAGGAATATCGTTGTCGCGACGGTATACGTTTGCACGGGGGTTATCCCAAGAACGGAATACGGCGCGGATAGCTTCGTAGAGCTGAACCTTAGGATCGGAGGGGAAGTCCTCGCCGATTTTGGATTTGTACTCTGCTTTGAATTCCTGTGCGAGCTCTTTGAGATCGTCAGCTGTGAGTTCGACGTCGAATTTAACGCCTTTTCTCTCTTTCATCTCGTCGATGAGCTGTTCGAAATATTTCTTGCCGACTTCCATAACGACGTCGGAGAACATCTGGATAAATCTTCTGTAAGAGTCGTAAACGAATCTCTTGAATTTGGGATCGTTGTTGCCGGCTATCATAGCTTCTACAACTTCGTCGTTAAGACCGAGGTTGAGGATAGTGTCCATCATGCCGGGCATGGATGCGCGGGCACCGGAACGAACGGAAACGAGAAGCGGATTTTTGAGGTCTCCGAACTTCTTGCCGTTGATCTCCTCCATTTTTGCGACGTATTCCATGATCTGAGCCATGATCTCGTCGTTTATTTTTTTGCCGTCTTCATAATATTTTGTGCAGGCTTCCGTTGTTATTGTAAAGCCCTGCGGTACGGGAAGTCCGATGTGTGTCATTTCGGCAAGGTTTGCGCCTTTACCGCCGAGAAGTTCACGCATGTCGGCATTTCCTTCGGTGAACAAGTAAACATACTTTGTTGCCATGTGTGTTATACCTCCGATTTTTTTGTGTTATATTTAAATTTGTAAAACACATTTACCTGAATATTCTATCACAAGTTTTATCCAATATCTACACATTTTTTGAAATTTTTTAAAAAAAGGGAAAATTTTTTCTTCAAACCGCACCTATCTATTGAAAAAAAGCCGAAAAGAGTGTAAACTGTAACTCATGCAAGATTCAGCCGCCCTTATCGGCGGTGTCGTTGATTCATTTATGGGGATACAATTCCGTCTGAATTATAGGTCGGCGGTGCCGGCTGTCGGTATGTTGAATTACGGTAAATCAGCTTGAACCCAAAATATCCGAAAATAATTTGGATTTTACATATATTCTAAAACTTAAAAGAGCAGGGGAAAATATGAATATAGACGAACTTTTCAAAAAGATAGCGACAGGAAACGGCGTTTCTTCCGCTCCTATATCATATATTGTAGCGGGGCTCGGAAACCCCGGACGCGAATATGACGGGACGCGCCACAACGCGGGCTTTGAAACCATTGATTTTGTTGCGTCGAAAGCGGGAGCCGATATAAAGAAGGCAAAATTCGATTCGCTTGTAGGCGAGGCTACTGTAAAAGGCGCAAGGGTGCTGTTTATGAAGCCGCAGACTTATATGAACGCGTCGGGGACGGCAATATCCGCGGCGGCGGACTTTTATAAGATCCCTGCGGAAAACGTAATAGTCATATGCGACGACATAACAAGAGAACCCGGGAAAATGCGGATCCGCAGGAGCGGCAGCGCAGGCGGACATAACGGTCTTAAAAGCATAATAGCCTTTCTCGACAGCGAAAATTTTCCGCGGATAAGGCTCGGCGTCGGCGAAAAACCGAATCCCGATTACGACCTTGCTTCGTGGGTGCTCGGAAAATTTTCCGCGGACGACAAAAAACTCTTGAATACATGCTTTGAAAAAACATATAATGCGATAGAACTTATAATTTCGGGAGATATCGAGGGCGCTATGCGTCTTTGCAACTGATTCTCTTTTTACGGAGGAAAAATGAATATAATTCTCGACCGTATGCGCCATGAGCGGGAGTACGGTCAACTAAAACTTTCATACGAGCGGGTAAGAGGAGAAAAACGAAGATATCCTTTTCTCGTTACAGGACTTTGCGAGGGGGCGCTTGACGCTTTCCTCGCCGCTTTTGCGTCCGACGAAAAACACGGAATCTCTCTCATTATCGCGCGTGACGAAGCTTCCGCGGAACGCATACGCGCATATCTTTCGGCGTGCGGACTGCGGACAAAATTTTATCCGTCGCGCCGCCCCGTGCTTTACAATATCGTGTCGTCCCACGAGCTCGAACACGCGAGGATATCGTGCCTTGCGGATATAATCTGCGGGAATATCGACGTCGTGGTCACCGTTCCGGAGGCGGCTATACAATATACAATATCAAAGGAAAAGCTTTCCGAACATATGAGAGATATTTCCGTGGGAGATACTCTCGATATACGCGAATTTGCAAAATTTCTGACGGATTCGGGATATGTCTCGTGCGACCTTGTCGACGGCCGCGGAAAGTTCAGCACGCGCGGCGGTATCATAGACGTATTCCCGCCGCAAAGCGATAATCCCATAAGAATGGAGCTTTTCGGCGACGAGGTTGACAGCATAGGATATTTCGACGTCATGACGCAGAGAAAAACGGAGAATATAAGAAGCTTTTCCGTTGTGAGCGCCCGTGAAGTGCTTGTCGATGAAGACACGAGAAAATCCCTTTCCGCGCATATATCGGAAATGGCGAAAAAAGCCGTTGACGTAAGTTCGAAAGCTTCTCTTATGACGGAGAAAGAGTGTGTAGACAATCTTACAGAAACACCGTTTATCGATAAATATATTTCATATATATATAAAGAGCCCGCGTCTCTTCTCGATTATTTCGATAAAGGCGACACGCTCACATTCGTTATCGACCATGCGTCGATGTCGGATAGGTTGAAGGGGTACGAAATGCAGAACGCGGAGGATATAAGAGAGCTTCTCGAAGCTTCGATGATATCCCCGAAATACAAGGATTTCGCATATCCCGCAGATACAGTGTTCTCTTTTTTCGATAACAATGCCGCGATCGTCATAAGCGATTTTATAGCAAAATATCCGGGAAAGCTTTCGGAGATGTTCACGTTTTTCACAAGGAAGCCGCCGTCGTTTTCGGAAAGCTTCGAAAATCTTTCCGATGATATAAGGGGATTTGTGAAAAACGGATATTCCGTGCTTATCGCTTGCGAGAGCTCCGTTTCCGCTTCGAATTTGAGATCCATGCTCGACGACGCGGAAATAGAAAACATATATGTTCCCGAATACGGCGATGTCACGGAGCTTCCTCGCCGCGTGCCCGTGGTTACGTGCGGAGCCGTTCCGTCGTTTGAATTTTTCCATTCGATGTTCGTTTCCGTTTCGGAAATGTCGGACGGAAATTTCAGAGCGTCGAAAAAGAAGCTACGCCGCTATTCGGGCGTAAAACAAAGCTCCAAACAAAAGCTCCTCTCTTACGCCGACCTTACCGTGGGAGATCTTGTCGTTCACGAAGCGCACGGCATAGGACGTTATGTCGGGATAGAAAATATAAAAAATTACGACGGAACGCGCCGCGACCACATAAAAATACAATATTCGGGAACGGACGTGCTCTATGTTCCGTGCGAACAGATAGACCTTGTTTCCAAATATATAGGTCCGGGAAGCGACAGCGAAAGTATAAAACTTTCCAAACTCGGCGGTACCGACTGGCACAAGACAAAAGCGAGGGTGAAAAAAGAAGTAAGGGAGATGGCGAAAGAGCTTATAAAGCTCTATGCCGAACGCCAGCGTCGCCCCGGCTACGCTTTTCCGCGCGACGACGAGATACAAAGGGAGTTTGAATCCACTTTCGAGTATGAAGAGACGTCGGCACAGCTTCTTGCCGTAAACGAAATAAAGAGCGATATGGAAAAAGCCGTTCCGATGGACAGACTCCTTTGCGGAGATGTCGGATTCGGCAAAACGGAGGTGGCTCTGCGCGCCGCTTTCAAGGCGGTGCTCGGCGGAAAACAGGTTGCAATACTTGTGCCGACGACGATACTTGCATCTCAGCATTACCGCACGACGCTTTCCAGAATGCGCGGATTCCCGATAAAAACGGCGATGATGTCGCGTTTTTCCGCGGGAAAAGAGCAGGGAGCGACTCTTCGCGCACTGAAACGCGGAGATATCGATATACTCATAGGAACGCACAGAATACTTTCCGACGACGTCAAGTTTTCCGACCTCGGACTCGTTATAATAGACGAAGAGCAGCGTTTCGGCGTCGCCCACAAGGAAAAGCTCAAACAGCTTGCAAAAAACGTGGACGTTCTGACCCTTACCGCAACGCCTATTCCGAGAACTCTCGGCATGGCGATGAACTCCATAAGGGATATGTCGGTGCTCGACGAGGCGCCCGATGACCGCAGACCGGTCCAGACATACGTTTTGGAGTATGACGAGATAATAATAAACGAAGCTATACGCCGCGAGCTTTCGCGTGCGGGGCAGGTGTTCTATCTTCATAATAATATAGAATCGATATACTCGATAGCGTCAAGACTGAAAGCGAGATTTCCGAGCGCGGAGATAGCCGTCGCTCACGGTCAGATGGAAAAAGAAGAGCTTTCCGCCGTGTGGCAGGCGCTCGTCGCAGGCGAGGTCGATATACTTGTATGCACCACGATAATAGAAACGGGCGTCGATGTTCCGAACGCCAACACCCTTATAATCGAGGGCGCGGACAGAATGGGACTTTCCCAGCTTCATCAGCTGCGCGGAAGAGTAGGAAGATCTCAAAGACTTGCGTATGCATATTTTACTTACAATAAAGGCAAGGCTCTGAGCGAGATATCGACAAAGAGACTTTCCGCCATACGCGATTTTACGGAGTTCGGCTCGGGATTCAAGATAGCGCTTCGCGACCTTGAAATACGCGGAGCGGGGGACGTTCTCGGTGCAAGACAGCACGGGCACATGGAATCGATAGGGTATGATTTATATATAAAGATACTCGACGAGGCTGTGCTCGAAGAGCAGGGCGACGTAAAGAAGCAAAAGATAGAATGTGTGATAAACATAGGTCGCGACTCTTTTATCCCGAAGGATTATATCCCTTCCGAATCGCAGAGGATAGACTTTTACAAAAAGATAGCGCACATTGCGACTGAGGCGGACGCAGACGACGTTGCGGACGAACTTCTCGACAGGTACGGAGACCTTTCTCCGAGCGTGGAAACTCTTCTTGACGCGGCGCTTTGCCGTGCCATGGGAGGAGAATGCGGCTTTACCCAGATAGACGAGAAGAATGGCTCGGTCATAATTTATCCCGAAAAGCTCGATCTTGCCGCGTGGTCGAAAATGGCGGAGGAATTTCCGGGAAGGATACTCGTAACGCCGACGGCGCGTCCCTATGTTTCGTGCAGAAAACCGATAAAAGAACCGATTTTTTCATATATTCGCTTATTGTTAAAAAAATATATACAAATAATCTCGAAAAAAGAGTAGATTTTATTTGAAAATCATGTATAATAGAATAAGTATCAAAATCTGCCGCTCTCAGTGTGCGACATTATAAATTACATTTTACAGGAGAAAACAAAAATGATCAAAACAGGAAGTTTTTCGAAAATAATTTCCCTCTTGCTCTGCGTATTTACTTTGGCTTTTTCACTTTCCTCTTGCGGGAAAAAGGACATTATAGCAACGTACACCGCAGACGGGAAGGATTATACCGTTACGGAAAAAGAATTCGATTTCTTTATGAAATACAGAAAATACGAGTATTTTTATTCCAGCTATATCTCCGCAAAATATGACACTGCGGATTTCTGGTCTACAAAGATCGACGACGGAAACACGATAGACAAAACTCTTACGGATTCCGTTATAAGAACGGCAAAGACCGTCGCGGTAGAAAAATACCTTATGGATAAATACGGTCTTACACTCGACGAAGCCGATGTCAAGAAGGCAAAAGAAGACTCCAAAACGGCAGAGAAGAACTACGGCGGCGCCGGCGCTTTCAAAAAATATTGGGGATATACCGGAGATGATTACTATGAATATCAGCTTTCGGTTCTCCGTTCCAAGAAAGTTTACGACTATCTTTTCTCCGACGCGGGATCTCTCGTTCTTGACGACGGACAGCTCGAAGAATATTACAAAGAGCATTACAAACAGTATCAGTTTATTCTTATAAACACAAAGAAGAAAATAGCGACTGACGACGAAGGCAATAAGCAGTACCTCGTTTATGACGAAAGCGGAAATTCCGTTTATGTAACAGATATCTCCAAGGAATTTCTTGAAGAGAAGAAATATACTCTCGGTTACAACTACAAATACGAAGATCTTACAGATGAAGAAAAAGAAAAGAAATCCACTCTTGCGGAAGAACTTATTGCACAGCTCAAAAACGGCGCGGATTTCAAAGAGCTTGCCGTTGCAAACTCCGATAACTTCTATTCTTCGTACTATCCCAACGGTCTTATAGTTGACGGAGATCTCGTAAACGACGAGAAAGTCATAGAAGCTCTCAAAGATCTTGAAATCGGTTCTTATACAGACGCTATATCTGTATCCTCCGGCGATTATATCTATATAATAAAGAGAGTGGAACTCAAAGAGAAAGCATATAAAGACGCAGAAGAGAATGCGGAAGATAAAGAATATGCAGAACTTTTCAAAGACTATATCGATACCGTCAAGAGCTCCAAGTACAGCAACTACCTCGAAGAACTCTGCGCTTCCGTCGTAACGAATGACGCTATAATAAACAAATATAATATGACAAAAACATATCTTTCTCAGGCTATAAGAGAAAGAGATAATTATTACAATTAAATAGAAATTGTTCGGCTTTGTAAAACCTTTCGCACCGCTTCTTCGGGTGAGCGAATATGAATTTTACCGCGGGGCATATTGCGGGCTTTGCCGTGCGATGAATAAATGTACGGGAGTTTCTTCAAGCGCTACATTAAGCTATGATATGGTTTTCTTTGCGCTTGTACGCGGCGCTCTTAAAGGCGATAAATATATCGTCGGGAAAAAGAGATGCCCGATCCATCCGTTTAAAAAACGCACGATGATGATGCAAAATCCGTCTCTTGATTATACCGCGAGAGTAAATTCCATTCTTGTTTATTTTAAACTTACGGACGATATTGCGGACGAAAAAGGAATAAAAAAAATGGGTGCAAAAGCTCTTGCGCCCACAGCTTTAAGGATAAAAAAACGGGCGCATCTTCCCGATGCGCTCGAAAAAGGCATATCGGATTCTCTTAATGAATTTTATTCTCTTGAAAAAGAGAAGTGTGATTCTCCCGATATTGTCGCCTCCGCTTTCGGCAAAACTTTGGCTTTCGCCATTTCGTACGGGCTTTGCGGCAAGGAATACAGAATAGCGGAGGATATAGGAATGCACGTCGGCCGCGCCGTTTATCTTGCCGACGCCGCGTGCGATATGAGAAAAGACAAAAAAAGCGGGTCTTATAATCCGTTTTTACTCGCTTTCGGCGGCGATATCGGAGAGAGCGAAGAGCGTATGATAAAAGACGCTGTTCTTATGGAACTTTCAGCCCTTTGCCGTTCTCTTGAACTGATAGATTACGAAGGTTTCGATCTTACGCGCGAGTGCGTTATGAATGTTGCTGTTTACGGAATTAAAAATGCGTTTTTTGCAGAATTTGAAAAGGAGAGGCTGAATGACAAATCCATACACGGTTCTCGGAGTTGATCCCTCTGCGACAGATGAAGAGATAAAAAAGGCATATCGCGAACTTGCTAAAAAATATCACCCCGACAACTATGCGGACAGTCCTCTTGCCGATCTTGCCCAGGAAAAGATGAAAGAGATAAACGAAGCATACGACACTATACAAAAAGAGCGTATGTCGAAAGGCTCTTCCTCAGGGTACAGCGGGGATTCCTCTTTTGCGGAAATAAGAAGCTATATAAACGCAGGAGATTTTTTCGAGGCGGGAATACGTCTCGATTCTGTAAGACAGCAATACAGAAATGCCGAATGGTATTATCTCAAAGGACGCGTAAACGAGGGCAGAGGCTTCTTTTTCGAAGCGTCGCGCTGTTATGACACCGCGGTGCGCATGGATCCTCAGAACGACGAATACAGGGAAGCGGCAAGCAGAATAAGGGCGAACGCCAACAGTTTCGATAACAGGCGAAATGCGTCCGGAAGCGGCGGTTGTTCCGCTTGCGATATATGTACGGGGCTTATGTGCGCTGACTGCTGTTGCGAGTGCATGGGCGGAGATCTTATAAGGTGCTGTTAAAATGAAATTAACGAAAAAGATAACGCTTTGCGCAATGTTTGCGGCACTCGGAACGGTGCTTCTCTATGTGGGATCTTTTCTTGAAATTATCGATATGTCCGTTGCGGCGCTGGCTTCTCTTATAATTTTGTTTTGCCTTATAGAACTGGGGTACGCCGCCGCGTTTTCGGTATATGCCATAATATCGGTAATATCGCTTCTGATACTTCCGAACAAATGGGTCGCGTTCTATTTTGTCTTTTTCTTCGGTACTATGCCGATAACAAAGAAAATATTCGAAAAAACAGGGCGTGTTGTTTCATGGATATTGAAGTTCGCTGTTTTCAATGCGGAGCTCGCCGCGTTCTATTTCATAGTTTCGGCACTCGGATTTTTTGATGAAAATGAAATTTCGAAATTGTTTGCGATAGCGGCGCTTATTCTTTTAAACGTTGTTTTTCTTCTTTCGGATATACTGTACGGAAAACTTTACAGGATATATATGGTGAAATACAGGCACAGAATAAAAAAATTTTTGAAGTGATTAAGGAGATTTTCATATGTCGAGCTGGGATGAATTTATTTCAAGCGCAAAGAAAGCGTTCAGCAAAGCGGCAGTAAAGGTGAACGACCTTGCCGATACCGCCGCGGATTCTATAAAGATAGAATCCCTCAAACTTAAACTAAGTCAGAAGTACGAGGAGCTCGGAAAAATAGTTTATAACGAAATGAAATCTTCGACCGATGATTCTTCCGCGGAAAAGGCAGCCGATAAAGCGGCTGAAATAGATGCTATAAATTCCGAAATAGAGGCTCTCAAAGCGAAAAAGGACAAAAAACGTTCTGCTCCCGAAAAAGCCGGAACGGAACAAAAAACAGAAGAAAGCAAGGAAGAGACAAAAGAAGAAACAAAAGAAGAAACAAAAGAAGTGCTTTCGCTCGATTCTTCCGAAAATAAAGAAGAAAAGTAATACAGGAAATAAAAAAGCACGGCATTGCCGTGCTTTTTGTGTGCGTTATAAGTTGGGGCTGTCCGCCCCAAACCCGGACACAAAGGACTTTTCGGGAAAAGTCCTTTGGAATCTCAAAAGCTTTCGCCAAAATGAAGTGATGTAGTTGAGCGAAAGTTCTTTGGCTTACCTTTCTTTCAAGAAAGGTAAGTTATTTTGTTTTCTTGAATGTGAAATACGGGAGTCTTGAATAGTATTCCGCAAAAGAGCCTTTTTTGCCGTAAACAGTGAGGTTTCTTATTTTTGTTCCGACGGCTGTCGTACCCGTCGATGTCTGATATTTGTAATTTTCGGTGAATGCTTTCTTTGCTATAAAACGCGTGCTTTCGGGAATCTTCACTTCGTTTACCGCGGAAATCGCAATGAATATTCCCTCGGGGATTCTTTTTACCGTTTCGGGAATTACAAGCGTGGTGCTTAAATATCCTTTTACGGAAACAAGCACTCCGTCGCCTATAACAGGATAGTTTTCTTTCGAATCGGAAAGCCATTTTGTGGAGCTCAGTGCTCCGGGGGCGACGTATACTGCTTTTTCCATTTCTATATCGGAAAGCTTTGCGGAGCCGGAGAGCGCGTCTGCGGCAACTATAAGCGCGTTTGTTTTGAAGTTTTTAAGTGAAGTGCATTTTGAAAAAGCGCCGTTGCCGATGTATTTTATATCTTTTGTGTCGACGTTTTCAAGTCCTGCGCAGGAGGAGAACGCATACGCGTCGATCGATTTTATATTTTGCGGAAAATCTATATCCTTTAAAGAATCGCACCCGTAGAAAGCGTATTCGGAAATTTTTTCGTCTTTCGTGCCGATTATAACGTTTTTGAGAAGTCGACAGGAATAGAAAGCATACGCTCCGACGTGCTCGATACTGCCTATATCAAGGCTTTCGAGCGCTACGCAACCGTAGAAGGAATAATCGCCTATATTTTTAGGAGTCGACGAAAATTTTACGGAAGAGAGCTTTTTACAGCCGTAAAAAGTTTTTTCGGGAAGCGTGTCAAGCGGTGCTTCTATTTTTGCCTCTTCTATATCGCAGCCGTAGAATACTCCCTTTCCCAAGCTTTTGACGCTTGCGGGAACGGTGATTTTTTTAACCGAATCGCATTCCGCAAAAGCAAAATCGCCTATTTTTGTAAGCTTTTCGGAAAAGACTATATTTTCTATAAGAGACGCGGAGTAAAAAGCGTAATTTCCTATTTCCGATGCGTTTTCTATAAAATCCGCATTTTTGAGCGAAGAGCAGGAGTAAAAGGCGTAGGCGGGAATCTTTTCTATGTTTATTTTAATATTTTCAAGAGATGTGCAACCGTAAAAAGCATATTTTCCGAGCTCGTTTGCGCCTGAAAGATCGGCACTTTTCAAAGAAGAACAATTATAAAAAGCTTCGTCGCCGACTTTTTTTACGGAAAACGGAATATAAACGGAGGAAAGCGCCGAACAATTATAAAAAGCGCCGTTTTCTATTTCCGTGACACCGTCGGGCACGGTTATTTCCGAAAGAGAAGTGCAGGAGCGGAAAAATCCTTCTGGAATTTTCGTTATGTTTTTTGAAAGCAAAACTGATACAAGCGCTTCACAGCCGTTAAAGCAGTTTTTTGCATTTTCTGTCGCCGATGTGTCGGAAACGACTTTTTTGAGTTTTACACACTCGTAAAAAGCATATTCGCCTATGGAGGAAACGTTTTCGGGTATATTCAGTTCTTCTATTTCCGAAGAGAAAAAGGCGAAGTTCCCGATGTTTTTTACGTTTTTGCCAAGCTTTATTTCATTTATCGCGGAAAAGGCGAACGCCGCGTCCGCTATTTTTAAAACTTCATCGGGAACGGTAAATGTTTTGTCCTTGTATGCCGAGGGGAAAGCGAGGAGCGTTTTGCCGTTTTCGGTGTAAAGTACGCCGTCTTTTGTGAGAAGTACTGTTCCGTTTTCCGCGGAAAACTCTTTTATGTTAAAGCAACCGAAAAATACGCTGTTTCCCATTTCCTTTATCGCAGGGGAGAGGGTCACGGACACTTCTTTGTCGTAGAAGTTGGAGCACATGGAAAACGCAAAGTCGCCGATCTTTGAAAGATTTTTGAATTCTCCCGTGGAGGCGTCGGCTTTTACGCAACCGAAAAATGCGTAATCTCCGATTTTCGAAAGCTTTTCGGATTCGGGAACGGATTTCAGCGCAGAGCAGGAATAAAACGCGCGGTCTCCTATTATTTCAAGACCTGCCTCTTCGGAAAACGCCACTTCCGTAAGGGAAGTGCAACCGAAAAATGCGCTGTCCTCTATCTCTTTTACGCTTTTGGGCAAAGTTATTTTTTTGAGCTTTTCATTTCCCTTGAATGCGCCCTCGCAGATTTTCGAAACGTCGTATTTGCCGTCTATTTTGGAGAGTATTATATATGTTTCAGAACCGTTGTATGAGAGTATCTCGGCGTTCTGGTTTTCGTCGAGCCGATATACGTAAAGCCCGTTCTGTGACGTGTATTCTTCCTTGCTTTCCGCCGAGGCGAACATCGCCGTGCATATCGCAAAAATAAATATAAATATCGCGGATAAAATTCTCTTTTTCATAAAAAATTCCTTTTGCGGCGTATTTTTCTTCCCGTTATTATAAAAATATATCATATATATGTGAATATTTCAAGAACACTCTACTTTTTCTTTTTTCTGAAAAGTGAAATTGCGCCCGTTATTATGAGCATTGCGCCGAATGCCTTTCTGATGACTGTCGGATCGAGGATATTTAATAAAAATGCGCCCAGAAATGTGCCGAGTATTCCGAAAATGCTTATAAGCAGTACGACGCCGAAATTTATTTTTCTTTTTATCATATGAACTGCGATTCCGGGGACACAGCCGCATAAAAAGAACAGGAGATTTATCCCCTGCGCCGCTATTTGCGGAACATTTTTTATAAGAGTAAGATATATGACAAAAAATCCGCCGCCCCCGACGCCCGTGGCGGCGAGCGCCGATATTGTGAACGCAGCGAAAAAATCCGTAATTAACGACATCATTTTACCTCGTAAAAAGAGTTATGCCCGCATATATCACTATGACGGAAAAAAGCTTTGAAAGAAAAGAGACTTTTATTTTATCGAGTATCAGCGCGCCCGCGGCGCCTCCTATAAATGCGGGAAGCGCGTACGGTATAACGTCCGAAAAGGCGATGTTCCCGGAACGGATATTTAAAAATGCCGAAGAAAGCGACATAAAGAAGCTTGATATAAGTGTCATTGCGAAGACGTCTTTTTTACCGAAGAGGTCTTTGAAATACGGTATATGGGAGAGCGAATATACGGTGATTATTCCTCCTCCCGTTCCGAAAAGCCCGTTTATGATGCCGGCAAGAAATCCGCCGGATATCATAAAAATAAATGATAAAATGTTTCTTTTTAAAGCAGTATTCATTTTTTCTCCCGATGTTTCATATAACTTAAATTAAGACGTCTTTGAAAAATGCGGATTTTATATAAGAATTTTTATAAAATCGGTTTATGACATTTGCCGAAAATATCACCCGACGAAAATCACAGAAGAAAAGTTTATTTTTGCGCGTGCAATCGTCAAAACATGATAAGGCAAATATACCGTTTGAAATTTGTCGATCGGCCTATTTTTTAAGAACAAAACTAAGATAAATATTTGTTGTCTTTTTTGTTATTTTATGCTATAATTACCTTGTTATACTTTCAGATTAAAAACATATAAGATTTACGGAGCTTAAAATATGAAAATAATCGAATCCGTGCTTTGCGGTATTGTCCAGGGCGCCGCGGAGTTTCTGCCTATATCAAGTTCCGGACATCTGGCTCTCATGCACGGACTTTTCAAATCGGAGGCGTTTGCCGAGTCGAATATGTCCTTCGATATATTGCTTCATCTGGCGACGCTGTTTGCGGTCCTGATAGTCTATTTTAAGGATATTGTCGCTCTTGTTCCCGCGTTTTTCCGTCTTATAGGAAAACTTTTCAAGGGCAAATTCAAACTTGCGGATTATACGAACGAAGAGAGGTTCGTCGTGTTTCTGATATTTGCGACGCTGCCGCTTGTCGCCGCACTGTTTATAAAAGACTATGTAGAAGTAATCTCTTCTTATTATAAAGTCGTAGGCGCGCTTCTTATACTTAACGCCGCCATGCTCTTTTTCGGAGACAGAATAAAAAAAGAGGGCAGGGAAGTGGGCGCTCTTGAAAGAAAAGACGCTTTTGCGATAGGAATTTTCCAGCTGTTTGCGATTCTTCCCGGGCTTTCTCGTTCCGGTTCTACGATAACGGGCGGACGCATAATGGGACTTTCCAGAGAAGAAGCGGTGAAATTTTCGTTCATACTCTCCATACCCGCGATAATAGGCGCGAATATTACGAATATCGGCGCTATTTCCGATATAACAAAGGCGGACCTTTTGCCTTACGGACTCGGAATGCTCGCGGCTTTCGTTACGGGGCTTGCGGCGATAAAGCTTTTAATATTCATTTCGAAAAAATCCAATTTCAGAATATTCTCTGTCTATTGCGCTATTGTGGGCGTTCTGGCGCTGATATTCGGATGATAAAATCAAGGGCATAAGATTTAGAAAATCTTATGCTGAAAAAATCACAGGCAATGTTGTTTTACGTAATCAAAAGAAAGGAAGATCAAATTGGCTAACAAAAAGAAGTCGGAAAATACCGAACAGCAGCAAACTCAAAAAAGAAAAAAACGCCGTGACGACGAAAGATTTGACGATTACGATAAAGTCTATGAAGAAACCGATGTAAAAAGCGATAAAAAAGATAAAAAGAAAAAAGAAAAAAAGCCCGTTGATCCTTCCGCGCCGAAGTATCAGGTAATAGTGGCGTTTCTCATAGCGCTTTCGCTTTTTATTGTTATATGCTACGCGTTCCCGGAAAAAGAGATATGCGGAAAGCTCGGCGGTTGGATACATGACGCGCTCTTCGGAATATTCTCCGGCGCGGCGTTCCTTATACCGTTCTTGCTTGTCATTCATGCGATATATTTAAAACGCGACGTAAAAAACGGCGCGGCTGTATATAAGATATTCTTCTCCCTTGCGATAATAATTTTCACATCGGTTATGCTGAACACGGGATTTTACAACAGTATGGGAAGCCCCGAATTCGATCAGGTGAAAATATTCTGGGAAAACGGACAAACGCTCACCGGCGGCGGCGTTGTCGGCGGCGTGCTCGGCTCTGTTATGATACTCGGAGTCGGAAAAACGGGAACGTTTATATTCTCCACGCTTCTCCTTGTGATATTCGCGATATTCCTGTTCGGTCTTACGCCGAGCGTGTTCTGGAAGAGAATTGCTTTCTATTATCTGCGTATGTGCGAAAACCGCCAGAAACGCAAGAAAGAAAGAGCGGAAGAGGCTCTGCGTGCAAAGGAAGAAGAGGAACGTAAGAGAGATTCTGCCATCGTCGTTTCCGATAAGGCAAGTGGCGGCAAGAGAGCCGACATAGACGAGGATATCTTTTCCGACGACTACGATATTCCTACCCCCGATAAAAAACGCGGCGGAAAGGATATAAGAAAAGACGCCACTGCATCAAAAGAAAATTTTGGCGATACGGCAAATAAAAATTCTCCCGCGGAAGGGGTAAAAAACACTCCTCCCGTGCGCGAAACGAGAATCCCGATAACGACGTACTCGGAAGAATCGGAGAAAAGAGCCATTGTTGCGGAGCCGAAAATCAACGATACCGCAAGCGATATAAAACCCGTCTTGAAAGTTCCGTCAGATGAAAATGATTTTGACGATGAAGACGACCTTTTTGACGATATAACTTTTGACGAAGAGAGTAACGCGGAAATCAAAAGCGAAAGAAATGATCCCGCCTCAGCTTCTGTCGGCGCCGACCCCGTAAGGGACGAGCTGAGACGCACTCTTGATATGACGCGAAAAAAGATGAGAGAAGCGGAAAACGCAGGAAATTCTTCTACGGCGAATAACGGGGCGTGTGCTTCCGAAAGCGCACCGATAACGCCTGCGCCCCCTCCGGAGCCCGAATATATATTCCCTCCGATAGACTTGCTTTCAAGTCCTCCCGCGAAGAACGGCTCTGTTTCCGATGACGAGATACAGGCGCGCGCGGACAGGCTTATAGAAACGCTTCACAGCTTTAACGTCAGGGCGAATATAGTAAATATCTCCCGCGGTCCGACTATCACAAGATACGAAATAGGTCTTGAAGCTGGAACGAGAGTCCGCGCTATAACAAATCTTGTCGATGATATCTCTCTTGCGCTCGCGACGAGCGGTGTAAGAATCGAGGGCGTAATACCCGGAAAGAGCGCGATAGGAATAGAGGTCCCCAACGAAACGAAGGAGACCGTATATCTGAGAAGTCTTATTGAAAATCAGAAATTCTCGGAAGCGAAGAGCCGCATAACGACGGCGCTCGGGCGCGGCGTTGCGGGAGAGCCTATATACCTCGATATAGCGAAGATGCCTCACCTGCTTATAGCGGGTACTACCGGTTCCGGTAAGTCCGTTTGTATAAACACAATGCTTATGAGCGTTCTGTACAAGGCGAAACCGACAGAGGTCAAGCTTGTGCTTATCGACCCGAAAAAGGTCGAGTTCAACAAATACAACGGCATACCTCATCTTCTTGTCCCCGTTGTGTACGATTCCAAAAAAGCGGCGGGCGCACTCCACTGGTGCGTTACTGAGATGGAAAGAAGATTCGACCTTATAGAATCTCAGAACGTGAGAAATATAGAGGGCTACAACAAAGCCGTCGAAGATGATCCGACAAAAGAGAAGCTCACTCAGATAGTTATCGTCATAGACGAGCTTGCGGACCTCATGATGACGGCGTCGGACGATGTGGAAGCTTCTATATGCCGTCTTGCACAGAAGGCGAGAGCGGCGGGAATGCACCTTATCGTCGGAACGCAGCGTCCTTCGGTAGATGTCATCACGGGTCTTATCAAAGCAAATATCCCGTCCCGTATAGCTTTTACCGTTATGTCACAGGTAGACTCCCGTACGATAATAGATACGGCGGGCGCCGAAAAGCTCATAGGACGCGGAGATATGCTGTATGCACCTATCGGCTCTACAAAGCCTATGCGTGTTCAGGGCGCGTTTGTCTCCGACGACGAGCTTGAAAACGTCATAAACTTTGTAAAGAACAGCGGAAATACGGCGGAATATTCCGACGAGATAATGAACCAGATAGAAAAAGAAGCGGCGCTTTGCGGACAGAAAAAAGGCAAAGTGCGTGACGATGACGACGATTCTCTCGGCGACGACGAGGGCGCTGACGATCCTAAGCTCAAAAGCGCGATAAAGCTTGCCGTAGAGTCGGGTAAAATATCGACGTCTCTGATTCAGAGAAAACTTTCTCTCGGATACGGACGCGCGGCAAAGCTTATCGACGTAATGGAAAAACGCGGTATCGTAAGCGCTCCCGAAGGTCAGAAGCCGAGGGAAGTTCTCATTTCGAAGGAGCAGTATTTCGAAATGATGATGAACGACGAGGGCGCTGATACGGAATCCGAAGAAAATACCGGAGACGATGAATTTTGATCTTTGATCATTCATAAAGAAAGGCGGAAAATATGGGTAAACTTATTGCGATAGAGGGGCTTGACGGAAGCGGGAAGGAAACGCAGTCGAAACTTCTCTATAACGATCTTCTTTCTCAGGGGAAAAATGTAAATCTCATATCATTCCCGAATTATTCGAGCAGATCTTCTTCTCTTGTGCAAATGTATCTGGAAGGCGAATTCGGGGACGATCCCGATGCGGTAAGTCCTTATGCGGCGTCGACATTCTTCGCCGTAGACAGATACGCTTCATATCAGAAGGACTGGAAGGAATTTTTCGAAAAAGCGGATTCGATAGTAATAGCAAACAGATATGCCACTTCAAACGCGATACATCAGCTTTCGAAGCTTCCGCGCGACGACTGGGACGAATATCTGAAATGGCTTTACGACCTTGAATTCGGAAAACTTGCAATTCCCTCTCCCGGTCTTGTGCTCTTCCTCGATGTAAAGCCCGAAATTTCTCTCGAACATATAAAGAAAAGAAGCGAGGAGACGGGACGCGAGCTTGACATACACGAAAAGGATTACGATTATCTTGTGCATTGCTATAAAGCCGCGTGCTATGCGTGCGACAAGCTCGGCTGGGTAAAGATACCCTGCTGTAACGACAGGGGACTTCTTCCGATAGAGGAGATCCACGAAAAGATAGAGGAAAAGGTCACGATGTTCCTTGACGTGGCAGACTGATATGGAAAATAATTTGGAAAATATTTCTTTGCGTGCACCGAAAAATGAAGAAGAGACAGACCTTATAATAAAGTATTGGTGTGAGATTTTCGGCGATACGCGAGCTTTTGCAAGCGATTTTTACACATGGAGCGGGAAAGAAAATACTCTTGCGGCGTTTTCGGGAGAAGAACTTCTGGGCGCTGTCAATTTTCCCCGCGTTTATTTCAAAAAAGACGGAAAGGTCCTGTCGGGCGGATATATATTCGGCGCTTTTGTAAGACCCGAATACAGAAAAAACGGTGTTTTTTCCACCCTCATGAAGGGCGCGGAAACATTGATGAAAGACAGAGGCGACGAATTCTCCCTTGTTGTTCCTGCCGGGAATGAGCTGTTTTCGCTCTATGAAAAGTTCGGATATACGACAGAAGTTTATAACGGATTTCCCTATATAGCAAAGCGCGAGGTTTTGAGAGAATATACGCCGACGGACGATATATACGTTTTGTGGAAAGTGTATTCCCGTGCTCACGATGTGTTTATGAAGAATATGGAATTTTTCAACCACACGATGAGGGACGCGGAGGAGAGCGGCAAATATTTTGCCGTTTCGAAAGACGGATATATAGTTTATACTCCGAGGCACGACGATTCCGTTGTCGTCTATGACCGTATGAACGGCGGAGCTGTTTTAGACGGAGGAAAAAAATATCCGCGTGCTCTTTTAAAAATGTTTGACAATGGTTTGGATATCGGCGATATGCCGGTCTTCAATATGCTTTTTGAGCCTTGTTTTGAAGTTTTGAAAATTTGAAGGTGATAAAATGAAAAAGGTCGTTGTTTTTCTTGCCGACGGAGCGGAGGAAATAGAAGCGCTTTCCCCTGTCGATATGCTTCGTCGCGCAGGTGCCGATGTCACTCTCGCCGGTGTCGGCAAGAAGGAGATAATTTGCGCTCACAATGTAAAAATTGTCTGCGACAAAGAACTTTCCGAGATTTCGGGGGAAGATTTCGATATGTATGTTCTTCCGGGCGGCGGACTAGGGACGGAAAATCTTTCTCATTCCGAGCTTGTACTTGATACCGTAAAAAAAGCGTATTCCGACGGAAAAACGGTTGCGGCGATATGCGCCGCTCCTTCGGTGCTCGGAAAGGCGGGAATTTTAAAGGGCAAAAAAGCAACCTGTTATCCCGGTTTTGAAAAATATCTCGAAGGCGCGGAAGCTGTTTTGGGCAATGTCGTTTGCGACGGGAATATAATAACCTCGCGCGGCGCCGGCACGGCTATGAGTTTTTCTCTTGCACTGGTAGAGATACTTTACGGGAAAGATAAAGCGGAAGAGATAAGAAAGGCGGTTATTGCATAATCATGTACGAAATAAGAAAACATAAAACGGAGATAAGAGAATATTATCTTGAAAAAAGACACGCGCTGACGGACGAATTCAGACGCGAAAACAACGAGAAAATATGCCGCAATATGATATCTTCCGCAACGTTCAGATATGCTGACATAATACTTATGTACTATCCGAAGGACGACGAGATAGATCTTCGCCCGATAGCGGAAGCGGCTCTTTCGTCGGGGAAGAAGATTGCTTTTCCGAGATGTAATCCCGAAGATCATTCTATGATATTCCACTATGTAAACTCCTTTGACGAGCTTATGCCGGGCTCTTACAATATAATGGAACCCTCGGAGGACGCTCCTGCGTTCTCGCTTTCCGAGACGGAAACATCGAATGTTATATGTATTGTCCCTGCGGTAGTTTTCGATAAAAAGGGATACCGTATAGGTTACGGCGGCGGATATTACGACAGATATCTTTCAGGCTTTCGCGGAACAAAGGTCGGCATGGCTTACCGCGAATTTATAGTAAATTCGGTACCTCACGGCAGATTTGACCTTACCGTTGACGTAATGATGAGCGAAAGAGGACTTTATGCGAAGAGTTAAGGCTTCGCATCCTTTTTTTGCCGCGCCTTTTCTCGTTTTCGTAATATCCGTGGCGACGCTTTTTTTAAGGCTCGTAAGCTTTAAATCGACGAATGAAAATGTTGTATATGCCATAATGTTGGCTTTGCAGATTATAATATTCGGCGTTCCGTCTGTATTTTTCCTTGTTATCCGCGGAAAAGGCTATATCGGGGAGCTGCGTATATGCGCGCCGAGGAAAAAATCCTTTCCGATAATAATATCGGGCTCGCTCCTTCTTATACTCTTTTCGAGCGTAATAAAGTTCGGAATATTTCATTTTGCATACGATTATTCTGCGTATTCTCTTTATGGCAGCAGTATATCGATAGATACAGGCTCCGTATTTTCCGCGGTGCTTATGATATTTTCTCTTGCGGTTTTTCCTGCGATAACAGAAGAATTTGTATTCCGCGGGATAATGATGAGGGAATACAGAATGCTCGGCTCCCTATTTCCGATGGTCATATCCTCTCTGCTTTTTGCATTTATCCATTTTGACCTTTTGCAATTTCCGATATATTTTGTTCTCGGATTTATTCTTTCATGGATGGTTTTCCTTACGCGCTCGGTGATCTCGGCGGTAATAGCGCATATCGTTTATAACGTTTTTGTTATATTCGGAGAAAAATACATATGGCTTTTCTCCTCCAATCCGGACAGCGATATACTTTTCTTTTTGATACTTGTGGTGCTTTTGCTTGTGTGCTTGTTTTTGTTTTTTACGGCGGGAGAGCGGATACTGCGCTATTTTGCGGATAACGGAGAGGCGGCGGATACTGCACCGAAAGACAAAAAGAAAAAAGCCATGCTTTTCGACGCTTTTCTTTCCTTGCCGATGATGGGGGATTTTCTTCTTTTTTTGATAGTCGGGATAATCTCTGCGGTATGAAAAAATAAAAAACGCGCAAAATAAAAGAAAAATTCGATTTTTCTTCGGAGCGCGTCATGAAAAAGAAAAAAATTCTTGCTTTAAATATTTTTCTGGTCTTTGTATTGTCAATCGCGATTTCCGCGGCTGTGATGATCGCCGCAAATGATGTTTTTGCATTGAAAAAGGACGGGGAAGAGACTTTATTTGTCGTTGAGAACGACATGAGTATAAAGGACGCTTCCGAAAAATTGAAAGATGAAGGATTTATCTCTTTTCCTTCTTTGTTCAGACTTTATTTTTCGCTTAAAAGTAAAAAAGATGTTTTTCCCGCGGGAGAATATACTCTTTCAAAAAGTATGAGCTATGACGAGATAAGATATGAGATCTACGGCATAGGAAAACCGAGAAAAGAGATACGGATTACAATTCCCGAAGGGTATACGACGGACGAGATAATAGAGCTTTTCGTATCAAACGGTATCGGAACGAAAGAAACATTTTACGATGTAATACAAAACTATGATTTTGGATATGATTTTATTTCCCTCATTCCGGAAAATGAGGACAGAAAATACCGTCTTGACGGATATCTTTTCCCGGATACGTATATGTTTTTCTCCGATTCTTCCGAGCGCGCGGCAATAGACAAGCTCCTTTCGAATTTTGAAAGGAAGATGAGCGGCGAGCTTATCGAGGACGCAAAAAAACGCGGATTTTCGATAGACGAGATAATAACTCTCGCTTCGATAATCCAGAAAGAAGCGTATCATATGTCCGATATGGCTGTGATGTCGTCCGTTTTTTCCAACAGACTTAAAAACAATATGTATCTTCAAAGCGACGCGACGGGACTTTACGGTGAAAGCTATGATACGTATAAAAACGGCGGGCTTCCGTCGGGACCGATATCAAATCCCGGGTACGCCGCAATTTCGGCGGCGATATACCCCGCAAACACGAAATATTATTACTTTGTCACGGGAAACGACAAAAAAGCCGTTTTCTCAAAGACTTTTGCAGAGCATAAAAAAGCCGTGGCGAGGATCGCTTCGGCGAAAAACGATAATTAAAAGGTGAACGAAAAATGACGGAACTACTTTCTCCCGCAGGAAATTTCGAAAAAATGAAAGCGGCGTTTTTGTACGGCGCCGATGCTGTATATCTTGCATATGAACGTTTCGGTATGCGCGCCGCCGCGGATAATTTTACTCTCGAAGAGCTAAAAGAGGCGCTTTTATACGCACATTCGCGCGGGAAGAAGATATATCTTACACTCAATACGCTGCCGCGTGAAAACGAATATCCCGAATTGGAGCGATTTATAAAAATACTTTCCGAAATGGACGATAAGATAGACGCGGCGATAGTCGCCGACGCGGGAGTTTTTGCCCTTATAAAGCGCGTGTTTCCGTCTCTTGAAATCCATATATCGACTCAGGCGGGAATAGTAAGCTCTGCCGATTGCCTTTTCTGGTACAACCTCGGCGCAAAACGAGCGGTGCTCGCAAGGGAGCTTTCTCTTGAAGAGATAAAAATGATAAAGAAAAATATACCGGAAGATATGGAGATAGAAGTTTTCGTGCACGGTTCTATGTGCATATCGTTCAGCGGAAGATGTCTTCTTTCCAATAATCTTGTGAGCAGGGACGCAAACCGCGGTATGTGCGCCCAGCCGTGCCGTTGGAACTATACTATCCGCGAGGAGAAAAGGCAGGATACCGCTTTCCCGATAGAAGAGGAAAAAGAGGGAACGTACATAATGAGCTCCAAGGATATGTGCATGGTGGAATATATGTCGGACCTCATACGCGCGGGAATAACTTCTTTTAAAATAGAGGGAAGAATGAAGAGCGCATATTATGCCGCCGTTGTGACAAATGCATACCGCGCGGCAATAGACGGGTATATGAAAGACGGAGATAGCTTTGTTCTCGACAAAAGATGGACAAGCGAGCTTGAATCCGTGAGCCACCGCGAGTATTGCACGGGGTATTTCTTCGACGATCCAATGAAAAATGCGCAGACCTGCACAATGCCCGGTTATATGAGGGAAAAGGCTTATCTTGCCGTGGCGATAGAAGATGACAAAGAAAAGGGTCTTTCATTTTTTATTCAGAGAAATAAACTTTGCGTTGGTGACAAAGCGGAGCTTATCTCTCCCGGAAAGTTCGGTCGCGCTTTCGAGATAAGCGAGATGTACGATGAAAACATGAACGTGATAGAATCCGCCCCGCATCCGTTTATGAAATTTTATATAAAAGTGCCGTTTGAGGTCCGAGAGGGAGATATACTGCGCGGTGCGTCGGTGTGATTTTTTAAGTTTATGTAAAAAAAGGATTACAGTAAGCAAAAACTATTGCAAATAATATCTTATCGTGTTAAAATTATACAGATAATAAATTTTTCGGAGGTAGAAAAATGACTTATAACAAAAAGACTATCGAAGATATCGATATCAAGGGCAAAAAGGTTCTTGTAAGATGCGATTTTAACGTTCCCGTAAAAGACGGCGTTATCACGAGCGAAAAGAGAATCGTTGAAGCTCTTCCGACGATCAAATATCTTGTAGCAAACGGCGCAAAGGTTATACTTTGCTCTCACATGGGCAAGCCCCACAACATATTTGAAGAAAGCTTCAAACTCAATAAAAAAGAGCTTGCGGCAATCGCGGCTCTTCCCGAAAACGAGCAGGAAGCCGCAACGGCAGCTGCAAAAGAGAAAGCTCTCAAAGACAAGAGCAAATTCTCTCTTAAAATCGTTGCTGACAAGCTCAACGAGCTTCTCGGCGGTATCGTAACATTCGCAGAGGACACAGTCGGCGCCGACGCAGAAGCTAAGGTTGCTTCTCTCGAAGAGGGCAAGATAGTTCTTCTCGAAAACACACGTTTCAACAAAGGCGAAGAAAAGAACGATCCCGAATTTTCAAAGAAACTCGCTTCCTTTGCGGAAGTTTTCGTAAATGACGCATTCGGTTCCGCTCACAGAGCTCACGCTTCCACAGCAGGCGTTGCACAGTTCGGCGGACTTCCCGCAGTATGCGGCTATCTTATCCAGAAAGAGATCTCCATAATGGGCAAAGCCCTTGAAGATCCGAAGCGTCCTTTCGTCGCTATCCTCGGCGGAGCTAAGGTTTCCGACAAGATCGGCGTTATAAAGAACCTTCTCAACAAGGTTGATATGCTCATCATCGGCGGCGGTATGGCTTATACATTCCTCAAAGCTCAGGGCAACTCTATCGGTACTTCCATCTGCGAAGACGATAAGCTTGAACTTGCAAACGAGCTTGTTGCAGAAGCTAAGGAAAAGAAAGTTTCTCTCCTTCTCCCCGTAGATAATATCATAGGCAGAGAATACGACGAAAACACCGTAAACATGAGAATCTATTCCGACGCTATCCCCGACGGCTGGATGGGACTTGATATCGGTGAAAAGACACGCGAACTCTTCGCTAAATCTCTTGTAGGCGCAGGCACGGTCGTTTGGAACGGACCTATGGGCGTTTCCGAGTGGAAGAACTTCGAAGGCGGCACTTGCGCTGTTGCGGAAGCTATCGCAAACAGCGGCGCTATCTCTATAATCGGCGGCGGCGACTCTGCAGCAGCAGTTGAAAAGCTCGGCTATGCTGACAAGATGACACACATCTCCACAGGCGGCGGCGCTTCTCTCGAATTCCTCGAAGGACTTGAACTTCCCGGAATAGCTTGCCTTGAAAACAAATAATTTTCCGAAAGAAGATATACAGACAATGAATAAAGCAAAAAGAAACGTTGTTATCGCAGGAAACTGGAAAATGAACATGACTCCTGCTCAGACGACAGAATTTATAAAAGAGCTTACACCCATGGTAGACGGCATGAACGGTTGCAAAGTCGTTCTCTGCGTTCCGTTTGTAGACATTGCGGCAGCTGTTGAAGCGGCAAAGGGTACAAACATCGAAATCGGTGCGGAAAACGTTCATATGGAAGAAAAGGGCGCTTATACCGGAGAAGTTTCCGGCGAAATGCTTGCTGCCTGCGGCGTAAAATATGTTATCGTAGGTCACAGCGAAAGACGTCAGTATTTCGGTGAAACAGACGTAACCGTAAACGGCAGATTAAAAGCGGGCCTTAAACACGGTCTTGAAGTTATACTTTGCGTAGGCGAAACTCTTACCGAGCGTGAACAGGGCGTAACATTCGAAACCGTAGCAAGACAGACAAAGATCGCTCTTGCAGGCGTTTCCGAGGAAGAGCTCAAACACGTTATAATCGCTTACGAGCCTGTATGGGCTATCGGAACAGGCAAAACAGCTACTTCCGAACAGGCAGAGGAAGTTTGCCGTGACATCCGCGGCGTTGTCGCTTCTCTCTATTCCAAGGACGCGGCTGACGCTCTTACGATTCAGTACGGCGGCTCTATGAAGCCCTCCAACGCTGCTGAACTCCTTTCCATGGAAGATATCGACGGCGGTCTTATCGGCGGCGCTTCTCTCAAAACAGAAGAGTTTACTTCTCTTGTAAAAGCTGCACAATAAGATATTTGAATAATAAAAAGCACGGCATTTGCCGTGCTTTTTTGTGTGTGCAAGTATTGAATGTTGGGGCGTCTGCCCCAAACCCTAACACAAGAAACTTTTCGAGAAAAGTTTCTTGGAACTTCAAAAGCTTTCGCAAAAATAAAGTGATGTATTTCGGTGGGAAATTCTTTTGCCTACTTTTCTTATAAGAAAAGTAGGTCGGTGCGAAGTTCTTTGGCTTACCTTTCTTTCAAGAAAGGTAAGTTATTTCTCGTTTATCGTTACATTCTCAGGAAGAATTCCCGCTTGAAGATAAACGATTTCGAGTATTTGCGAAAGGTCGTTTGGCTGCAAGCCCTCGCTCTTTACGACAACGCTCGCCTTGTCACCGTTTATAACGGCAACGCACTCTTCAAAACCTTTGGCCTTTATAAGTGTTTCTATGTTCGACTCGTTTTCTATAACCTTTGCCATAGCAGCGATGTCAAGAAGAGCCTGCTCCTTTGCGGATTCGATAGCAGTTGCATCGTCTACAACGCCTTGGAGAACTTCGAGAGCCTCGTCACGTGCGCGTTCGCGTTCTATTACGGAAGCAGAGAAATAATCCTTATTGTCCTGTTCCTTGCCCGCTCCGCTGCCGCTCGGATCTACATTTACAGGCGAATCACCGGGATTCTCGGCAGGGCTGCCAAACAATCTCCAATTCACATATACGGCGGCACCTATAAGAAGAACGGATAAAACAATCACAAAATTGCGAAGTCCGAATTTTTTAGCGCCTTTTTTGATAGCGTCAGCCGTAAAAACACTCTTGAATTTAAAGTCCTTTTTCTTTCCTTCCGGAAGTTCAAGAACGGCTTCTGCTGCCGTTCCCTCAGCTTCACTTAATCTTTTTGCCGCTCTTTCTTCGTTTCTCATACCAAAAATCTCCTTTTTTATTTTAATTTATTTTGTTCCTACTACACAGATACGGTTTTTGGAAAGTCCGAACGCCGTAGAGACAAGATCGATGATTTTTCTTTTGACCGAAGAATCATCTCCCCCGGGGCACGCAATCGATACGCCCGTTATTGTCGGGTATACCTCTTTCAGAAGAACAAGTTCATTTGTTCCCTTTTCGTTCTTTATCGTTATGTACTCTTTTGAAATATCATTTCCGTCGATATTCTCATTTGAAACATATACGTATTCCGTACCGTTCTCTGTGCTGACTATCACGGAAACATTTGTGTCTCCTGTGATTTTCTCTGTCATGCTTCTAATTTTATTCTCGATGTCCCTTATATATTCCATTGTTCCGGAAGAATTTAAATTTTCTTTATCAGAGCTATTATTTTTCTTCCACGGAGCAAGATATCCGAGAACAACAAGAATTATTCCGACGATTCCCAAAACCGCAAGTATTATCGTCTTTTTCTTTTCAAGACCGAAAGCAAGTCTTGCCATGTCCTATTCCCCCTTTTTCATAATATTTATATTCACGGAATAAAGAAACAATTCCGAAAGATATGATTTTATCTCATCTTTTTTCGATACATCAGATAAAAAAACGTTTATATCCGTTATATTCACCGCAGATATATTCTTTGTATCAAGAGTTACTATTACAAACACCTCTTTATCTTCAAATCCGAAACGAGAACAAAGAAGCTTCTCTATTTCATTTTCCAGATTATCTCTTGTGTTCGATGTTATATCCGAATAGATCTCGCTGTATATCGCGTCTTTAACATCGCCCTCGCCAAAGCTGATATTCCCTATATTTTTCGGCACTTCCTTTGCAAACGATATCACGGGAGAAATAAGCGATGATACGACACAAAGCGAAATTATAAGTTTTATATGCTTTTTGAAACGTTCGGACGGCAAGATAACAAGGACCATTCCGCTCACGATAGCAACAATGCAAAAACTCTTTAAAAACTCTATAAAAGCGTTCATTTTCCTCCGCCTCCCGGAAAAGACACCGCCGTTATGGCAACGATGAAGAATACTCCTATACTCGCCACAATGGCTATTATAAATCCTACTATTTCTCCCATATCAGAGAAAAAAGTCCCCTCTTTTTTTAATGAGAAAGCAGAAGATATCGCGGAAAGCGCCGAAAACATAAGCTTCCACACTATAAGTTTTACGCACGGCAGTACAAGCATTATGCAAAGAACTATTGCGCTTATAACTCCGGTTGTCGATTTTACCACACCGAGAGAGCCCGCAACAGTCGTAACAGCGTCTGAAAGCGCCCCCCCCACGATAGGTATGGCATTTCCGAGCACAAATTTCACGCCTTTTACGGCGGCGGTATCCGCGCTCTTCGCAATAATGCTCTGAAAAGTGAGCACGCAAGTGAGCACAAGCATGACCGCAGAAAGAATATAAGTTATTATGTTTTTTAAAAGCTTTGAAAATCCCGATATATCCACCTCGCCGCAGACGTTTGATGTAACGGAAATCAGAAGCAACGCCGATATCATCGGAAAAAGCACAGATGTGCATATTATCTCCAATACGGAAACGACAGCAGCCAAAATCGTTCCGAAAACAAGAGAGGAGCCTATCCCGGCTTCTGCCGCCATTAGTGCCGACATAGACGGTATTACTACCAGCATAAACGAATTCACTTCTTCAAGAAAATTTGAGAGGTTCTCAAACAAAATCTTTATAAACATAAAAGATGCAGATGCCAAAACAAGTATTGAAACAAAGCTCAAAACATAAGAAAGAGAATCCGACACCACCGAATCTTTGAGCGCTCCTATCACAGCCGATATTATAACAAGCCCCAAAAGCATAAAAAATGCGGACATCGCCTCCGGAAAAACATCCGAAAAAATCTTTCCCAAAGTTTCAAATGCACTGTTTACGGTAAAAAAAGAAGAAAAATTCTCCGATGAAATTTCGGAAAGACCGTCCGGCATATACTTTGTTATCTCATCCGGAATCGTTATATCCGGAATGTCTTCCACTTCTGCGGCGAAAACTCCGAAAGAAAAAACAACGGAAAATATCAAAACCAAAATCAGTAAAAACCGTTTTTTTCTCATCCCTCGACCACCCCGAATGCAAGCGAAATAAGGTTTTTTATGACAGGCAGCGCAAGATAGATTATCATTATTTTCGCCGCAAATTCGGTTTTGGACGCGATGGCGCTTTCTCCCGCATCACGGCAAAGATCCGCCGCGCTTTCGGATATCACCGCTATTCCGAGCGCCTTTATGACAGTTTCTATGTAAACGGAAAAGCCTGTCTCCTTCGTTATTTCATGCATATAAGAAATTATCGGATAAAGCATGGCAATACTGCCGCCGAGAAGAATAAGCCCTGTAACAGCGCTTATAAAGCCCGACATTTCGTTTTTTAACCCCTTCATCACACTTGTAGCGACAAGCCCGATGAGCGCCACTCCGCAAAGCTTTACTATCATACTCAAAGCCCGAACACATTCTTTACCGTGTCAATAAGACCGCCGATCTCTCCGACAAGCATAAGAAGAACTATTATTATACCGGCTACCGAAACAAGCATAGCCTGTTCATCTCTTCCGGATTTTGACAAGACCTGATAAACGACCGTCACGAGAAAACCGATGCCGGCAACCTTCAAAATAAGCTCTATATTCATCCTATATTCCCCCTGTTTTCATATCCGTAAAATAAATACATTTTCAAAAATATATTTTATACATTATGAGTTTTCAAGCGCATTCTCTGTCTCTATAAGCTGACAGAGAGCAGAAAACTTTGCTTTTGTCGCAATTGAATGACGGTATAACCACAATTATCGAAATTTTCAAAATTATATTATCAAAATCGCGGCACAAGCGCCTGCCGCAATGCCGAGCGTTCTGTAAAGTTTTATATTTTTTTCGGTTTCCGCTCTTTGTTTTTCAGTTTCGTTCTTTAACATGGATATATAATAATCAAAGCTCTGCATTTGAATTTCGCCGTTGCTTTTCCCTATCACATCTCCGAAATCCATAATAAGGGAGCGCTGTTTTTCGGTAAGATGAAAATATTTCATACACTTTTCAAACGAAACGTTCCAAACATTACAATAGATATCATCCTGCTCATGCGAACGAAGTTCCGGCAAAAATCCGCTTTTTTCAAGGAGATCATTTTCAAAATTTCTGTACATCACTTTTGTGGGAGTTAAAAAAAACCTCACCTGATTTTTTATGTATTCGAAAAGTTCAGCAAAAGCCTCGCACTCCGAAAGACGCTTTTTTTCATAATCGCCTTTGTATATGCCCAGCAAAGAGAAAAAAACAAATATAAGAACAGCACCCGCAAGTTTCAATTTCTTGTCCTCCATGAATCAAACACATCAAATTCCGTCTTTCCCGATTCTTTATGCCTTGTTATTTTAATTAAAAATCTGAATATCTTAGCATCATACAACATCTTTATATTCGGTCTTTCAAGCAAACCGGAAATATCGGAAGCGTGAGCCGTAGCGATAAGAGGCACTCCGCTCGACTGCGCACTCATTATTGCGGAAGCTTCGCTTGCATCGCCTATTTCATCGCATATAATAACCTCCGGCGAAAGAGTTCTTGTGGCTATCTCTATTCCCTCGCCCTTGGGATATCCGTCGAGAAAATCGCATATGGTATGCGAAAACATATCCTTCATATATATCTCGCTTCTTGTATCCACGACACAGACGCGGAGACGGCGGATATCCGACGACAATGACAAAGCAATATCACGTATGACAGTCGTTTTTCCCTCTCCCGGCGGAGAATAAAAAAGTGTGGGAAATACATTTCTTACGGGAGATATAACTTTAAGTACATCTGAGCAAACACCGTATACGGCATGAGGTATACGTATACAAACAGAAGTGATATCTCTTACACTTACGGTCTTACCGGATTCAACGACAGCGTGTCCGCAAACACCTATTCGAAGTCCGCCGGAAATCGTTATAAACCCGTCTTTTAATGTTTTGCCGTATGTATGTACCGATTCTTCGCAAAGCTTTGAAATGATATCTTTAAGCTCCGCTTCATCAAAATATATTTCTCTCCCGCCAAACGAAACAACATTTTTACCGGAATATGTCACGGACATAAGTGAATCCGCGCGCATTCTTATTTCGGTTATATCTTCCTTTTTGCATACGGAAAGAAATTTTATAAAAAACGGCTTTACGCGTTCCGGAAAACACATATATATCCTGTCAATAAAATCCAAAGTATCACCTCTTCTCTGATCCGAGCAATGCTTTTAGACAGCTTGATAACACTTTAACGATTGTAACCGCCGCAAAGCTTTTCCTACGAAGACAAATTATAGACACCGACAAAACTCCGTCATGTAACCCCGCCTTAGGACAGGCGGTAACATTTCCGGCAAGGTTATATAGTAAATATATATTTACTTGTCCACTCCAATATGCAACAAAAAAACGCAGTTCATAATGAACTGCGTTTTTTATTAAATTTTTCAGTTAGCCGAAAGCTTTTTTGCAAGATCTTCATTGAGGAAGTCTTTGAGTATCTTAAAGAATGTATTTGCATTGACAGCTTCGGCGGAAGACTTACAATATGCATCTATATCCGTTGCATTTGCAAGACCTTCCATATAGGATTTACAGTAATCTTCGAGAGTCTTCTCGACAGATTTGTAATCTGCAAAATCTTTTTCCTCGACTATCGAGTAAATAAGATCCACTATAACTTCCGAATCATATTTCTTAACAGCCTCAACATCGAATCCGTGTTTTCTCAAATCGGATGCATATGCGTCTACAAGACTTGTTATATAATTCGTATATTTTACGGCATTACTCTTTGCACGCATATACTCATTAAGAGTCATACCGACATATTTAGCCATTTCATTTGTGTAATAACCGTAATTGTAAACAGCATCATAAAGTTTCTGTTCAAGCTCGTCGAAATTAAAGGAATTTATCTCTTCTTCGGTGTAAACCGTACGCAAAGTATATGTGAATTCCGATTTCATTTTTTCAACATATCTTATATACGTTTCCATATATCCGAGATATTCTCTGTATTCATCGTAGCTTATTCCGGCAGCATCACACATATTGTGATATACCTGTGTGTAATCCTCTATGAAATATTCGAGAAGTACCGGAAGAAGTTGAGTATTTGATATAGCTTCGTACTCGCTCTTTGTTCTCGTTTCCATGAGCTGTTTTTTATATGTCTTTTTAAGCGTTGCCATATTCTTGGCATAAGCATCGGGATCCGAGCGCTTCAAAGCATTGAGATCCTTGTAGCTGATTCCTATGGGCGCGAGCATTTCTCCGTAGAGATAGTCTTCATAAGCCGCCTTTGTAAAGTTGTAGCCGCTGTAATACTGATAGTAGAGACAATCGTGTATTACCGTTGCAAGTCTTACATCATTCATAGCGTCGAGCTGTTCCTGCGTATAACCGTAATCAAGAGCCGCGCTTATATATGCTTCGGAAATCTTGTCGACAGCATCGGCAAATTTTGCGGACTGCTGTTTTATCTCTTCGAATTCTTCCCAAGTTACAACATATGCTTCGTTTGAAGAATTGTAGAATTTAAGAGCAGAAGACATAAGCGATTTTACAAGCACATCGTAATCCGATTCGCTTATATTATTCTGTTTAATATAGTTTTCACGGACATATTCGATGACTGCGTTTTCGAATTCGACACTGCTGAGATTGCCGTATTTCTCTTGGTACTCTTCATAGGAAAGATCGGAGAAGAGCGTTACCGTGGACAAAATACGAAGACTCGTTATATTTTTATAATAATCCGCCGCATTAGTCGTTTCCGTATTAAAGCTTTCAAGAGTAACGCCGATCGAATCGAGCATCTTTGTTTTTATAAGAGTTTCAAGCGCACCAGATGTCTTGATAGTGACATATTTTTCGGATATTATTTTTTCTTCTATCTTCTCTTCGTACCAGGTGATAGCGGGATTGTTACCGGCAAAAACGCTTTCAAGGCTGTCCTCCGATATGCCGTCTTCACGCAGGCAATCCAAGAAATAAGATTTATAATATTTTTTCAGATTATCACGGTATTTGTTACCCTTTGAGGTCGAAGCGCTTGACTGATATTCAGCATAAGTAACACCCATAGGTGCAAGCGCGTCGTCAAGAGCGGTTCTTTTCAGTATTTCATTAAGGTTGGATTCAAGATAAGCTTCGTCAACCGGGAAAACAAGGAACGGAGAAGCAAGGGAAACAAGATTCGTCTGTTTTACATATGCCCATGAAGTATTTCCCATTCCCTCTTCGAGGTGACCCATATAAACGTTGCCCGTAAGAGCATTATCCATCATATAGTCGCTGTTAAGTCTTGTAACGGTATCATCTTCGTTTACAGTGTAGTTGACGCCTTCGATACCGTATTGGAGAAGGTTCTTGACCTGAGCATCTGTGTTTATAGCTTCAAGTATTTCCATTGCACGGTCTTTATTCGAAGTATAGCTTGTAACGGCAAACATTCCGTCGAATATAGCTTCTCTCAAAACAAAAGGATTCTGAATGACTTTAACATAGTAATCCGACTCATCGTTGTCATATATGCTCTGAATGGAAGCGTCCCCCGTAACAACTTTTACGGCAAATCCGTCTTTGTCGGCATTACCGTCAAAATATCCGGCTTTTTTGTATTCTTCCATAAGTTTAAGATGATCGGTATACTGGGGAAGCTCAAACAGGTTTTCAACTTTAAAAGAAGACTGTGCGGTTGTGCTGTCTCCCTTTACATAACCGTTGATGGGATCGAAATATGTGCCGAGAGCGACATCGTCTCCGAAAAGTTTGAATATTCCGAGCGCTTCCGGAACATTTGCGAAAGGAACGCAGGATTCGTTTGCTTTTACTTCGGAAAGGAATGAAGATATATCGGAATATCCCGAGAATGTACCGATGTTGAAATCATACTTGTCGGCAAGTTCTTTATTTACGAGAATGTATGTGTATTCCGCAAGCATATTGTTGTTGGGGATTGCGGAAATACTTCCCTTCAAATTTTTGAGTTCCGAGAAAAACGTAGGATATATGTATTTTTGAAGATTCTTATACGAGGTGGAGGAAGCTTCTACCGGCATAAGAAGACCGAGCTCATCAAAGCGGTCATACATCTGCTCATCCGCTATCATAACTATATCGATGGGAGAAAGCGCTTCCGGATAGAGAGTTTCTATCGTGCCGTCCGGATGTACCGTCGTTCTTTCTTCAAGATAGAGATCACGTGTTTGAATCGTCTCTGCACTTATCGCAATCTGTTTCTTTATCCAGTTTCCGAAAATCTTTTTGGTTCCGGAAACACTGTTCGCTTCGTTCTTCATATAAGAATTATACGTAGCTACCGCAGCATCGTAATTCTTGTAATATTCCGCACGTTCGATACTTTTATTTATAAGATCAAGATATTCATCTTCCGTAACGAGTTTAAGTTCTACCTTTGTTTTATATCTTGCCTTTGTTATTTTGTTTATTGCGTCTTCGACAGCTTTTATAGCCTCGCTGGTAGTGCTCTTTTCGGTTATACCGAGAAGCGTTACCGTCGTCGGTACCGTATCCTTTGTATCGTTCTCATTGGTTTCATCGCAAGACGTTGCGGCGAACACAATGCATAAGCACATGCAAAGGCATAAAATTAGCGATAATACTTTCTTTAACATTTAGATCTCCCTCCGAAAAAATCCCGCGCCATCATCGACGGCGCCGGAATCCATATATACATTATATAAGGATTATACGTATTTATTGTACAACAAAAGAGAAACCGTGTCAAGGTATTTTTTGTCCCCGACAGGCGCCGAAAAGCAAGCTGTGACAAGGAAAAATTTGTTTTACATTTTACATTCGTCACAATACACAAATATACCGGAACAAAATGTATTCCGCTCACAATCTTTTCGGTCATTATCACGAAATCATGATTTTTAAATTGTGCATTTTTACTTTCGTTCTTATCAATCAAGATAATCTTTAAGTTTTTTTGAACGGCTCGGATGGCGCAGTTTGCGAAGCGCTTTCGCCTCTATCTGGCGTATTCTTTCACGCGTTATATTGAACTGCTGACCTACTTCTTCGAGCGTTCTCGTGCGTCCGTCTTCAAGTCCGAAACGAAGTTTCAATACCTGTTCTTCACGGGGCGTAAGAGTGTGAAGCACCTCGCAGAGCTGTTCGCGAAGAAGCGTATAAGAAGCGGCGTCGGCAGGTGCGGGAGACGTATCGTCCTCGATAAAATCGCCTATATGGCTGTCTTCCTCTTCGCCGACAGGAGTTTCGAGAGAGATAGGATCCTGCGCTATTTTTATTATTTCGCGCACTTTATCGCTGCTCATATTCATTTCTTTTGCGATTTCGTCCGCGGAAACATCGCGACCGCATTCTTGAAGCATCTGTCTTTGGACTTTCGTGACCTTGTGTATCGTCTCTACCATATGGACAGGTATTCTTATCGTTCTCGCCTGGTCCGCGATAGCGCGCGTTATAGCCTGTCTTATCCACCATGTCGCATATGTGGAAAACTTATATCCCTTCGTATAGTCGAATTTCGATACCGCTTTCATAAGACCGAGGTTTCCCTCCTGAATAAGATCGAGGAAGAAAAGTCCTTTGCCCAAATATCTTTTCGCAATGCTTACAACAAGACGAAGATTGGCTTCTACAAGCTCCTGTTTCGCCTTCTCGTCCCCCTCGGACATACGCTTGGAAAGCTCTGCCTCACGTTCGGGAGTAAGAAGCGGAACTTTGCCTATTTCTTTAAGATACATTTTTACGGGGTCGTCGATGGCAAGACCTTTTTGAGAGAGTATCTGATCCATGTTCTCGGCACTCTCGAAACTTTCAAGATCGTTCTCTATATCTTCGTCTATCTTGTCGTTATCGTCGTTGAAATACTCCGTTACGTCTATGCCCAGTCCTTCAAGAGCTTCATACAGCTTGTCTATCTGGTCTATATCGTAATCGCTGTTTCCGAGAGCGAGCATTATCTCCGTATTGGAAAGAGTGCCTTTTTGTTTTGCTTTTTCTATAAGATCCTGTATATTTAAAGGCTTATCCGCGTCGGGAGCTTCGTTTTTAGCCGTCTGTGCGTTTCCGTCATCGAGAAAATCGTCGACTTCGGAATTTTTTTCGCGTTCTTTTTTACTTTTGGTATGTTTTTCTTCCGTCGGACGGGAAGAGGACGCCCCTTTTTCCTTCTTTTCTTCTTCAAGTTGTGTGATTTCGATATTTTCTTTTTCCATATTTATTTTCTCCGAGATTTATAGTATTCCTTTTTTATGGTTTATATTTATATAAAGGCTCTGCCGGTATGTATAACGACAAAATTCGCCTCATTATATATGATTTTATTAAAAAACACAGAAAATTTATTTCGCGTGTTTTTTCGCCTGCAATATTTTCATTGCGTCGGCGAGCTCGTCTCCGGAAGTCTCGTTCTTCTCTTCCCTGAGCGCTTTTATGCTGTCGAAAAGCACGGATTCGTCGTTTTTCGTAAGTTCCGCGCGTTTTCTCTGCATATCTGTTATACGCGATATCTCATCCACGGAAAAATCCGCGGCGAGAACGCCTATATCCGCTTTTCCGCCGAGTTTTTCGAGAGCCTCGAAAATACGCCTGCCGAACGACGTTTTGAAATCCTCCGGGCAAAGCGCCCACTCTTCCGATACCGCCTTTGAAAAAAGTTCCGGATAAAGAAGTATTAGTCCGATTATCGTTTCCTCGGCTTTTGCCGCTCTTGTGTTTCCGACGCGTTCGCGGTTTATATTGTCCGTGTATCCGGAGGTATCCGAAATTATCTTTCGCATACGTTCTCCGTCTTCCTCGCGCATCTTTTTCTTTCTTATCCTTTCGGTGTCGGTGCGAATGCTCTTTTCTTCTATCGAAAGCCGCTCCGCCGCCTTTGAAATATACACGCTGCGCTCCACATCGGAATAAAATCCGGCGATTATTTCGCATATTTCATGCGCCGCGCGCACTTTTTCGTCGGGAATCGATATATCGTATTTTTTTAAGACAGTATCGCAAAGGAAATCAAATTTTCCGCGGCTGCCTTCTATAAGGAGCTTGAATTTCGCAGCCCCGAATTTTTTTATATATTCGTCGGGGTCCTTTGCGTCCTTCATTTTCAGCACGCTTACTTCGATTCCCGCTTCCGAAAGGAGCGGGATCGCCCTTTTCGCCGCGGACTGCCCCGCATCGTCGCTGTCGTACGAAATAACGACTTTTTTGGTGTATTTCGCCATTATCCGCGCCTGCTCCGATGTAAGCGCCGTGCCGAGAGTCGCGACGGCGTTCGAAAATCCCGCCATATTTACGGCGATAACATCCATATATCCTTCGCAAAGTATGATATATTCGTCAGCACAGCTTCTTGCAAAGTTCAGAGCAAAAAGGTTTCTGCTCTTTTTAAAAACGGGCGTATCGGAAGTATTCAGATATTTCGGCTTGACTTCGTCGTTTATCGCGCGTCCACCGAAAGCTATTACATTTGAAAAGTTATCGATTATCGGAAAGATGAGCCTGCCGCGGAAGTAATCGAAAAATTTTCCCGTTCTCTCGCTTTTTCCGCAGAGAAAAGCCTCTTTAAGTTCCGCGTCGCCGTAACCGAGCTTTTTCATATAATTTCTCAGCGCGTCGAAACTGTCGGGCGCATATCCGAGTCCGAAGCGTTTTACCGCCGCAGACGAAAGCTTTCGCTTTTCCAAATACGCGCGGGCGCGTTCCGCCTCGGGAGAATAGAGCATCTGATTGAAAAATTTCGCCGCGTCTTTGTTCATTTCAAGTATGCGCGATCTTTTGAGCATTTCGCTCTTGTGCTCGTTATCGACGGGCATTTCCATTCCCGCACGTTTTGCAAGAAATTCGAGCGCCGCCGTATATTCGAGGTTTTCAGCGCGCATAATAAACGTTATAACGTCTCCGCCCGCTCCGCAGCCGAAACAGTGAAATGTTTCCGTATTTGTAAAAACGGTAAAAGACGGAGTTTTTTCCGAATGGAAAGGACAAAGCCCGGTCTTATTCGATCCCGTTCTTTTTAAATTGACATATGATGATATGACGTCATCTATTTTATTCCTGTATTTTAATTCTTCGACAAAATTTTGCGGTATCCGCATTTTTATATCCCCAAATAAGTATTTCGGTTCAGTTTACATTCCATACCTTAGGAACGAAGAGATTTTCAAAAAGATTTATGGCGTATCTGTCAGTCATTCCCGATATATAGTCGCAAACGCGTCTTTCCACGCTTTCCGATTCGTCGATAAGGTATTCGCGCGGCATGGAATCGGGATTTTTTACAAAATATTCGTACAAACGCCTGAGAAGATCTTTGGCGCGCGCTTCCTCGTGCTTTGCGACGGGATTATAATACACTCTCTCGCTCATAAAATCGCGCAGAGCCATTGTGGCGCTGAAAATCTCGTCATCCATCGTTATATCGTTTTTGCCTTCGCTCGAACGTATTACGCTCGTGACCATCGTATTTATGCGTTCCGAATGAGTATTTCCGAGTAGTTCCGAAAACTCTTTCGGTATATCGTCCGCAGAAAGCACCTTTGCCCTTACGGCATCGTCTATATCATGATTTATGTACGCTATCCTGTCGGCGAACTTCACTATTCTCCCTTCGAGAGTGGACGCCAGATGTTTGCCTGTATGATTCACTATCCCGTCTCTTACTTCAAATGTAAGATTCAGACCCTCTCCGTTGTTTTCAAGTTTTTCCACAACGCGAAGGCTTTGCTTGTAATGTGTAAATTCGGGAGAAAAGCACTCCTGCAAAACTCTCTCGCCGGCGTGCCCGAAAGGCGTGTGTCCCAAATCGTGACCGAGAGAAGCCGCCTCTACAAGATCCTCGTTCAAAAACAGCGCCCTCGCTATCGTACGCGCTATCTGCGTAACTTCGAGCGTGTGCGTAAGCCTTGTACGGTAATGATCGTCTTCGGGACAAAGGAAAACCTGAGTTTTGTGCATAAGACGCCTGAAAGACTTGCAATGCGTTATCCTGTCCCTGTCTCTCTGAAATTCCGTTCTCAGGGTACACGGCTTTATAGGATGAACTCTGCCCTTTGTCTGCGAGGACAGGCAGGCAAATTCGGAAAGATTCCGTCTTTCGCGTTCGTTCATCATCTCCGCGATAGTCATAAAAACATCTCTCCTTTACTTGTACATTTTAAAATCAAGATGAACACTTACAAATAAATTTCAACATCACGCTTGGCATAAAAAGACAAAAGTACGGCAATATTTTAGTATTTTATATAAGATACGCTTTTTTTATCAAAAATCCTTTTTTGATTTAAAAATTTTTTTTATTTTTTATTTGCGTCAATAAAAAAGAAGATCATCATAGGCAAAAACTTAACCAAAATAAATAGGTATATCGGTGCGAAAGTTTTGCGGATTTTTAAGGGGCTTTTTCAAAAAGCCCCTTAAAGCAAGGTTTGGAACGCAGTTCCAACTGTTGCCGACAATTTAAAAAGCACGGCACAGCCGTGCTTTTTTGTGTGCATGGGTGGATTATACTATCAAGTGCAACAGGAAGAAAAAAATAGAAGTTCATACGAAT
>UQXK01000015.1 GCA_900544985.1 uncultured Eubacteriales bacterium
CCGCCCCAAACCCGGACACAAGAAACTTTTTGAAAAAAGTTTCTTGGAACTTCAAAAGCTTCGCTCAAATGAAGTGATATAGTTGTGGCGAAAGTTTTTGCACAGACTACATCATTTCCCGTTTACAAATCTATATTTATATATATCATTTTTATCACATTATTCGTCAAATATGTTTTTATTTAAAAACCAATTCCATTCGTCTTCTTTTATAAAAATTGAGCCGGCTTCCTTTGAACTGACTTTGTATTCCGCATATTTTCTGAAATCTGACAGAAACGAAGCCACTTTTTCGGGAGTATGAGACGTCAGAAGATCGTTTGCTCTTGCCATATAATCATTCGGCTTATCGGGCGCTTCCTCCAAGCTCTTCATAAGGTCTTTATGACAAGGAAAAAGAACAGAATTCTTTTCGAGAATATAACGGGACACATAAAAAACTCCCTCGGTAACGCTGCGTGTCATAAGATACGCGTCTTTGTTCTTCACGCCTTCGCCGTAAAAATATCCCAACCAAAACAGTGCGCGGGAATAGAATGAAATCAGCTTTTCATCGCGCTTACTTTCGTCAAAAACGGCTATCTTCCCGACAAGCTCCGCCACTTCATCGTTTCTCGACCACAAAACACGCGATCCGCGAAACGACGCGCGCATAGGTTCGCTCGCTTCCGATACCGCACGCCTGAGCACACCGATATCGATAATTTTTCCGTCGATATAACCGCCCTTATACGTGCATACCGAGGTATCGGAATACGTGATATCGTTTTTTTCGAGCCTTCTTGCAAAATCCTCTTCCGTGACGACAAGATAAGCGTCTATATCGGAAAATTCTTTTTCAGTACCGTGAGCAAGGGATCCCGCAAGTATCAGAGCAATAAAATTTTCATCTTTGCTTATTTTTTCAATCAGGTTTTCTATGGATTTTACATGATGTTCGCGCATTTCTACTCTCCTTATCTTTTATTAAAATTATTATTATAGCTTTGGAGTGCCGACGCAATTATTTTTTTCGCCTCTTTGCTGTCTCCCACCTCCTGTACTGCCGTAGACATATTTTCAAGCGCTTTGTAAACAGTGAAAAAGTGCCTCATCTCCTCGGATACGTGCGAAGGAAGCTCTGTTATATCCTTATAAGAGTTATACATAGGATCGGAAAAAGGTATGGCTATTATCTTCTCGTCAAGATGTTCGTTGTCAACCATTTTTATGACACCGATGGGATAACATCTTACGAGCACAAGCGGGTCTATCTCCTCGCTTGAAAGAATAAGCACGTCGAGTGGGTCGTTATCCTGCGCATAAGTGCGCGGGATAAAACCGTAATTTGCGGGATAATGTGTCGATGTATACAGTATGCGGTCGAGCTTCAAAAGCCCCGTTTCTTTGTCAAGCTCGTATTTCTTCTTGCTTCCTTTTGTTATTTCGACAACGGCTATAAAATCCTCCGGCGTCACTCTTTCGACAGCAATATCATGCCAAATATTATTCATATTTCCTCCTTTAACAAAAAAAGCCGTCCTGATTTTTTTCACGGCGGCTTTTTCTATTATAACATTAAAACGCGATAAAATTAAAATTTTATCGGCAACTTATGTTGCATTGCGCTTTGTGTTCTGCAAACCGCCGTTTATGTTGAATTTTTTGATAATTTGCTTGTAAATGCTTCTCACTTACAGCAAATTTCACTTCTATTATGATTTTTATTTTACAAAAAGTTCTGCTATCTGTACAGCGTTTGTAGCGGCGCCTTTTCTTATCTGGTCTCCGCAGCAGAAGAGCGTTGTTCCGTTTTCGAATGTGAGATCTTCCCTTACGCGTCCTACGTATACAAGGTCTTGGTCGCTCGTATCAAGCGGCATAGGATACTTTTTGTTTGCGGGATCGTCTACGAGCTTACAACCCTTAGCGGCGGATATAGCGGCTTTAACTGCGTCAGTTGATACCTTGTCTTTTGTGAAAACGGTAACGGAGATTGAGTGAGAACGGAGAACAGGAACTCTTACGCATGTGCATGTTACACGAAGTTCGGGAAGGTGCATTATTTTTCTGCCCTCGTTCTGCATTTTCATTTCTTCCGTTGTGTATGCGGTATCAAGGAAGCTGCCTATATGAGGAATGAGGTTTTCCGCTATTTGATACGGAAAAACTTCGCTCTTTATTTCATTGCCCTCTGCGATGGCTTTCGTCTGCTCGGAAAGCTCCGTAAGACCGCCTGCACCCGCACCGCTTACAGCCTGATATGTAGAAGCTATCATGCTCTTTATTTCGGAAAGACCGTTTATGGCATTTACGGCAACGAGAGTTATTATTGTAGAGCAGTTGGGATTCGAAACGATTCCGTTGTGTTTAAAAGCGTCGTCGGGGTTTATCTCCGGAACGACGAGCGGAACGTTCGGATCCATACGGAAAGCGCTCGAATTATCTATGAATACAGCTCCTGCCTCTTTTATATAAGGAGCAAATTTCTTTGCAAGCTCGTTTGAAGCGGCGCCGAGAACTATATTCATTCCTTTAAAGGAAGTCTCGCACGCTTCTTCTATTTCGATCTCGCGATCTTTGAACATTATCTTTTTTCCCGCACTCTTTGCGCTTGCAAGAAGTTTAAGTTCGTTTACGGGAAAATCTCTCTCCGCGAGAACTTTTATCATCTCGCGGCCTACGGCACCCGTTGCACCGAGAATGGCAACATTATATTTTTTCATTGGTATTTCTCCTGTAATAGTATATTCCGAATAATATATTTTATGATTTTAACATTATATAAGACAAATTTCAATACATTTTTTAAATTTCGGGATGAATACCGGCAAAAAATGCGCTGTCATCCGATTTCAAAACAGTTTCTTTGATCTTATTTATGTCAAAAACAGAAATTTCGCGCGTAACGGCAACAAAATAGTCCCCGTTTTTCACATAAGAATCGGAGATTTTTTCAATATCCGCGTCTTTGTCTTTTGTTCGTATATAATATCTGTGCAATTCTCCGGAGTTTTCGACAGTTCCGCGACCGCCGCAAACTATCGGGAAATTATTGGATTTCGATATTTCTATAACATCATATGCAATAGCGGCGCCCGTAGGATATTTTCCCGCGCCCTGCCCGAAGAAAGAGAGCTTTCCGGAATATTCGCCGAATAAACTTACGATATTATTATTAAGGTGTACCGCGGATTCGAGAGCGCCCGAATTTATCATCACAGGCTCTACATAAGCAGAAAATGCTCCGTCGTCTTTTCTCGCAGCAAAAGTCATATATTTTATGCACATTCCGTTTTTACGAGCGTAATCTATATCCTCTTTCTTTACATTGCGAAGAGAAAGAACGGGGATATCCGCTTCCGATATGTGCATTCCGAACGCACAGGAAGCGGATATGGCGCATTTAAAGCGAAGGTCTTCTCCGTCTATATCGGATGACGGGTCTCTTTCCGCATATCCGAGCTTTTGTGCTTCCAGAAGCGCCTCCACAAAAGAAATTCCGCGCGTCTCCATTGAATCGAGGACGTAATTCGTCGTTCCGTTTATGATTCCCTGTATCTTGTCTATATTTTCCGTTACTGAACGTCTTATTATATTGGATAACCAAGGTATACCGCCGCCCGCCGCAGCCGAAAAACGAAAAGCAACATTTTTTCTCGCTGCAAGTGACATAAGTTCCTCGTAATATGCCGCGACAAGTTTCTTATTTGATGTCACAACGTTTTTTCCCGCCATCATTGCGGAGCTTACGTATTCGAACGCGGGATGAAGTCCTCCCATCGTTTCGGCAACCGTAACTATTTCATCGTCCGAGATAATATCAGATATATCGTTTGTAAGCTTATCTGTTATATCCGGATTTGGTCTTATATCGAGTACCCGCTTAACGGATATATCTTCCGAAGAGCGGGAAATCACCTCGTAAGCGCCGGAACCCACTGTTCCGAAGCCCAGAATTGCAGCTTTCATCAATTTTTTGCCTTTCTTTTTTTGTCTTTATTTCAAAAACACTTGTATTTATAATGCGAATAGTGTATCATAATATAGTCAAAAATGCAATAGCAACCTCGCTAATTTTTTTATTTTAAAAAGGATTTTTTATTATGCACTATTACAGTTCGCGAAACAGCGAAATCAAAACCACACCCTCAAAGGCAATTCTTTCAGGTATCGCACCTGACGGAGGACTTTTCCTGCCGGAAAAATTTCCTGCGGGAGAAATAAATATCGAAGATATTATCCGTATGAACAATTATGAGATCGCAGAAAAAGTGCTCTCCGCATTTTTCACCGATTTCACGGCGGACGAAATAAAAAATATCGTAAAAGATTCATATAGCGGTACATTCGAAAATGACGACATGGCGCCACTCACAAAAGTCGGCGACAAATTTGTCCTCGAACTTTATCACGGTCCCACCTGCGCGTTTAAAGATGTCGCGCTTTCCGTTCTTCCCCGACTCATAACAACATCAAAGAAAAAGAACGGCATAGATACCGAAACGGTAATTCTGACTGCGACGAGCGGAGACACGGGAAGCGCCGCCGCGCACGGATTTTCCGATGTTGAAAATACAAAAATCATCGTCTTTTATCCCGAACACGGGACAAGCGCGGTGCAGGAAAAACAGATGACATCCTGCCCCGGAAAAAATGTTTTCGTAGCGTCTGTCAACGGCAATTTCGACGACGCGCAAACGGGAGTAAAAAATATATTCTCCTCATTAAAGCTTCCCGAAACAAAAACGCTTTCAAGTGCAAACTCTATAAATATAGGAAGACTCGTTCCCCAGATCACATATTATTTTACGTCATATCGCGATCTTGTAAACAGAAAAGAGATAAATCCCGGCGATAAAGTCGATTTTATCGTTCCTACCGGAAACTTCGGCGATATTCTCGCGGGATACTTTGCATATATGACGGGACTTCCCGTCGGACGCCTTGTATGTGCGTCAAACGAAAACAACGTCCTCACCGAATTTTTCGATACGGGCGTATACAGAGCAAAAAGGGATTTCCACATCACGCGCTCCCCTTCTATGGATATACTTGTATCAAGCAATCTCGAAAGGCTCATAAGCCTTATTCTAGGAACGGAAAAGGCGCGCGTTTACATGGAAAAATTAAAGACCGACGGCGAATATGCTGTTACCGAAGACGAACTTATAAAGCTCCGCGATAAATTTTCCGCCGCATGTGCCGACGACAGCGAAGCGCTCGAAGCAATATGCGAGGTATTCGAAAAATACGGCTATCTCATGGATACACATACCGCTGTCGCTTGGAGCGCCGCTGAAAAAACAAAGAACGAAAGTTCAAACAAGACAGTTATTCTTTCCACGGCTTCCCCCTATAAATTCCCGGAAAGCGTACTTAAAGCGCTCGGCGTAAACAGCGAAAACAAAAACGAATTCGAGCTTATCGAAGAGCTTCATGCTCTCACAAAAGCGCCCGTTCCCGCCCCGCTTAAAAATCTTGACCAAAATAAAATTCTTCACAACGACAAAATAAAGAAAGAAGATATGGCAAATTACGTTCTAAAAAAAGCGGAGGAGCAAATATGAGCAAAATCTCCGTCCGCGTTCCTGCCACAAGCGCAAATATAGGTCCCGGATTTGACACACTCGGAATAGCGTTCTCTCTGTACAATACATTTTCTTTTGAAGAAACAGACAGCGGGCTTCGCTTTTTCGGATGTGACAACAAATACAAAAACGAAAACAATCTCTGTTATGTCGCTTTTAAACTCGTTGCCGATGCGGCAGGAAAAAAAACAGGCGGACTATCAATCTCCTTTTCCACGGAAGTTCCCGTGGCAAGGGGACTCGGCTCTTCGGCAACGCTCATCGCCGGCGGCGCCATGGGAGCAAATGAGCTTCTATCCTGCGGTTTTTCAAAGCAAGAACTGTTAAAAATATGCCTCCCTCTCGAAGGGCACGCCGACAATCTCACCCCCGCTTTTCTCGGCGGATTTACCGCGGCTATGACAGACAAAGACGAGATATTTATCTCGGAATTAGATATATCAGATAAACTCCGCTTCTTTGCGCTCATACCCGATTTCGAAACAAAAACGGCAAACGCCCGTGCGGTCCTTCCGAAAGAAATACCATACAAAGACGCAGTTTCGAATATTTCTCGTATACCGCTTCTCATCAAAGCATTAAAAGAGGGCGACAGCACTATGCTTCCGCATGCGCTTGGCGACAGACTTCACGAGCCTTACCGCCAAAAACTCATATACAATTTCGACGCGGCAAAAAAAGCGGCGCTCGATTCAGGTGCTTGCGCATTCTTTATAAGCGGCTCAGGCTCCACGTGCATAAGCGTTGCAACTGACGATATAAAGGAAAAACTCGAAAACGCAGTTTCGTCTATTCCGCATTCATGGAGAGTAATACCTCTCAAAGTAGATAGCGAAGGCGCCTGCATACTGAAATAAAACATCGGGCTTTAAATCACCTCGTACTTCATGCTACGCACAAAACAAAATAATTGTTACGAAATTCATACATTTTATAAAAATACAAAGGTGTAAAAATGGATAACAAATATATAATCGTAGACAAATCTATTCTTCCCGAGTGCTATGAAAAAGTAATAGAAGCGCGCACAGCGCTAAACGAGGGAAAATTCAGAGATGTCAGCGAAGCGGTCAAATCCGTGGGGATATCCCGAAGTACATACTACAAATACAAGGATTTTGTGTTCGCGCCCAATGATTTTGCGTCTTGCAGAAAAGCGACGATTTCATTCAGCCTTGCGCACGAAGCAGGCAAACTCGGAGAAGTCATAAAAGTCATCTCTTCATCGGGAGCTAATATCCTTACCATAACACAAAATCTGCCGATAAACGGAAAAGCACACGTCGTGATCTCAATAGATTTTACGAATTCGGATATCGGAATCGACGATATAATCAAAAAAATCGCAGAAACGAAAGGTACGAGCGGAACAAAGCTCATAGCGGTAGACTGAAATGAAAATATTCTCTGATATTATGATCGTAATCGTTATCGCGCTTATCGCCGCTTCTTTCTTTTTGAAAGGTTGGTCTGCCGTAATATGCGCGGGACTTGCCGCGGTATTTGCGGCTGTATCATTCATACTTTTCAAAAAAAGCAAGAAAAAATAACACCTACTTTTCTTTCGGAGAAAAGTAGGCAAAAGAACTTTGCCACGAAACACGCCACTTTATTTTTGCAAAGCTTTTGAAGATTCACAAGAAACTTTTCTCGAAAAGTTTCTTGTGTCTAGGTTTGGGGCGGATAGCCCCAACCAATAACGCCCACTTCTGTCGGAGAAAGGTAGACACAAGAACTTCGCACCGAACACACCACTTTACTTTGGCAAAGCTTTTGAAGATTCACAAGAAACTTTTCTCGAAAAGTTTCTTGTGTCCGGGTTTGGAGCAGATAGCCCCAACCGATAACGCCCCTACTTTTCTTAATAAAAAATCGAGGTATTTTTATGATAGACCTGCTGAAAACAGAAAAAGAATTTATCCGCACCCATATAAAAGAAGGCGGAACAGTCATAGACTTCACAATGGGAAACGGACACGACACTCTCTGGCTTTCCAATGCCGTGGGAAAGAACGGCAAAGTTTACGCTTTCGACATACAGCAAGCGGCATTGGACTCTACAAGCTCTCTTCTGAAAAAAGAAAATGCTCCTGAAAACTACACGCTTATACTCGATTCGCATCACAATGTAAAAAACTATGTAAAAGAGCCTATCTGCGCGGGATTATTCAATCTCGGATATCTTCCGGGAGGAGATAAAAAAATAACGACGCTTCACGAGACGAGTCTTGCCGCAATATCCGCGGGTATCGAGCTTCTCGCTCCCGACGGGGCAATACTTTGCGCTGTATACCCTGGACACGCGGAAGGAAGTCTTGAAGGAGAACTCATAGAAAAAATGCTCTCCGACCTTGACAGAAAAGAGATCTGCGCGACAAAATTCAAAATCGTAAATTCCCCTACTTCCCCGTTTTTCTTTCTTATAGAAAAGAAATAAAAACTTACCTTTTTTTTAAAGGTAAGCCAAAGAATTTTTCTTCAAAAAACCGATTTTTTCCGATTGCGTTTGCAGTTAAAACACACAGCAGATAAAGTCCAAATAAAAACGGCAAGATGAACAAATATGTCCATCTTGCCGTTTTTCAATCGAGCACTACTGATTTTTTCTTTCCGTTTTTCTTTCTCGGATATTCTCTTACACGAATGACGAAATCGAGGTTTATGACTTCTTCTGTTCCGGCATGCGTAACAAATACGGCTCCGTTATCCACCGATTTTACAGTACATTCTATCGCATTTCCGTCAAAAGTATATATAAAACATTCTTTATCTATAAAACGCTTGACAAGCTCTTCCATTTGCTTTCTGCCTTTCTTTTTGTTTTTTATAAATTTAAGCATTATAAATTTTTTGTTTCTTCTGCCTTGAAAAACCACAAACAACAGCGGAAGAAATATCAAAATATAAAATATTGGATTCAAAATCCGTCTCCTCCGATTTGTTAATCCAAATGACTATAAACCACATATATGCTTTAACCGCATATATCATATCATTTTTTGTTATGAAAAAGTATTGTTTATTTTCCGAGCTCTTTCGTTCTCTCGAACGCCGCGTTTACCGCGTCAATGACAGAAGCGCGAAAACCGCCTTTTTCAAGCGCGAACGTTCCCGCAATAGTGCTTCCAGCGGGACTGCAAACCGCGTCTTTAAGCTCTTCCGGATGTCTCCCGCTCACTTTTCCGAGCTTTGCCGCACCGATAAGCGTTTGCTCTGCATATTTTACAGCCGCGGCGCGCGAAAGACCGCACTTGACTCCACCGTCCGCCATCGCCTCTATAAACATATACACAAAAGCGGGACCGCACCCCGAAACGGCACAGCCTGCGTCGATAAGATTTTCGGGAAGCTTATCGAGTTCTCCCGCGGCGCTCATAAATCCGAGAAAGTCCTTTTCCGATGACGGGTCGACAAGAGAGTTTACGGTGTAAAGTATCATACCCTCGCCGACTTCGACAGCTGTATTCGGCATTATGCGTATAGTAGGATACCATGCGTCCGCATAAAGATTTATTTTTTCAACAGATACGCCTGCCGCCATGCTGACAAGTATGAATTTATCCTTTCTCGATTTAAGTATATCGGAAATCTCCTCTATCGTATCGGAAAGCATTTGCGGCTTTACGCCGAGGAAAATATATCTGCACTCCGACGCTATCGTATTTATATCGACAGCGCGTGCGCCCGTTCTACTTGCAAGTTCGCTCGCTTTTTCCGTATTCTTATCGCAAAGGAGAACATTCTCCCCCGTGACTGCACGGCAAACGGCGGTGGCAAGCGCGCCGCCCATATTCCCCGTTCCGATAAAGCCTATTTTATAAGATTCCATATTTTCCTCCGTTTATCTTATCTGACCGTTTCCCAAGATAACATATTTATAAGATGTAAGTTCGCATATTCCCATAGGACCTCTGGCGTGGAGCTTCTGCGTGGATATTCCCATTTCGCAACCTAGCCCGAATTCTCCGCCGTCGGTAAATCTCGTGGACGCGTTGACATAGACCGCCGCGCTGTCCACGGTTTTCGTAAACAGTTCCGCATTTTCTTTATCATTTGTAATAATAGCATCACTGTGCTTTGTGGAATGACTGTCTATATGAAGTATAGCTTCTTTTATATTATCGACTATCTTTACCGCGAGCACGTAATCGAGAAACTCCGTGTCGAAATCGTTTTCTCCCGCTTCTTTTCCGCTTATAATTTCCGCGGCTCTTTTGCAAAGGCGAAGCTCCACGGGAATCTTCCCATCGGAAATTCTATTATCAACAAGTCTCTCTTTCAAAAGCGGCAAAAATTTTTCCGCTATATCGGCATTTACGAGAAGTACCTCTTCCGCATTGCATACCGAAGGACGGCTCGTTTTTGCGTTTTCTATTATATCGAGAGCCATGTCGATATCGGCGCTCTTGTCAACATATATATGGCATATGCCCGTTCCCGTCTGGATACACGGAACTTTTGCGTTTTCAACGCACGCGCGTATAAGCCCCGCGCCGCCGCGCGGTATAAGAAGATCGACATATCCCGTCGCCGTCATGATTTCGTTTGCGCTCTCTCTTGTCGTATCTGTAACAAGATTTATAAGGTCCTCCGGAAGGCCTGCAAGTGCAAGACCGCGGCGAAGCGAGCTCACTATCGCGGAAGCGGACAAAAACGCTTCTTTTCCCGAACGAAGCACGCAAGCATTGGAGCTTTTGAGGCAAAGAGCCGCGGCGTCGCTTGTCACGTTCGGTCTGCTTTCGTAAATTATTGCGACAACGCCGAAAGGCACGGAAATTTTATTTATTTTCAGTCCGCCGGGCGTTTCATGAGTCGAAAGGACTTTCCCCACGGGATCGTCGAGAGAAACGAGCGCACGCACGCCCTCCGCCATAGAGAATATTCTCTTCTCATCAAGGAAAAGACGGTCTATCATAACGTCGGAAATTTTTCCGCGGGCAGCCGATATATCTTCCCTGTTAGCCGCGATTATTTTTTCCGCATCTTCTTCAAGGCAATTTGCCATAGATAAAAGCGCCGCATTTTTTTCCTCGTTTGTCAAAAGAGAAAGCCTTCCGCGTACAGACGCGGCGCGGGCAAGAATTTCTTTTGTGGTCATTTTATTTTTTCCCCTTGAATCTCGTTCCTATATTTCCGCCCTCGGAAAGCGTGTAGAGAGCCGAGATATTATTTCCGTTTGTTATAACCATATCGGTCCCGTTTTTGGTGCAGATCTCGGCGGCGTGGATCTTAGTTATCATGCCGCCAGTGCCGAGCTCGGAATCGCTTCCGGTAGCAAGCGCCACTATCTCGGGAGTTATCTCCTCTACAACGGGAATGAGTTTTGCATCGGGGTCTTTATGCGGATCGGCGGTATAAAGTCCGTCTATATCGGAAAAAAGTATGAGCAAGTCGGCATTTACGCTTGACGCCACTATCGCTCCGAGCGTGTCGTTATCGCCTATCGCTATCTCCGCCGTCGCGACCGTATCGTTTTCATTTACTATCGGAAGAACACCGAGTTCGAGCATACGTGTTATCGTATTTTTGAAGTTCTGATGTCTTTCTTCATCCTCCACATCTGAATTTGTAAGAAGTATCTGCCCTACCGTATGATTGTATTCCGAAAACTGCTTGTCATATGTATACATAAGTTCGCACTGTCCCACGGCGGCGGCAGCCTGTTTTGTGGGAATATCCTTCGGGCGGGAGGAAAGCATCATCTTTCCCGTTCCCATGGCAATAGCGCCCGAGGATACGAGCACTATTTCGTGCCCCGCGTTCATTATATCGCTTATCGTTTTGCAAAGCTCCTCCACAAGGCGAATATTCAGCCTGTATGTAGGATATGCAAGCGTTGATGTACCTATTTTTACAACGATTCTCATATTTGTGTCCTTAGATCATTTATTATTTTTTATATAGTATCACAAAACAGCTTTTTTTTCAACATCTAAAAATATTTTTGATACAAATATATATAAAAAGCAAAGAGGTTCAAAAAATTTTCTTTTGCAAACAAAAATATAGATCAAAAAATCACCGTTCAAATCGTAGCAAAACATTAAAGTTCACCTTATCACGATACAACGATTAAAGTTGCTTTAAGGAACTTTGCCCCAAAGACGTTAAGTGGGTTGAATTACAACCACCTTTAAACGTCAAGTGTTGAATCTGCTACCTTCTTGGGCGTGGTATTTACGGCAATGTTATACACACGGATATCTCAGATAATAGTAATCGTTATTTTCCATCACATCGGTTTTCTCAAAGCCATTACGTATATAGAATTTTTCGGCTTTGTGATTGTCTTTATGGCAACCAAGCGCAATGGGACGCACGCCAAATTCGCGATAGCACATATCGATAACACTTTCCAAAACATACGCGCCTATGCCCTGACCGCGATATCGGTTGTCGATTACAAATCCCATAAGCCGATAAAACGGTATCTTTTTCATTTCATCGGGGTCCGTTTCCCACGGAATCGCTTCGCCGAGAAGGATAACTCCGATATAGATATCTTTATATTTTATCGCATATGTATGTCCAAGACAATTATGCTCAATGCCATACTGTGTAAGTTCCATTATAGTATCCACACTATCAACAAAATCTTCGCTGATATCTTCTCTGCGGATTTTTCTTACCCATTCTATATTAGATTTTGTCAGCAATTCAAATTGTATATCTTCCTTATCCATATTTTCCTCCGCGATATGCAACTGCAAGAAAAGCAAAAATTACTGTTTCTTGCAGTTACATTATATCAAAGTCAAATAAAAAAGCAAGGACTGTCTGTATGATCCTTGCTTTTTATCATGTGAAACGCACAAAACATAGCGTTTTTATTCTTTAAATTTCGTTATCCTCGGATATATCCCAGTCGTCGTCTTCGTCGTTTTCCCAGAACAGCTGTGTGAAAGATTTGCGGAAAAGATTCATAAGGCAGATTATTCCGCTGAGGATCGTAACAAGTCCGACGGAAGCGAGAAATCTCATTTTTTTACGTTTTTTCGCTTCGCTTTTTTTGATCTCGGCGATATTTTTTTCTACATTCTCATTGTTTTGCATACTCATTTTCACTCCTTTTCTGAATTATTTGTTTCTTCGGAATTTTCCTCTTCCTCGGAAAGATTTTCTTTCAAATATCTTTTAACCTTGCGTGTAGTGGTCTTTACAAAATCCTTTTTGCGGATTTTAAGAGAATGAACTGATTTGAACGCGGGAAGCTTTGCGTTTACTCCCTTTACTATATTCAAGATGAGTTTTCTCACTTCTTCGTCGTAGTTTTCGCTCTCGGGCGTTATTCCCTTTTCCGCAAGGACTTCGTTTACCTCTTCATAGTTGGGATAAACAGACGCCGCAACTACAATTTTTTCGTCCTTCTCTTCTCCGAAGACAAGACATTCCGAAACAAGCTTGCTCTCGGACAGATAATACTCTATCTCCTCGGGGAAAATCTTTTTTCCGTTCGATGTGACGATCATGCTCTTGCGCCTGCCTACTATACTGTAAGATCCGTTCGGATTCTTTTTCGCAAGGTCTCCCGTAAGGAAATATCCGTCGAGCATGACACGCGCCGTTTCCTCGGGATTTTTATAATATCCGATCATGACATTGGAGCCTTTTACCGCAAGCTCTCCCACCCCCTCGCTGTTTTCGTCTATAATTTTTACTTTAACGCCGGTTATGGGATAACCTATATCGTCCGCGCACTGATAAAAATCGTTGTGCATTATGCAGACAGGCGCCGTTTCCGTGAGCCCGTATCCGACATATACGGTTATACCGAAACGCATATAATCTTCAAAAACCTCGGGCGCAAGAGAAGCCGCGCCGCAGAGCACCGCGCGAAGCCTGCCGCCAAAAGCGGAGCTTACAGCCGAGAATATCTTTCTCGCGCGTTTATCGTTATTCGAGGCGAACATTTTCGCAAAGGTGCGCTGCAAACCGAGAACGGTGTTTCCCATAAAAATCTTTTCGTAATTTTTAAGGATCTTGTTTCGCAGTTTTTCGAGAACGACGGGGACCGCAACAAGAACCGTCGGAGAAAAATCTTTAAAATCAGACTGCAAATACCTCAGAGAATCATTGTAAGCGATACTTGCGCCCGCATAAAAAATCGAAAGGAAATCCGCCATACAAGCATAAGTATGGTGAAGCGGGAGAACAGAGAGGACGCGGTCCGTCTCGTATATTCTCACGCGTCTTGTAACGTGCATTATATCGGAGCAGATGTTGTACTGCGAAAGCATAACGCCTTTTGCCGCGCCCGTAGTGCCCGATGTGTATATAAGAATTCCGAGCGCGTTCGGATCTATCTCGTGTTCTTCGTAAGACCTGTCGTCAAGCGTGCGAAGCGCGTTTCCGCGTTCCGTAAATTCGTCATATGACGACATCGGAAGTCTTATTATATTTTCGGGAAGTGCTTCGCATTTTGCGGCGCAATCGTCGGAATATGCTATTGCCGCTATTTCCGAATCTGCGGCAAGATATTTTAGTTCTTCTTCCTTTATTTCACGGTCAAAAGGGACGACAATTCCGACGCCCGCCGTAACTGTAAGATAAGTAAGCGCCCAACGGTAAGAATTTTTTGCTATTATACCGATCTTTTTGTTTTCAAGTCCGAGAGAATTAAAATAAGCGGAAAGCGCTTTTATATCATTGTAAACCTCGGAAAAGGTTTTCTCCGCTATTCCCTCTTTCGTATGCCAAAGAAAAGCCGTATTGTCCGCATATTCCTGTGCGCTGCCGTCGACTATATCCTTCATCGTCATTATATCGCGGACGTCATAGACAAAATCGTGTTGTTTTTTCATTATGGAAGCCTCTTTTCATTTAAAGAAAAAATCTTTCTTATGATATTATATTACCACAGACACGGTTTTCATGTATGAAGCGAATATGAATTTTATGAAAATTAAAAGAGTGTATTACTTCAAAAATCCCATTATTATTTTTTCTTCCGCTTCGGATTCGGTAAGACCGAGAGTGCGCAATTTCATTATCTGCTCTCCCGCGATTTTTCCTATCGCCGCCTCGTGGATAAGGGACGCATCATCGTGCTCTGCGGAAAGAGACGGAGAAGCATAGACTTTTCCGTTACCGGAAAGTATCGCGTCGCATTCGGAATGTCCCGTGCAGGCGTTTTTGCCTATTATGCGGGAAGAATACTCCTGTTTCGAATTCCCCTTCGCGACAGAACGCGATACTATATCGGCGCCCGAATTTTCGCCGACAAGTTCGACCTCGAAATCCGTTTTCGCCGTCTCGTCTCCGTCGGTAAGAAGTCTCTCGCGGACGACCATTTTCGCGTTCGCCGCAAGAGTGGCTTTTGTCTTTCTGTCCGTCGAATCAACGCCTGAAAGCTGGATCGTATCCATTGTAAGCGTTGCCCCGTCCTCCAAATACGCTTCCGTGACGGGATTTATTCTCTTTGCACCGTTTCCCTTGCCGGTGCCTATATGTTTTTCTTTGTAGAGGACCTTTGCGCCTTTTCCTATAAAGAAACGGTGTATTCCGTTGTGCTTAGCCTCTCCCTCGCCGTCGGAATGAACGCCGCAGCCTGCGACGATCACGACATCGGCATTTTCCCCTATATAAAAATCGTTATATACGATGTCGTCGATTCCGCCCACCGTAACGCATGCGGGAATATATGCCGTCTCCCCCACCGTTCCGGGCAAAACGTTTATTACAATTCCGGGCGCGTCGCTTTTTGCTTCTATCTTTATATGATCGGTGGACTGTCTGCCGGCGCACATCCCGTTTTCGCGTATATTATATGCTCCCTTGAATTCTCCGTCAAAATCCGATACGGTTTTCAAGAGTTCTTTTGTGGTATCGTTCATCTCGCATTTCTCCTTTCGACAGGACATCCCGCAGCTTTTTCGCTTGCAAGAAGAGAAGGAAGTATCTTTTCCCTTTCTCCCATATCCTTTATCGCACCGTTTGCGATAACTATTATCTCGTCGGCAATGTTGAGTATTCGTTCCTGATGAGAAATAATTATCTGCGTGGCGTCGCTTTTTCCTTTAAGCTCCTCAAATACACTTATCAGCCCCGTAAAGCTCCAAAGGTCTATTCCCGCTTCCGGCTCATCGAAAACGGAATAAGCCGTTCCGCGCGCAAGGACGGTGGCTATCTCTATTCTCTTTATTTCTCCGCCCGAAAGAGAGGAATCCACTTCTCTGTCTATATAGTCGCGCGTGCAAAGTCCTACCTTGCCCAGAAGATCGCATATTTCCGGATGAGAAAGCGTGTGTCCCGCCGAGAGTTCGAGAAGATCCCTTACCGTTATGCCTTTAAAGCGTACAGGCTGTTGGAAAGCAAAGCTTATACCGCGTTTTGCCCTTTCCGTTATGTCGAGAGACGTTATGTCGTCTCCGTCTACAATGATGCTTCCCGATGTGGGCGTTTCGATACCCGCGATTATCTTCGCAAGGCTCGTTTTGCCGCCGCCGTTGGGACCCGTTATGACAACAAGCTTTCCCTCGGGTATCTTCACGCTTATATTTTTTATTATGTCCTTGCCGTCGGGAAGACTCCATGATATATGTTTTAGTTCGAGCATCTTTTCCTCCGATTTTTTAAGAAAACCTTATTTTCATTTACATTTGATATAAACAACAGAGCATTATTCAATAATAAGGTTGTCAAATAAACTCCATTTTATTTCTGTTAAATAAAATATATTTTATACATCGCCGCAAAAATAAATTTTACGGCGAAGCAAAAAATTCCCATAATCAAATTTTACAACAAAATGCACATTAAATCAATAATCAGTTTTGTTTTATTATAAAAAAGTCCTCTCCGCGCGGACCAACTTTACGGGAGAGGACTTACTTTTATTATTTTAAGATTTTATTTCCGTATTTTTTCATTATTCCGACAAGAATGTAACCGAGAATGCCGCAGCAGACAAATTCGCCCGCAAACACACCGAGAGTAACGAGTATGTACGGAAGTTCGCTTCCGTATACCGCGATTATGACGGGAGGAACGATAAGAGTATTTGCAACTATCGGCGGTATCGGAGAAAGCCATTTCCATCTTCTTAAAAGATACGTTCCGACAGCGCCTATAAGCGTCGCAAGGCTTCCGAACACAACATCCCAAAGCGCCGCACCGTTAATGATATTCGATATAAGACACCCTATAAAAAGTCCGGGTATCGCGGCGGGGGTAAAGCACGGCAGGACTGTGAGCATCTCCGAAAAACGGAACTGCACCGCCCCTTTGTCAAGTCCGAGAAGCGCCGAAAAGTATGTCAGCACGACATAAAGCGCCGCAATTATCGCGGCATGGGTGATAAACAAAAGCTTTTTGTTTTTCATATTCAATTAAATCTCCGTAGTTTTATTTATAGTGAGGATGGTCACGAACTCACTTGCAAATTATTTTATCACCGAAAAAACAAAAAATCAACAAATTTATATAAATATCTGTTTTTTATTTATCATTTTCCTGAGTTTTTTTCAATTTTCCGTTCATTTTCTTTACAATTATCCTGCCTATGATATACTCCGCTATCCATATAAAAACAAATATAACCGCAAAAATGCCGAAATAGCTCAAAAATCCTTTTAAGCTGTGCTCCATCCAGTATGTGACATAAGCTATCGGAAACATTATAAAAGATATCGCCGCAAAATGTACCGCCGTCTGCTTTAATAAGCTCCACGACTCTATTTCCCAGATAAAAGAACTTACGGAAAATCCCACGCCCAATATTCCGCATAAAAGCGCTTGAAGCAAAACCGCGCCTATCTCGCTTCCCATAAATTCCGAAAGCGCCGGAACACACGGAGAATAATATCCGTCAGCGTAAACAAGAGAAATTATTATACTTATAAAATACCCTATCATAACACCTATCGGAAATCCGACAGCGCCGCGCAAAATTATTTTTTTCTTCATACATATCACCTCAAAAACCGAGAATTTTTTTGATTTTGGAAACATATCGCCTTGAAACATATGCAGTCGTTCCGTCAGACAGCCTAACCAAAATAGTACCTGTAAAACTCAGATCGAAATTTTTCACCTTTTTCAGGTTTATTATTTCGGAATTCGAAATCCTTACGAAATTCCCCGAACAGAGCTTTTCTTCTATTTCGTATAAACGCATACGGAGCGAATATTCGCCATTTTCAGTCGCCGCCGACACTCTGCCCTTCAAAGAGTATATTTTAATAAAATCGTCTTCGTTTAAAATTTCGATATTCCCGTCTTTTATCCCCGTTATTATTTTGGGAGTATCATAGGACAATCTCTTTACTATGTTCTCCACCTCCTCTGTCACCGAGGAAGTAAAAATAACTATCTCCGGCTCTGTATAAGAAGCGTCTATTTTTATTTCAAATCGCATATTACTCACCGCCTTCCTATACTCATTATAGATAAAACAAATATCCTATTCAATCTGTTTTCAATACTCGGTCGTTTTTTTGAGTCAAGTGGCAAAAAAAATCAAAGTATATGAAAAAACTTCCGCGCACGCTTTTTCGCGTACCCGGAAGTTTCCGCAATCCTTTATATATCGCCCTCGGCTTCATACTTTCATATTTTTGAAAGTTCCGCTTATTTCAGAGACAAAATTCCACTGACGTTTCATATATTCTTGCAATTGTTTTGTACTGTTTCGGTATTCGGAAGCAACTTTTTCGGGATATTCAAAATTGTTTATTATCGCCTGCGCCGCCAAAGCGCCGCTCTCTATTCCCGCAGAAATTCCCTCTCCCATCGGATTTAAAAATCCCGCCGCTTCTCCCGCAAACAGAATATTTCCAAAACCATGTTCGATGGCACATCCCGGCTTTATATACGGCATTATCCATCTGTCGCCGTTCAAAGTCTCCGAAATCTTCAAATTGTGATTTTCTTTCATATAAGATAAAAAACGGGTATAGTAGCATTCCACTTTGCTCCTGTCTTTTACTGCCACGCCCAAAACAATTTTTCCGTCCTTTACGTTAAACCACGCATCGTACTCGGAAAGTTCCGGTTGCAGATAAGCATAAAAATAATGCGGGTCAAGATCGATACTGCCGTTATTGAATGTTTGGTACGTATATATGTACTCTTCATCTTTTTTTAAAAGCTTTCTCTTCAAAGAACAAACGGCGCCTTCGCAGTCAACAACATATCTTGCGGTTTCGTTATATATTTTTTCGCCTTTCAGCGTTGCCGTGATGTTGTTTTTTCTCGCTTCCAGAGACACAACATCGGTAGAGTCGCAAACGACGGCTCCGCTTTTCTCCGCGCTCTTTGCCAGCCACATATCAAAAGAACTGCGCCAAACGTTAAGCCCTTTTTGTTCGAATTTAAAAGTTTCACCCGTATCATTTGTAAATATCATGCCTCTGTTTTCCATAGGAGCGCATGTGACGCTTTTGGGAACAGACTCTCCGAAATATTTAACTATCAAATCAAGACTCTTTTTTATAAGCTGTCCCGAACATGATTTATATCGCGGCATTTTGAATTTTTCCGCGAGCATTACTTTATATCCGCTTTCGGCAAGTATCTTTGCGGCGGTACTTCCGGCAGGCCCAGCACCCACAATCAAAACATCGTACATATATGTCTCCAAAACAAAATCATTTGAAAAATTATATCATAATAAAAAGCCCAAATCAATATTTTCCTCCGCTTGCCCTTCTTTCAGGAAACACACCTTTCTTTCGAAGAAAGGTGTGCCAAAGAACTTTGCACCGAAATCACCACTTCATTTTGGCAAAAGCTTTTGAGATTCCAAAGGACTTTTCACGAAAAGTCCTTTGTGTCAGGGTTTGGGGCAGACGCCCCAACTGACAATGCCCACGCAAAAAGCACGGCAACGCCGTGCTTTTTATATTATCATAAACAGTCGGAACTGCCGTTCCGAGCCTCCGCTTCAAGGGGCTTTTCCTAAAAGCCCCTTGAAAATCCGCAAAAACTTTCACACCGAAAACACCGCTTTATTTTGGCAAAAATTTTTTTGGGTTTCCAAAACAAAAAAGCGAAGCATGATATTTCACACTTCGCTTTTTTGAATTCATCTTATACGCCCTTTATATATTTAAAGTTTTCGGAAAGTACGGTAACCTCGTATTTTTCGGAAAGCGATGTCACTTCTTTTTGAAGTTTATCGGTCTTAACCGCTTCAAAAGCCGTCATTTTCCATTTTTCAAGACCTTCACCCGAGTAATATACGATATGATATCCCGCGTCGCTTTTTATAATATCGGTGTCGCCTACCTTGCGTTCTTCATCGAAGAGCCAATCGTTAAGTTCATCTACAAGGTCGCCTTTTGCAAGGTTCGGATAATATCCGCCGACAGGAACGCTTACATAGTCTGTCGTATACTTTGACGCAAGTTCCATAAACGATGTAATGCTCTTGTCGCCTTCCTGCCATGTTTTATAGATATTTTCCGCAGTAAGCTTTGAGTTTTCATCGGAATCATATATATCTTCCGAGAAAAGTATATGATACATGGATCTTGTTATCTCGGTATCCATGTACACATCGGAAGACGCTATATATACCGTATATTCTCCGTCCGACTCTGAAACATAAGTTCCGCCCGTAGCCGTTTCTCCGTTAAATATCCATTTGTAAAGCTCCGTGGTGTCTGAATATTCATATGTTCTTGACAAAATTTTATTTGTTTTTGTAAGGCAGTAATCCGTTTCAAGAAATTCATCTACCGTTTTTTCAAAGTCACCGACAGTTGCCGAAGCTTTGAGTTTATCAACATATTCCTTTATTTTCGCTTCAATATCGCTGTCGTCCGAACGCGTGATCTTTATATACTTTACGTCGCGTATCTTAAAATCCCCGGGGTTTTCGGAAACATACTTTTCTATTTCCTCGTCGGTAGCGTCTTTTTCCGCATATATAGCATAATATTGCTTGTTTGCCAGACGGTATATTTCAAGAGATTTTCTTACATCCTCTTCTTTTACGCCCTTGCCGTAAAGCGATACGATATATTTGTCAAAATCGACTTTTCCCTCTTCTGCCGCCGCTTTTATCTGATTTATTTCATAATCGATAAATTTTTTATCTATATCCGAAAGCTCTATACCGTTGTCATAAGCCGCCTCGCAAAGCGTGAGCGCCGTTTTAAAGCTGTCATTCGACAAATCCAGAAAAACATCAAACCACGTGGTCCCCTCTTTTTCATCGTATACCTGTTTTTTAAGCGATTTCGTCGTATCAAGCCCGAAATAAGCCATAAGACCTTCGTCGCCGTATGTGTCTATATAGTAATAATATGTGTCATAAAGCGTATAGGAAAGCATTGCGTCGCTTACGGAAAAATGCTCCGTTTTCAGCGCGTCGACAGTACCTATATCCTTTCCGCAGGAAGTAAGCGACAACGCCGTAAACAACACAGCAAAAATACGTGCGAAAATATTCATTTTTTTCTTCATCCTTAAACATTACCCTTCCGGTATTTATTTTTGTTTTTTATCTTACAACGCCATAAAAAACACAGTTTAAACAAATTATTAACAAAGAGTCAATAAATCAAACATTGCCGTTTTCCATGGGTATACGGCGGTAAACCGATGTTTTCTTTCGGATTATATCGGCAAGCCAGTCGTTTATGCATTCGCCTCTTACGCGCCAGGTCCAGTTTCCCTCGCTTTCGGAAGGCGTATTCATACGCGCCTCCTCGGAAAGACCGAGTATATCCTGCATCTGAATTATAACAGTATCGGAAGGAGAGGACAGCAGCGTGCGTATAGCGCCCCAATTCTTTCCCTCTGCGTCGGTAAGACACATATATTTTTCCGCAAACTCCCTATCGTTTTCGCCTGTGTTTGCAAGCCATGCGCAAAATGGAGAATTATCGTGCGTTCCTATATATGAAACCGAATTTTTTTCTATATTATGAAGTAGATAATCGCTGTTTCCGTTCGGATCAAATGCAAATTCCAGCACTTTCATTCCGGGATATCCTGTTTTTTTGAGTAGTTTTTTCACGCTGTCAGTCATAAAACCGAGATCTTCCGCTATTATCGGCATTTCTCCCAGCTCTTTTTTCAAAGCCGCAAAAAGGTCGTTTCCAGGTCCCTTTACCCATTTACCCGACGCGGCAGTTTTGCTTCCGTAAGGAATCGACCAAAAGGCGTCGAATCCGCGGAAATGGTCTATTCTCACAATGTCAAAAAGACTGAGCGCAAATTTCATACGGGCGCGCCACCAGGAATATCCGTCTTTTTTCATGTACTTCCAATTATACAGAGGATTTCCCCATAGCTGACCGTCGACTGAAAAGGCATCGGGAGGACACCCTGCCACGTTCAACGGGCGCAGAGAGGAATCGAGATCGAAATTTTCGGGAGATGTCCAGACGTCGGCGCTGTCGGGCGAAACATATATCGGTATGTCGCCTATTATCTTTATTCCCTTTTCATTAGCATATTTTTTAAGAGAAAACCATTGGGAAAAGAAAAAATACTGTATGACCTTGTAAAAATCCGTTTTTTCTTTCAGGCGTTTTTTTGCCGCAAGAAGCGCTTTTTCCTCACGCCTTTTTATATCTTCGTCAAAGCTCTGCCAGGATTTCCCGTTTTTCTCGTCTTTGAGCGCCATAAAAAGCGCAAAGTCGTCAAGCCACAAAGAATTTTCTTCGCAGAATTTTTTATATTCGGCGTCTTCCTTATCAAAACGGGAATATGCCGAAAAAAGCATACCGTATCTCGAAGAGTAGAGCTTTCCGTAATCGACCTTCGAAACATCGTCTCCGAAATCCGTGTTTTCATATTCTTCTTTTTTTAAATATCCCTGTTCCTCCAAAAGAACGGGGTCTATAAAATAAGGATTTCCGGCAAAAGATGAAAAAGACTGATATGGAGAATCTCCGTAACCGGTTACGCCCAGAGGAAGTATCTGCCACAGGCTCTGCCCGGATTTTTCCAAAAAATCGCAGAATCGCCTTGCCTCGCTACCGAATGTGCCTATACCGTAATCGGAAGGAAGAGACGATATATGAAGAAGAATACCGCTTTTTCTCATAAAGCACCTCACATGATATATTTTTTTATTTTATAATTATTTATAAAAGCTTCAAAAATACAAAATTCGGCTATCATCTTTGTTTTCGAAAAATCAAATGTCCTGCTTTTCTTTTGCAGAAAAGCAGGCAAAAGAACTTTGCCGAAAAATCATACGAAATTTTTTGTGTTCTGCGCTTTTTGAAAGAAAGATAATTTATTCTTTCAGAAAATACGCATGAATAAAATTATTTGTCACGCATTTTGCGCAGGAAGATGTGTTTATGTAGAGTTCTTTGGTATGGCTTTCTTTTAAGAAGGATATGTCTAAGTGACGTTCTTTGCATACATTTCTTTCGGGAAAAGTATGTTTAAATGAGGTTCTTTGGCGTACTTTTCTTTCAGAAAAGGTAGGTTTGAGTGAAGTTCTTTGGCGTACCTTTCTTTCAAGAAAGGTACGTTGTTATTTTATGGTTTTTATCTTTTCTATGTCGCCCGAACAAAGGATTTCAAGATTCGAGAATATTTTTTTGGGAGAAAAATCCCACCATTTAAGCTCTTCCAAATATGCAATCATATCATCGTCAAATCTCTTTCGAATAACCCTGCAAGGATTTCCGCAAGCAACCGTATAAGCGGGGATATCTCTTGCAACGACCGAGTTTGCGCCGATTATAGCGCCGTCCCCTACGTGTACGCCCGGCAAAAAAGTCACGTTCTGCCCTATCCAGACGTCATTTTCTATAACCGTATCGCCTTTAAGCGGAAGCTCATCAGACTCGGCACACATTTTTCCCAACCGTGTCCCATAATGTTAAACGGATATGTCGTAACACTGCACATACGGTGGTTTGCTCCGTTCATAATAAATTCAACGCCCTTTGCGATTGCGCAAAACTTACCGATTATTAGCTTGTCACCGTTAAAATCATAGTGATGTGTTACATGGTCCTGAAATTTCTCGGGCGAATCGGGATCGCTGTAATACGTGTAGTCGCCGACAATTATATTCGGACGGGTAATTGTATTTTTTATAAAGCAAACGCTTTTTATATTTTCATTCGGAAAAACAGCGTTCGGGTCAGGTCCATAACACATAAAAACACCTCCAAAAACAAAATAATATGTCATAAAATGTTTTTTTATAATCTGTCTTCCATTTATGAATGACCATAAAATATTTCGCAAAAAAACGAATTTTTTATTGTCACAGAAAGAAATTTTTATATATTTTATAATCTTATCACGGAAATCTCGCTTTTCAATCTTGCTATATCCTCCGCGCGCGGCGGTTTTGTACCCTCTGTAAGGCAAGCGGCAGTTCCGCATGAGACAGCATTTAAAAGACATTCGGAAAAACTTTTCCCACTCGCAAAGGCAAACAGGAACCCTGCAATACTGCTGTCCCCCGCGCCTATCGTGGAAAGAGCGTCTATTTTCGGAACAGATGCATAAAAATCTCCGTCACCGCACGAAAGCACCGCTCCGAGCGAACCTAGGCTGACCATTACATTTTCAACTCCGCTTTCGCGTATTTTTTTCGCAGCGGAAACGGCGTCATGCGCTCCGTTTACTTCACCTTTGCAAAAAGCGACAATCTCTTCGTCATTCGGTTTTATAAGCCACGGCTTTATTTTTTCTATATCTTGCGGGGTGAAAGAACTGCTGTCCACTATAAGTTTTGCGCCGCTCTTCTTTATATTATGAAGAAGAGGAATGACAAATTCCGAGTCGATTCCGTCCGGAAGTCTGCCCGCAAAAACAAAAAGAGTATCTTTAAAACATTTTTCCGAAGCACTTTCAAAAATTTCACCGACCGCTTCTTTTCCGGGGGCAAAATCGTCAAAACTTATTCTTGTCTCTTTGCCGTTTTGCGGATGTATCGTTATATTTTCTCTGATTCTTCCTTCCACATAAAAAGGAAAATAATTTATACCGCTTTTGTTTATTTCGCTTTCAAAATCATCGGCGTTCTGACGTCCGAGAATCACAAAAGAATCGCTTTTCATGCCCTGCGCCGCCAGTGCACGGGCGACATTTATTCCCTTTCCACCGGCGTCGCGAATACACGAAAGCATATGATTTTCGCGTTCCGGCAGAAAAGATTCTATTCCGCAATGTACGTCAAAAGCAGGATTTATTGTTACAGTTACGATATTCATATCGTTCAAGCCTCTGTGTTCGAGAAAGTTTTATTCAAATGTATAAAACGGATTTTATGATATTATACATTTGTATCAATTGAAAATTATTTATTTTGATATTCTTTGAAGATATATAAGTATTACTATGATCTGCGCGGGAGCGCCGACAACATAGAACATCCAAAGATTGTACTTTAAAAAGCTCAGTACGACCGCGGTTATAAAAGTCCATAGAAAAACAGACCATATTATCGTTTTCACGAGCAGCGGCACCCATTCTCTGCCCATACGAAGGATTGCAAGAGCCGAAAACGGAATAGCCCATATAAATGCCCGCCAAAAATTTTTTCCGAGTATTGTATTTCCGTAAATAAACAGCGATGTTGCGACAAGCCAAACGATTACGACGGCGAGCAAACATACAACTATATTATTTATCATCATTTTCTTGCTTTGTATTTTCTGTTTTAATTGTCCGTCCCCCTTGGAAACGAGAAAGTCAAGCGTTACCCCGTAGAAATCACACAGTTCGCAAAGCACATTGATATCTGGCAAAGTATCTCCGTGCTCCCAGCGCGAGACCGCTTTATCGGAATAATCCAAACGGGAGGCAAGCTCCGCCTGGGTTATACCTTTCTTCTTTCTGAGCATGACAAGATTCTCTGCAATTATAGGTTTTACATCTTTTGTTATCATATCGATAAAATTATAACGCTTTTTTGCTCTAAAATCAACATTTTATACGTAAATTCTCAAATTCCACAAATTGTAGAGTGCGTTTCTCATGTATGTAGAATCTTTTTCTCATGCTCTTTTATCTTTATACAGCCGTGCTTATAAAAGTCCTTTGAATTTTTTTCATTTTATGGTAACATATTGACGTCGGAAAAATTAAAAAGGAGCATCACCTTTAAAATGAAAAAAAGAGTTGTATATTATACAGATCCGTTAAACGATGATTTTTCCGGTGTAGGAGAAAGACCCAAAGTCGAAATAGGCGGAAATTATCCTTATATAAGAAAAAACATTTTTTATAAAATTGCCGCATTTATTGTTTATCGCGTTTTCGTAACGCCTTTCGCATACTTCTTCTGCAAATTGAAATTCAGAATAAAAATCGAGGGGCGGGAGAAATTAAAACCGTTTAAAAAAGACGGATTTTATATGTACGGGAATCACACGCAGATTCCGGGGGACGGATTTATCCCCAATATAATAACGTTCCCCCAAAAAACTCACATCATTGTATCTCCCGATAATGTGGCTCTGCGCGGAACAAGAACGCTGATGATGATGCTCGGAGCAATGCCTACTCCGACAAATTTGAAGGGATTCGGCGCTTTCGAAAAGGCTGTCGCACAAAGAACAAAAGAAAAATGCGCGATAGTCGTCTACCCCGAAGCCCACATTTGGCCGTATTACACGGGGATAAGACCGTTTGTTTCCACACCTTTCCGCTACCCTGCCAAGGACGGAAAAGCGGCTTTTGCTTTCACCGTGACATACCGTTCATCAAAAAAAGGAAAACCGAGAATAGTCGTATATATAGACGGACCTTTTTACAGCGATGCGGAAAACGCAAGAGCAAGAGAAAAAGCCCTGCGCAATAAAGTTTATGACGCAATGTGCGCAAGAGCTTACACGGAAGATAACTATACATTTGTAGAATATATCAAAAAGGAGGAAGAGAGTTGATCTCCCTTTTATATTGCGGCAATAATAAAATTTTCAAAGGACTTTTAATATCCGTCGTCTCGATTGCAAAAAACACAAAAGATCCCCTTGACGTTCACATAATGACGATGGATCTCCAAAATAAAAATCCGTCGTTTATTCCGTTAAGCAAAGACTCCGCGGAATATATAGAGACGGTTATAAAACGCGAAAACAGCGAAAGCCGCGTCACTCTTCACGACGCAACGGAGCTTTTCCTTTCGGAAATGGAAGAATCCCCCAATATGGACTCGTTCTACACGCCATATTCTCTTTTGAGACTCTTTTCCGACAAGATAGCGGATTTTCCGGACAGAGTGATTTATCTTGATACGGATACCGCGGCAAAAGGCGATATCGCGCCGCTTTTCAACTTCGACCTTCGCGGATGCGAATTTGCGGGAACGCGCGATTACCTCGGTAAATTTTTTATAAATCCCAGATACATCAATTCCGGCGTCCTCGTTCTCGACATAAAAAAAATACGCGAAACCGGATTTTTTAAAAAGGTAAGAGAATTCTGCGCGACAAAAAAGACGCATTTTCCCGACCAGGACGCGATAAATTCCGTCGCAAAAAAGAAAAGATTTTTCCCGCGTTGTTATAACGAACAGCGGAGAATGAAAAAAGGCACAGTCATACGCCATTTTTCAAAAACACTCAGACTCTTCCCTTATTTCCACACGCTGAATATAAAACCGTGGGATATAGACAAAATACACGAAAAATACAAAACTTACGATTTCGACGAAGTAATATACGAATGTCTCTCACTTGCAAAATCTTTCGAAAATGAGACAGAAAAAATCTAAAAGGTGATTTATCGATGACAAGAAAAGAAGTTCTACTTGCCATAGAGGAATGTGAAAAAAACGGAAAGTTCGACGAACACGTCGACCCGATTCCGAAAGAACTCACGATTCCCGTGACAGAGGATTATCACTATCCGAATAAACGCACGGCAAAAGAAAAGATAAAATACTTTTTTGAAAAGATATTTATCGTAAAGCCGTTCACCGTATATCAAAACAAATGTTGCTTAAAAACGAGAGTCTTCGGCAGAAAAAACCTTAAAGGTTTAAAGGCAGCCGTTTTAACGTGCAATCATGTGGCAAAATTCGATTGCCTTGCGGTAAAACACGGAGCAAAAGGACACAAAACATATGTTGTCGCCGCCCCTTTCAACAATATGAAAGGCTTTCTCGGAGAAATGATGCGCGCGGGCGATATGCTCCCGATGAACACGACGATGCACGGCACAGTCGCCTTCAACAAAATGGTGGAAGATGTAATAAAGGTAAAAAAATCATTTCTTCTTGTCTACCCCGAGGCTTCTATGTGGTGGCATTATGAAAAACCGCGTCCGTACAAAGACGGAGCTTTTTACATCGCCGCAAAATACGGCGTTCCCGTCGTCCCGCAGTTCATAACTTACAGAGACAGCGGAAAGAAAGACGGCGAAGGAATACCGATATATTATTTTGATCTTCACATCTGCGAGCCCGTCTATCCGAAAGAAGAATTTTCAAAATCTGAAAACATAGAATATTTAAAAAATTCCGCATTCGAAGCCTGCAAAAACATTTATGAAAATGTCTACGGCAAAAAGTTATCATACGCGAAATAAACATTATCTTCAAAACATACGAAAGGTCCATATATGAAAAAAATATCCGTTATCGTTCCGTTTTTCAACAGCAGAAAAACGCTCGACCGTTGCCTTAACAGCATACTTGCCCAAACATACAAAAATTTCGAACTTATCGCCGTAAACGACGGTTCGACAGATAATTCGCTTGAAATCGTATCTTCTTATGCCCAAAAAGACAACCGTATAAAAATCGTAAACAAGGCTCACAAAGGGGTTTCTTCCGCAAGAAATAAAGCGCTCGAAATAGCCACGGGAGACCTTATACAGTTTGTGGACGCAGACGACGATATAGAGCCTGATATGTTCGAAACAGCTGTTTCTCTCATGGAGGAAACAGGCGCGGACATCGTCGTATGCAACCATGACCACCCGTGTATAATGAACTACTTCGGTGACAGCGTGCTCGATTTCACGGATAAGAAAAACATATGGAGATTTTATCAGAATACTTTTGCAGGCGTCGTTCCGTGGAACAAACTCTACAAAAGAGAGATAATAACTGAAAAATTCGACGAAGAAATAAGTTTTACGGAAGACGACGTTTTCTGTCTTTCCAATATGGCAAATGCAAAAAAGATAGCCGGCACATCAAAAGTTCTTTATCACTATTTTGTTGCTCCTCCCACAACGAATCCCGATGAGCTTTCATGCATAAACAAAATGGCAAAGGCAAAGGATTTCTGGCAGACGAAAAACACATTCTGGTATATGCGCGACAAGCTCCTTCCCAAAACCAAAGAGATAGCAAAAAGACGCCTGCCCCGCGAATACGCGGAAGATATCGTATATACGAGGATTTTCGACTTTATGCCGTGGGAAATAGTTATACTCGGCTCTCTTGATGTGGACAGATACGGTCTTGTAAAAGAGATGCAGAACATATTCCGCGAAAAAGATTTCAAAAAGAGTCTTGCTCTTAAAGAAAAATACGGCGTATATTTTAAAGAGCTTCTTCCTCTCGAACAGGATATAATGGTAGAGAAATTTATAGATATGTCGCTCTTTGCGATAAAAGATATAAACACAACGGGAAAGGCGCTTCGTCCATATTATGTGGTGCTCGATATATTCGCAAAAATGTTTATATCCGCCGATGAAGATTGCGACACTCTCGATTTTGTCGCAAAAGCGGCAAAAGAAATGGAAATTGCCCACAGCGAAGAGGCGAAGTATGCGCTTTCGGTAATCGAAAGATTCAATATTGCAAAAGAGGATTTTCCGCTTTCCGTTGCGGACGCTTCCCTTGTGACCGCATGATATTAAAATCGGAGCAAAGCATAAAAGCAAACTTGATCGCGCTTTGACAAGCGCAACCACCGCCAAACAAGTTTTACACCAAAGACGTTTAGCAGGGGATTCTAAGCACCGTTTAACGCTTGATACATATCCCCGCCTCACGGAAAATTATACAATATAATAAAATACGAAAAAGCGAGTCGTATACGGCTTGCTTTTTTATTTTCCAACATGAAATGCATAAATTCAAAACAGCGCTTTTGCGCAAAATTGTTAATAATAATTAAAATATTTTTTACCCCTATTGACTTTTTATCATGCAAGTAATAAAATATCTCGTATCACGAGATATTTTGCGAGTAAAGAGGCTGCGGGTATGGATTACAACGATCTTTCTTCCGAACTTTTGGATATGATAATTTCATGCGCACGTCTCCCTTTTCAAAAGGTTCCCACGGAATTTTCAAAAGGAGAGACCGGCATTCTTTATTTTCTTACCGAAAACGGCGGAAATCTCTCGCCGGGAGAGCTTTGTACTCTCATGGGAATAGGGTCCGGAAGAACCGCCGACGCGCTGAAAACGCTCGAACAAAAAAGGCTTATAGAAAGACGCTCCGATGAATACGATAAACGCAAAGTTATTGTATTCATAACGGACGACGGAAAATCGCTCATTGAAAAAAGACGCAACGAAGCAAGAGAAAAGATTGCGGAAACGCTTCTGCTTCTCGGTGACGATGACGCAAAGGAATTTATGCGCATACTCTCTAAAATAAATTCTTTCAGATAGCGAGAATTTTACACATTTTTATAATATCTGTTTTATCCTGTCAAGCACCGCGTTTTCGGATATTCACTTGCAGGCATCACAATTTTGCGAAAACAGATTTTTATGTAAAACAGCAAAACAAAAACACCAACGACAAAGTCAAAAATGCGCCCTTACGACGCTTACATTATAAAAAAGGAAGGCATAATATTATGGAAAAAAAGGCTTTTAAAACCGAATCTAAAAAAATGCTCGACATGATGGTAAATTCGATCTACACCCACAAAGAGATATTTCTCCGCGAGCTTATATCGAATGCGAACGACGCAATAGACAAAAGATACTTTCGTTCCCTGACGGACAGCACGCTCGGTCTTGAACGCGACAAGTATGAAATAATGATCGAAAGAGACAAAGACGCGCGCACCATCACAATACGCGACAACGGCTGCGGCATGACGGAAGAAGAACTCGAAAACAACCTCGGCACAATAGCGAAAAGCGGTTCTCTCGATTTCAAAAACGAAAACGGAAAGGAAAACGATCTGGGAATAATCGGTCAGTTCGGCGTAGGCTTCTACTCCGCTTTCATGGCAAGCGATAAGATCACGGTAAGAAGCCGCTCACTTTCCTCCGATACAGCATATAAATGGGAGTCGGAAGGCGCCGACGGATATACAATAGAGCCGTGCGATTATGAAAATATAGGAACGGAAATACTTCTTCATATAAAACCCGATACGGAAGAAGAAAAATACGGAGAATTTCTCGACGAATACCGCATACGCGAACTTGTAAAGAAATATTCCGACTATATACGCTACCCCATAAAAATGGCAGTGGAAAAGAGCCGCGAAGTAAAGAGCGACGACGACAAGGAAAGCAAAGAGCCAAAATACGAAACATATACCGAAATAGATACGCTCAACAGCATGGTTCCGATATGGCACAGAAGTTCGGACGAAGTAACGGAAGAGGAATACGCCGACTTCTACCGCGACAAATTTTATGATTTCGAAGCTCCCGCAAAAGTGATACGCTCAAAATCGGAAGGCACGGTATCTTACGAAACACTTTTGTTCATACCTAAAAAAGCTCCTTATAACTACTACTCGAAAGATTACGAAAAAGGCTTGCAGCTCTACTCAAACGGCGTAATGATAATGGAAAAATGCCCCGAACTTCTTCCCGACTATTTCAGCTTTGTACGCGGTCTTGTAGACAGCGAGGACTTTTCGCTCAATATTTCCCGTGAAACGCTCCAACACGACTATCAGCTCAAAGCCATCGCAAAATCAATAGAAAAGAAGATAAAAAATGAACTTATAAAACTCATCGAAAGCGACAGAGAGAAATACGAAGGATTTTATAAAGAATTCGGATCTCAGTTGAAATACGGTATCTATGCGGATTTCGGTATGCATAAAGACGAGCTTTCCGATCTTTTGATGTTCAAATCCTCTTTCGAAAAGAAATATGTCACGCTCAAAGAGTATGTTTCAAGAATGAAAGAAGATCAGAAAAATATCTACTACGCCTGCGGAGATTCGATAGATCTTATAGATATGCTTCCGAAGACGGAAGCCGTAAAAGGAAAAGGATACGAAGTTTTGTATCTCACCGAAAATGTAGACGAATTCGCGCTCAGAACTCTCGGTGAGTACGACAAAAAATCGTTTATAAACGTCTGCGACGAAAAGCTCGATATCTCCACGGAAGAAGAGAAAAAGCAGATAAAAGAGGAAAACGAGAAAAACGAAGAACTCTTCAAATTCATGAAAGACAGTATCGGAAAAACGACGCTCTCTTCCGTAAGATTTACAAATACGCTTAAAGATCACCCCGTATGTCTTTCGAGCGAAGGCGGCATTTCCACGGAAATGGAAAAAGTTTTAAGTCAGATGCCCGGAAGCGACGATGCCCCGAAAGCCGAAACTATACTTGAAATAAACGACTCCCACCCCGTTGCCGAATCGCTGAAAACACTTTTCGCGAATGGAGACAAAGACAAAGTGGCAGAATATTCAAAGATACTCTACACCATGGCAAGACTTATAAGCGGACTTCCCGCGGAAAATCCCACGGAACTCAGCAATATGGTCTGCGAACTCATGAAATAATCTTTAAAGCCGCATGAATTTCATGCGGCTTTATTTTTTCAAAAAGGCTGTTTCATACACCAAAACGGTATTGACGTCTTTATATAAATCATTTTCACGTTTTAAAATCAAAACAACACAGTCAAAACAATAAATTTCAAAAATAATAAAAAATATATAGATTTTTCCGTCTCTTTATGATATATTATATTCTAACAATCGGGTAACCGAAATATTATTTTTACGGAGAAAATTTATGTACAACAATATCGACGCGGCTCAGCCCGACAAGCTTGAAGAAATTCTTGCTTTGCGTCCGGAAGGCGCAGATGCAGCCGCAAAAAAACCAAATGAGCTTTATAACCGCATGAAAGGCGCCCTTATGGGCAGATTCGCGGGATGCGTTCTCGGAATTCCGGTAGAACTTTATCCCATGGACAAAATGCAGGCTCTCGCTATCGATTGCGGAATGAAATATCCGCCGGAGGATTTCTGGACCGGTACAGATAATCCCGATGCGATCCACTACAAAGTAAACAAGAGAACAGAGTATATGCGCGACAATCTCGACAAAGTCCCTGTCGACGACGATATCACGTATACGATCCTCAACATGCTCCTTCTTGAAAAATACGGCAAAAATTACACAGTAGATGACGTTGCCAAACTCTGGCTTGATGTCCTTCCCTACGCTTGCACGGCAGAAGACGAAGCACTTCAACAGCTCCGCGCCGGAACAAGACCCGAATGCGCCGCAAACTTCAACAACTACGTTGAACTTATCGGTGCCGCTATCCGTGCCGACGCTTTCGGATATGCGGAAGCAGGAAACCCGGAAGCCGCTGCAAAGCTCTCTTACAACGACGCATACCTTACACACCGCAAAAACGGAATATACGGCGAAATGTTCTGCGCCGCTGCCGTTGCCGCCGCTTTCACGGCTGAAACTCCCCTTGACGCAATAAAGGAAGGCATGAAACAGATTCCGAAAGAGAGCGAACTTTATCAGGCTCTCGAATGGGCATTCTCCTGCGAAAAAGAGGTAACAAACTACATAAGAGCGCGCAACCTGCTCGATAAAAAATTCGAAAGAATGCATCGCGTACACACGATAAACAATATGTGCGCTATCGTATTCGCGCTCATGCTCGGCGGTTCCGATTTCACAAAATGCATCGGAAACTGCATAGCTATCGGTCTTGACAACGACTGCACGGGTGCGACCGTCGGCTCTATCGTCGGTGCATGCATAGGATTTGACAAGATTCCCGAACATTGGTACAACAGATTCAACAACACTGTTGCAACATATATCACGGGATATGAAAAACTGGAACTTGAAGACGTTGTAGAAAGATTTGTAAAACTCAACGGCTAACCTACTTTTCCCCCTAAGAAAAGTAGGCAAAAGAACTTCGCACCGAATACACCAATTTATTTTAGCAAAAGCTTTTGAAGTTTTCAAAGAAACTTTTCTCGAAAAGTTTCTTTGATTCGGGTTTGGGGCGAAAGCCCCAACTGACAATACGATGAATTGTCAAGAGAAGTGCAACAAATCATGAATAGAAGAAGCAAATAAATCG
>UQXK01000016.1 GCA_900544985.1 uncultured Eubacteriales bacterium
GCTTCTTTCCCGCCGCGGTATCGAAAAAGAGAAGATAAAAAGCGCCGTGCTTTTTCTTGTGCCGTACTATGTTGACGACGGCGTTGAAAGAGGTATTTCGGTATATGCGAGAGCCAAGGATTATCATATATTTTTCGATGAATTCTATAAAAAAAACATACCGCTTCTCGAAGAGCACTACGGCGCGCGTTTTTACGGATTTGCGGATAAATCCGCGATAAGCGAGGTGGGCGCCGCGGCAAAGGCGGGGCTTGGGATAATAGGTGACAATTTCCTTATAATAAATGAAAAATACGGCTCTTTTGTGTTTATCGGGGAGCTTCTTACGGAATGTTCCGTGGAGGAGCTCGGTTTTCAAAAGAAAGAAGAATATAAGGTCGAAGGGTGCCTTCACTGCGGTGCGTGCAAAAAAAGTTGTCCCATGTCGGAGGGCTTTGGCTGTCTTTCCGCTCTGACGCAGAGAAAAGGGGAGTTTACGAAGGAAGAAGAGGATTTTATTCTCCGCCACGGCTATTCGTGGGGGTGCGATATATGCTCTCTTGTCTGTCCGTATACGAAAAAAGCCGTCGAAAGAAAAATATCGACGCCGATAAAATTTTTCAGAGAGGACAGAATGATTTCTCCGTCCTCGAAAGAAATAGAGGAAATGGAAAAGTCGGAATTTAATCTTCGCGCGTTTTCATGGCGCGGAAGAAAGACAATAGTGAGAAATTTAAAACTTTTCGAAGAAAAAAGTATACAAGAAGCAAAAGACGCGGATAAATAAACATATATTGCCGTATATTCGGCATGATATACTCGGTAAACACGGAGGACCGCGCAAAATGACGAAAAGAGAAAGCTCGGAATATGCAAAAGAAGAGCAGATAAAGACGCTGAAAAAAGAGCTTTCATACGCAAAACGCGAGGTTGGAAAACTAAGGCGCGAGAACGAATATCTTTCGCACAGGATATCTTTGCTTTCTCCATCGGAGAGAAAGGATATAAAACGCGATGAAGAGCTTTTTCTTACCTCCGACGATATAGATTCTTCGCGCGGCTATTTCGGATATATCATACGTAAATTCAAGCTTACTTTTATATATAAATTATACGACAGGACGTTTTTTGCGATACGGAAATACCTTTTTGCTTCGCGTCTGTGGAAGAATTTTCTTATAATCCTCGCTATTTTCGGGACGTCGTTCCAGGCGATAATAACATTCGGCTCTGTCCTTGTGATACTTCCGTCGGCTCTGCTTCTTTCCGCCGTATTCGGGATATTTTCTTTTTTCTCTTACAGAAACGCGAGAAAAAAGCTCCTTGCGGAATCGGACGGGCAGAGAATGTATTTTCTTTATGCGAGAAAAAAGAAAAGGGGAGATTTTTTTCACGGTACGGCAAATGAGCTTTCCGCGCGCGGAAAGGTGTTTATAGTCACGCCTTATTTTTCGTCCTGTGGATTTTCGATGATGAAAAAAACAGATGAGAATATCTGTTTTATTCATACAAGCTTTTATTTCGGATTTATTTCGCACGCGGCAAAAAGAAATCATAAAGACATTGTAAAGATATATTGATATTTGCGGAAAGGAGATAGGGATGGTCCATTTTATATACGGAAGAACGGGCAGCGGCAAAAGCTCTTTTATATATGAAAAAGCGTCGGCAACACCGCGCGGCAAGCATATATATGTTATAGTCCCGGACAGAGAGGCGGTAACAGCCGAGAACCTCTTTGCGAAAGCCGATAATGCCGGGGATATCGATGTCGTCACGTTTTCGCGTTTATGCAACTTCGTTTTCAGAAAATACGGCGGAATATGCGAAAACTATATTTCGCGCGGCGCAAAGACCGTCATGATGTACAATACTTTCCGCGCGGTTTCGGATATGCTTCTTTCATATAAAGGCGTGCCCGGCGGAGATGTTTCCACGGCAAAAAAGCTTGTCGCCATGCGCTCCGAGCTACATAAAAACGCGGTGAGCCCGCACGCGCTTTCCTCGGCGGTTAAAGATGTTCCCGACGAGACGGGCAAAAAGATTTCCGACTTTTCGTTTATATTTTCCGCGTTTGACGCGGAGCTTTCGTCGAGATTCGAGGACCCCGACGGAATGATAGAGAAAATGAACAAAAAGCTTTCCGAAAACGATTTTTTCAAAGGGGCGGACGTTTATATAGATTCTTTTACGTCTTTTTCGAAAGAGCAGATAAAGGCGCTTAAAATGGTAATGCGCGGCGCTGAAAATGTGTACATAGCTCTTCCGTATATACCGTATGAAGACGAAAATATACCGTGCTTTTCAAGTGTTTCCAATACGGATAAAAAGCTCCGCGCAGCGGCAAGTGATGTAAAGACGGAAATCGGGGAAGACGTTTTTCTTGCGGCGGGAAAAAGAGCGGAAAATACGGAGCTTTCTTTTCTGTCTTCGAACCTTTATTCCGAACCCGACGGCGTTCTTGCCGTTTACAACGATGAAACAGAGCATATAAGAATAATCGGCGCGTCGGACGCGTTTGCGGAATCGGAAGCTATATGCCTTGATATATGCAAAAAAATAAGGGGCGGCGCTAGATACCGCGATTTCGGAATTATCGTAAGGAATATTTCCGAATACACGGGCATTATCGACGCGATGATGCGGAAATATTCCATTCCGTACTTCATATCGTCAAGGACGGATATAAAAGAGCGCGCGTTTATAAAGTATATCATGTCCGCTCTGTATATCGCGGAGCGCGGATTTTTGCGCGATCTTGTAATATCCTATATAAAAACGGATTTTGCGGGGATCGATGCCGATGATATAAATCTTTTTGAAAATTATGTAAGAAAATGGAGTATAAACGGCTCCCGCTTTTCGGACGAATACGATTGGAATATGAATCCCGACGGATACAGGGAAATTCTTACGGAGGAGGGCGAGAGGAAGCTCATAAAACTTTCCGAGATAAGAAAAAAAGTTATCCGCCCGCTTGTTTTGTTAAAAGAAGAGCTTTCGGGGCTTCATTCCGTCAGATATTATTGCGAAAAGATATATTCTTTTGCGGTAGATTCGGGAGCTCCCGAAAAAATAAAAAAGGACGGCATGGAGGCGGAAAAAAGAGGGGAGCGTATGCTCTCCGAGGAAATGGGGCAGCTCTTTTCCGTTTTCTGCGATTCGCTCGACGCTCTTGTCTCCGCTTCGGGGGATACCGAGGTCGGAATAGGGGAATTCATCGCTTTGTTCTCTCTTGTCATATCCGAAACGGATATAGGAAAAATACCGACGTCTCTTGACGAGGTGACTGTTTTCGAAGTATCGGCAGGCGGAATGCATGATATAAAGACGGCGTATATAATGGGTGCTTACGACGGCGGATTTCCCGCGGGAGTTTCGGACGACGGACTCTTTTCCGAAAAGGAGATAGAGCTTTTATCGTCCTGCGGGATAGAGATCTTCTCCGATATGCAGACAAGGCTTTGCGACGAGATGTACTTTTTCTACTCGGCTGTGTGTTCCGCGTCGAAGGACGTTATAATAAGTTATCCGTATTTTACTCTTTCGGGGGAAAAAACGGCGCTTTCCACAGGTGCACTCGAAATAAAACGAATATTTCCGCATATAAAAGAAGAGCGGTTTGAAGATACGAAAAAAACAGATCTTCTGGAACGCCCGGGCGCTTCTTTTGAATATGTCACCGAAAAGGAAGGTCCTGTGAGCCGCGCCCTTAAAGATTATTACTCTTCAAAAGAGGAGTATTCGGATAAGCTACTGTATATAACGCTTCCTCTTTCGGCGGAGAAATGCCGTCTTTCGAAAGAATCGGCAGAAGAGCTTTTCCCGAAGGATATAAAGACGAGCTATTCAAAGCTTGAAAGATACACGCTTTGCGGTTTCTCTTATTTTTGCGAATACGAGCTTCGCCTCAAAGACAGCGCCCCCGCAAAATTCGAGAGCTTAAATAAGGGAAATCTGATACATAAAATACTTGAAATCACGGCGAAGTACGCCGTAGATTTTCCCGACGCTACGGACGAAGAACTTTCTTTGAAAATAAAAAGCGTCTGCCGCGAATACACGGAAAGCCTTTTCCGCGAAAATTACGACGATATTTCTATAAGAATTTCGCGCCTTACAGACTATATAAGCCGCGCCTGCGAAAAATTTGTTTTCGGAATACGCGATGAATTTCGCGAAAGCCGCTTTACTCCGAAGGATTTTGAGCTTATAATAGGTAAAACGGGCGATGTTTCCCCTCTTTCTCTCGAAAACGAAAACGGGGGAGTGGCGCTCTCCGGCAAAATAGACAGAGTGGACGCATACGACGACGGCAGCGGAAAAATATATATCCGCGTCGCCGATTACAAAACCGGAAACAAACGTTTTGAACTGAAAAATATAGAAGCGGGGCTGGACCTTCAAATGCTTCTTTATCTTTTTTCCGTTTGCGAAAACGGGAAGAAGAGATACGGCGGGGAAGTTATTCCCGCGGGCGTCATGTATGTTTCGATAAATACTTCTCCCGAAAACGTGAACATGGGAGAGGCATCCGAAAAGAAAGAATCATGTAAAAACTCGGGGCTATTCCTTGACGACGACAATGTGTTGCGCGCCATGGAGCCGTCTCTTTCCGGAAGATTCATTCCCGTAAAAGAGAGCAAAAACGGCAAGAAGAGCGGAAATCTTTTTGCCGCGGAACAGTTTGAAGAGCTTAAAAATGCGGTCGTTTCCTCTGTTATGGCAGCGTCGGATTCGCTTCGCAACGGAGTCGCTGACGCAAGACCCAACAAAGAAGAAGATCCCTGCCGCTACTGCAAAATGCACGCGGTATGCAGAATAAAAAATACCACCTTGAAAGGACGTTAAAAATTTGAAAATTCCCGAAAGTATACTTAAAAGTGTCGAAAAGCCGGGCAGATATATCGGCGGAGAATGGGGCGAGGTCGTAAAGGACCCCGCAAAAGTGGATATAAGATTCGCTTTCTGCTTTCCCGATACATATGAGATAGGCATGTCCAATCTCGGAATACGCATACTCTATTCCATACTTAACGACAGGGAGGACACGTGGTGTGAGCGCGCATATGCGCCGTGGGCGGATATGGAAGAAAAAATGCGCGAGCACTCTCTTCCCGTATGCACTCTTGAAAGCGGGACGCCGCTTGCCGAATTTGATTTTGTGGGCTTTTCTCTTCAATATGAGCTTTGCTACACAAATATGCTGAATATGCTGTCGATGTCGGGAATTCCGCTTGAATCAAAGGACAGAAAAAACGACGATCCGATAGTCGTTTTCGGCGGTCCCTGCACGTACAACAGCGAACCTGTCGCCGACTTTGCCGATATATGCCTTATAGGAGAGGGAGAAGAAGAAATGCCCGATCTTATGGAGGTCTACAAAAAACACAAGGCTATGGGATTTTCGCGCGAAGCTTTCCTTCGCGAAGTCTCCCATATAGAGAGCATGTATGTGCCGTCCCTTTACGATGTGGAATACAAAGAGGACGGGACGATAAAAAGCTTTACCCCTAAATATCCCGACGTTCCCGCAAAAGTGAAAAAGAGAATTGTTAAGGACATGAACAAAGCGCCGTTTCCGAAAAATCTTGTAATGCCGTTTATTCAGACGGTACAGGACAGGATAGTGCTTGAAGTATACCGCGGATGTATACGCGGGTGCCGTTTTTGCCAGGCGGGAATGGTTTTCCGCCCCGTAAGAGAAAAATCTCCGGAAGTATTAAACGAACAGGCAAAAACTCTCGCGGACGCTACGGGATACAACGAGATAACGCTTTCGTCTCTTTCCATAAGTGATTATTCCTGTATTGACGGACTTACCGACATGATGTTAAAATGGACAGATAAAAGAAAGATATCTCTTTCTCTTCCGTCTCTTCGTGTGGACAGCTTTACAAAAGAGCTTATGGACAAGATATCTACCGTCAGAACGGGCGGGCTTACGTTTGCGCCTGAGGCGGGAACGCAGAGACTTCGCGATGTTATAAACAAGAATGTGGAAAAAGCGGATCTTCTCCGTGCGTGCCGCGTCGCTTTCGAAGCGGGAAAATCTCAGGTAAAGCTCTATTTTATGCAGGGACTTCCCACCGAGACAAACGAGGACCTGGAAGGCATAAACGAGCTTGCGCAGAGTGTAATAGACGAATTTTACGCAACTCCGAACAGACCGAAAAAGGCGCCGCAGGTCACAATTTCCGCGGCGTGCTTCATTCCGAAACCGTTTACTCCTTTCCAGTGGGAGGCGCAGTGCGATATGGACACGCTCTGCGAAAAGCAGAAATATCTTCTTGACCATATAACAAACAGAAAGATAAGATATAATTATCACGACGCAAAGGTGAGCAGGATAGAGGCGGTGTTTGCCCGCGGAGACAGAAAGCTCTCCCGCGCTCTCATAGAGGCAAACAAACGCGGAATGCGCCTTGACGGCTGGGAAGAATTTTTCGATTACGACAAATGGATGGACGTTTTCAAATCCTGCGGAATAGACCCTTCGTTCTATGCGAACAGGGAATTCGGAGAGGAAGAGATACTTCCGTGGGACAGTATAGATATAGGCGTTACAAAAGAATTCCTTCTCCGCGAACGCCACAGAGCATATGAAGGAAAGACAACACCGAACTGCCGTATGCAGTGCAGCGGCTGCGGCGCAAATAAACTTGGAGGAGATACAAGATGGTGCCCGAAAGCATGAATAAAGGACCGAAGCCGCAGAAGAGCGTGCGCGTCAAATTTACAAAGACGGGAAGTCTGAAATTTATTTCTCATCTTGATCTGAATCGCACGATGCAGGAGGTCATAGTCCGTTCGAAGCTCCCGGTCTGGTATTCGGAGGGCTTCAATCCGCATCCGAGGATAGTTTTTTCGCCCCCTCTTTCCGTAGGCGTTTCCAGCCTTACGGAATTTATGGATTTCAAGCTTGTTGAAGAAGTGCCGGAAAACGAAATAGTCGAAAGACTGAATTCCGCGTTTCCGAAAGGGCTCGCGGCGCTTTCGTGCTATGTTCCCGAAACGCGTTTTTCCGATATAAAATGGGGACTTTACGAGATAAAATATTATGTGGAAAATATTACGGACGATATTTTAGCGCGAGTTAAAAGCGTGCTTACTGCGGACTCCATAATCGTAGAGAAGAAAACAAAGAGCGGTGACGCGAAAAGCGTGGATATTTCTTCCGGTATACGCGATGTCGGCGCAGAGCTCTGCGGGGACGGTACTTTAAAAGTCAGCGTGAAGCTTTCCTGCGGAGAAAATTCTTTTGTGAATCCGCGCTTTATAAGCGAAACACTTATAAAGAAAATACCGGAGGTCTTTGACGGTGTGGAAGAGACGGTCTGCCGTGTCGCGGTTTACACGGAAAACGGAGAAACGCTGTTTTCTTAAATGATCGGCGGAAAAGCGAATATATTTTACGCTTTTTGCGATTGATAAAAATATTCTTTCATTGCGCTTATATGCGCCGCCTTTTGCGGGAAAATGATTGGATATATATCCTCTTGTTAATTTAAAAATAAAACAGAAACGGAGACAGATATGGCAAAGAATTTAAACGACGAAAATACGGAAAAGCTTTTTCGCGCGATACTTTCTCTTGAAAATATAGATGATTGCAAGAACTTTTTCGGAGATCTCTGTACGAAAACAGAACTCCGCGAAATGACCAGACGCTTTCAGGCGGCTTGTCTTATACGCGAGGGCGAAAAGTATGCTTCTATCGTAGAAAAAACGGGACTGAGCACGACGACGATAACGAGAGTCAACAGCGCGCTCCGCGACGGAGAGGGCGGGTATGCCCGCGCGCTAGATATATTGGGGGTCGGCAAAGAATGAACACTCAGTATTCGTCTCTGTCTCTTTTTTACGATGCTTTTATGTCGGAGACGGACTATTCAAAGTGGTGTGATTTTTACGAGGAATGTTTCCGCCGCTTTTCTGCTTCCGAAGTAAAAAAAATAGTCGATGTTGGTTGCGGAACGGGAAACATAACTATTCCTCTTTCCGCACGCGGATATGACATGACAGGGATAGATTCGAGCGAAGAAATGCTTTCTCTCGCGGCGAAAAAAGCGGAAGAAAGCGGCGCGTCCGTTCGTTTTATGGGAACGGACATGCGTTATTTCGACCTCGGATTTTCCGCGGACGCTGCGATATGCTCTTTCGATTGTATAAATTATCTTTTGACGGTATCGGATATGGAAGCGGCGTTTTACCGCATAAGATCAAATATAAAAGAAGGCTCTGTTTTTGTTTTTGACGTTGCAACGCCGTATAAATATAAAAATGTGCTCGCCGGCAACGCTTTCGTTTATGAAAACGACGATGTCTTTATGACATGGGAAAATTATCTGAACGAAAAGAGTGGCATATGCGATTTTTATCTTACTTTTTTTATAAGAGACGGAAAAAAGTACCGCAGGGAAGACGAAGAGCAAAGACAGAGAATGTATTCTCTCAAAACTGTCAGAAAAGCCGCGGAAAAAGCGGGATTTTCCATACTTTGCGAATGTGCCGATCTTGATTTTTCTCCTTTAAAAGAGGAAAGCGAAAGAGCTTTCTTTATCTGCCGCTTACCTTTCTTGAAAGAAAGGTAAGCCAAAGAACTTCCCTCAAACACACCACTTTATTTTGGTGAAGCTTTTGAAGTTCCAAGAAACTTTTCTCGAAAAGTTTCTTGTGTCCGGGTTTGGGGCAGACGCCCCAACTGATAATACACACAAAAAGCACGGCGTTGCCGTGCTTTTTATATTGGAAGAATATGTTGGAACTGCGTTCCAAACCTTGCTTCAAGAGGCTTTTTGAAAAAAGCCCCTTAAAAATCCGCAAAAACTTCCCTCAAACACATTACTATATTTTGGCGAAAGATTTTGCATTTTTCAAGCTTTTATTCTTCCTTTTTCCCTCAGCCACGATACCGTGTCACGCAGGGTGTCCATTATATTTCTGGTTGAGAAGCCGAGTTCTCTTTTTGCTTTTTCATTCGAAAAATTGGCATTTGCCGTTAGCGTATAGAGCGAATATTTCGTATAGAGCGGCGGCTGTTTTAGAATTTTATAGTACATCTCCGAAAGAGGAGCCGTTACTTTTGCAAACCACATGGGAAGAACGGTCTTTATTTTTTTTACATTTGCCGCAACGGAAATGTCGTCAAGCAATTCCTTTACGGAAATATATTTGTTTGAAAGTATATAACATTCTCCGCTCTTTCCTTTTTCGCACGCGCTTATAACTCCGTCTGCCACATCTCTTACGTCTACGAAATCGTATCCTCCGCGCACGCATGCGGAGAGTCTTCCGTTTGCATAGTCTGTTATCATCTGTGTCAGATGACTTCTTCCGAAATCTCCCGGTCCGATTATTCCCGACGGATGCAAAACCACCGCGTCAAGTCCTTTTTCTTTTACCGCGTTCAAAACATATTCCGCGGCTTCCGCTTTACTTTTTGCGTATTCGCCTGTCACATCGTCTTTGTTGAAATGTTTTATCTCGGTTATAATTTCGTTGTTCGGCTTTTCGGGAATGGAATGCACGCTGTTTACATATACAAGCCTTGCGTTTTTCTCCAAACATTTTTCTGCGATATTGACAGTGCCCCCGATGTTTACGTCTTCAACGGCTTTGGAATATTTTGATTTTATATATACGATCGCGGCGCAGTGTATTACAATGAGGTGAGCGTCATTTTCGGCTTCGAAGATTTCTTTAAGAGTTTCTTTTTTTGTTACGTCTGCTCTGTATATTTTGCAGTCGAGATCTTTCAGCGCGCGCGGTTCTTCGTTCGGAAGTACAAGAGCACGCACTTCCGCGTGTTTTTCGATCAGTTTTCTTACTATGTTATTACCTAAAAATCCGTTTGCTCCCGTTACTATATAAATATTTTTCATTACGTACTCCTTCCGATATCTGTTTTCATTTTTATTTTATTATTGGAATTTATACTTCCTGTTATGCGACGGTTAATTTATTTTTAAATGGATTTTAAATTTTTGTGTTTTATAAAAACAGACGGTGCGTGTCTTCTTTTGTCCGTTTTAAAGGTTTGCGATGTTCGCAGTGGTTATATTGTTTAATATAATGAGCACCGTTTTGCTCAATTTTATGAAAATACATAATTGAAAAGAGGAATTTATTATGATAAAATAAAAAAGGCAGGTACAATACGGTAAAGCCGCTTAAAATTTCAAAAAAGACGCAATGGGGCGGCATTCCTTGTAGAATGTCGCTTTTTTACATATATATCAGTATTTTAAGGCATTAACGGAGGTAATAAATGTTTGAAAACGAATACGTAGAGTGTACTCTTTCGGCGCAAAAGAATATCGCGCTTATAGCGCATGACAACAAGAAAAAGGATATGATAGATTGGTGCATAAAAAACAAAAGCATACTTGAACATCATTTTCTCTGCGGAACCGGCACTACGGCAAAGCTCGTGGCGGACAAAACGGGACTTCCTGTACGCGGATTCAACAGCGGTCCGCTCGGAGGAGACCAGCAGATAGGCGCAAGGATAGTCGACGGAAAGATAGACCTTGTTATATTCTTTTCCGATCCGCTCGAAGCGCAGCCGCACGACCCTGATGTAAAGGCTCTTCTCCGCATAGCACAGGTCTATGATATTCCGATAGCTAACAACCGCTCGACCGCCGATTTTATAATAACGAGCCAATATATGGACGAGGAATATACAAGAAAACTCGTGAATTTCAAAAAAAATGTGGATCTTCGCGTGAGCGAGATAGATTCGAGAGAAAAATAAACGGACATATTGGGGCGCTTGTTGCCCGAAATTTCAATTTTGCAAAATTTCCATCTTCTTCATAAAAAAGAAAAACGTCTTGTTTCAAGACGTTTTTCTTTTTGGATGCGTTGTCGGTTGGAGCTGTCCTTTGGAATCTCAAAAGTTTTTGCCAAAATGAATCGGGGTGTTTGATGGAAAGTTTTTGCGGATTTTCAAGGGGCTTTTTGAAAAAAGCCCCTTGAAGCAAGGTTTGGAACGGCAGTTCCAACATATTACGAAAAAATAAAAAACGCGGCATTGCCGCGTTTTTTGCGTGCATTATCAGTTGGGGCTATCCGCCCCAAACCCTGACCCAAGAAACTTTTCGAGAAAAGTTTCTTGGAACTTCAAAAGCTTCACCAGAATAGAGTTGTGTGTTGGTGCGAAGTTCTTTGGCACACCTTTCTACGAAAGAAAGGTGTGTTCTTTTGCCTACTTTTCTTATAAGAAAAGTAGGTCTGAGCGGAGTTTCTTTATTTCCGAGAGAAGCTCTCCGCATATTTTCGCGATTGCCCCGTCTTCGTAAGGAAGAATAAGTCCGGAATACTTTACGATTTCCTCGAACGTTTCTTTTCCGGCTTTGTCGACGAAGCGGAGATATTTTTCCCATGCTTTTTCACGGTCCTTTATGGAGAGGAGATAGAACTCGAATGCTATCGTCTGCGCCATGCAGTAATCTATATAGTAGAACGGATACATATAGATGTGCAGTTGTCTTTGCCAGCCTGCGCCGCGGGAATAGAAAGGAAGTGAATCGAAATCGATATACGGGCGGTATTTATTTTCAAGTTCCAGCCATGTTTTGTTTCTTTCCTCGGGGGTGAGCGTCGGATTTTCATACATTATATGCTGAAATTCGTCGACCATGCAGCCGTAAGGGATAAATATTGCGGAATCTTCTGCGTGAGAAAGTTCGTATTTTGCGGTATCATCTCCGAAAAACAGGTGATGATAAGGTGCGGTCAAAAATTCCATCGACATGGAATGGCATTCGCAGGTTTCCATTGTCGGGTTTTGGAGTTCGGCTATTATGTTCTGACGCATCGCGCGGTATCCCGCAAATGCGTGTCCCATTTCGTGAGTGAGAACATCTACGTCTCCGCTTGTTCCGTTGAAATTGGAGAAGACGAACGGCGCTTTGTAATCGCTTATCTCCGTGCAGTATCCGCCGGGGGCTTTTCCTTCCTTGGCGAGAACGTCGAAAAATTCTCCGTCATACATAAAATCGATAAATTCTTTTGTTTCGTCGGAAAGATTATGATACATTTCTTTGCCGGCGTTTAATATATCTTCGCTTGTGCCGTGAGGAGCGGGGTTGCCGTCCGTAAACATAAAGATGTCATCATAAAATTTCAGTTTGTCGACGCCGATCCTCTTTTCCTGATCCTTCTTTATATCGGCGACGATCGGCACCATGTCGGACGCTATCTGGTCGCGGAAAGCGGAAACTTTTTTGCTGTCGTAACAGTTTCTGCCGAGTCTGTCGTATCCGAGCTCTACATAGTTTTTGTATCCGAGCGCGTGCGCGATTTCAGTTCTGACGCTTATAAGCTCCGAATATATCCTGTCGAGATCCTCTCTTTTGGAATCGAAAGCTTCTCCTTCTGCGATATATGCTTTTTTTCTTATGTTTCTGTCGGGATTTTGCTTGTATGGAGAAAGCTTTGTTATCGGAAGCGTTTTGCCGTCTATTTCCGCTGTGGTCGTCGCGTAAAGTTTTTGATATTCCGAAGTAAGCGCGTTTTCTTTTTGCAAAAGCGGTATTATTTCGGGAGAGAACGTCTTTTTGGCAATCTCCATGTTTTTGAAAAGAAGAGTACCGTATTTTTCTTCAAGCTCTTTTCTGAACGGGGAATCGAGCAGCGTATTCATGAATTCCTGCGCTTTTTCCTGTATCAGCGGGGAATTGTTGTCGAAAAAGTCATTTTCCTCTTCATAAAACTTATCTCTTGTGTCTATCGTGTGCCGTATGGACGCAACGGTAGCGCTTGTGGAGAATGCGGAGGATATTTTTTCGAATTCTTCGAATATTTCGATTTGTTCTTCCGAACTTTTTGCGTTTTTCAGTTTTTCCGTGAGAGCTGCCGCTTTTTCGCATACGGCGGCGACATCGGGGCGCGTGTAAACTATTTCGGAAAATTTCATGTTTTTCTCCTTTTCTGTAATGTGTTTGCAATAAACACTTTTTGAATTTGTAATTATATTATTATTTTAACACCCGGATAATGTTTTTTCCATATTGTTTTTAAATTTTATGAAAAATAATTGCAGGAGGAGTATTCCCGTTGAAGAACGGCGGTTTTATATGGGAATAATTTGTTGAAAACGGTATCGTTTTGTGATAAAATCATCTTATCTGGTTTATTGTATTATATCAATCCGAAACGGTGATTTATTTAATAAACGACGATATAAATATGGAATTTTTGTAAAAAATGATTTGTTTATTCCATAATGCGGTGAGAAGTATAGACAAAGTGCGCGTTTTGTTTTATAATAAATATGTTACATTACAAATAATTTTATATAATTTCGGCAAAAAGCGGCGCTTATGAGTCGGGGTTTTTCGCCCTAAACCCGAATCAGATAAACTTCAAAAGCTTTATAAAAGCGTCCGTTTTTTTGTATATTTCAGAAGATTATATTGTTGTAAAGTTTTTTTGCATACTTTTCTTTCAAGAAAAGTATGTTATTTGATTCATCTTTTTTTGTAGATAAGAATTGCATTTGAAATTTGTTTATGCGTGCTCCGCCCCTTCTTCGTCGGTTTGTGATTTGATCTTTACGGGGACTGTAAGAAAGCAAAATTTACTTTTAATTTGTCTTAAAGGTGGATGTTTATGGCTAAAAGAGTTCTTTTGATTGTGAATCCCAAGTCGGGCGACGGAATTGCCGTCCGTTGGGTCGCGGATATGGTGTCCATGCTTTCAAAAAAATACGATTTTGTGACCGTATATTTCTCAAAAAAGCAGGGAGACATATTGAATATTGCGAGCGGGTATTCGGGCGAGTACGAGGCTATGGTCGTCGTGGGCGGAGACGGGTCTTTGAATGAAGCGATAGGCGGAATCCTTCTTTCCGGGACGGATATTGATCTCGGATATGTTCCGACGGGAACGGTAAACGATTTTGCCACAAGTCACGGAATACCGAAAAACATAAAGATGGCTCTTGAAAAAATTGCCGGCGGCGAACCGAAAAAGTGCGATGTCGGCTCTCTTAACGGAAGATTTTTCTCCTATGTTGCGGCTTTCGGTGCATTTACCGATGTGGCATACCTCACGTCTCAGAAGAGCAAGGAGACTTTCGGCAAGATCGCTTATGTCGCCGAGGCGGCGACAAGGATATTGAAGCTCAAACCGATAAAAATGACGTATGAGCTTGACGGAGAAAGAGTTTCCGGGGAATATATCTACGGAATGGCGTCAAATTCCAAAACGATAGGCGGTATCGTTTTTTACGGCTCGGAAGGCGAGGAATTTTTGCGTGACGGGGAACTTGAAATAACTCTTGTGAAATATCCTTTCTCGTCGTCGGAACTTTCTGCGGCGCTCGTCGGGCTTATAAATCCTTCGGCAAACACGAAACAGGTCGTAAAATTCCGCGCTTCTTCGATAAAATTCGAATTTGAAGAGGAGACTGCGTTTACGGTAGACGGCGAATTCGGCGGTTCTTTTTCGTCCGTCGATATAAAAAATATAGAAGGCGCACTATCTCTTATAGAGTAAAAATAAAAAAGAAATTAAAAATTGGGAGGCTCCCGCTGAATGATAAAAGTAGAACATCTCGTTAAAAAATACGGAGAAAGATATGCCGTAAACGACATAAGCTTTGAAGTGGAGAAAGGAGAGATCGTAGGTTTTCTCGGACCGAACGGCGCCGGAAAGACGACGACGCTCAATATTCTTACAGGTTACCTTTCTTCGACTTCCGGCAAAGCAATGGTGGACGGGCTCGATATATTGGAGCATCCGACCGAGGTCAAAAAGAAGATAGGCTTTCTTCCGGAACAGCCGCCGCTCTATCTCGATATGACGGTAAGCGAATATCTGAACTTTATATATGATCTGAGAAGATGCAAGCTCAACAGAAAAGAACATATAAAAGAGATACTCAAAGTCGTAAAACTCGAAAATGCGGAAAAGAGAATGATACGCAACCTTTCAAAGGGATACAAACAGCGTGTCGGAATAGCGGGCGCCATTGTCGGAAATCCCGAAGTAATAATCTTTGACGAACCGACAAACGGTCTTGACCCCAAGCAGATAATCGATATACGAAACCTTATAAAAGAGCTCGGACGCGACCATACGGTAATTCTCAGCACGCATATACTTTCCGAAGTAAAGACGATATGCGACAGAATACTCATAATAAACGACGGCAAGATAGTCGCGGACGAACGCACGGGAAATATCGACAAGGAGCTTCGCGGAAACCGCCGTATATCGGTAAGGATAGACGGTCCTTCGTCAAAGATCCTTCCGGAGATAAAGCGCATTACCGGAATAGTTTATGCCGCTCTTTCGGCAGAGCACGGCGACGGTTCGGCTACTTACTATATAGAAAGCCAGAACAACGTCGATATAAGAAAACCGCTTTTCTATATGCTCTCTAAAAATTCATGGCCGATACTCGCTCTCGAATTTCCGGGAGCCAACCTTGAAGACATATTTATATCTGTCGTTGACGACAGCGAAAAGACCTACGGAGGAAACAAAAAACAATGATTGCAATATACAAGCGCGAAATGCGCGCATATTTCACGACGCCGATAGGGTATATTTTCTCGGCGCTTCTTATGGCTGTCAGCGCATGGTTCTTTATGTCTTATACGCTTCAAAGAGGGGCGTCCAGCAACTATGCCACGTATTTTCAGATGATAATCATACTTTTCATAGCTATAATACCGCTTCTTACCATGAAGCTTATGAGTGAAGAGAGAAAGCTTAAAACAGAGCAGCTTCTTCTGACGGGTCCCGTTTCGCTTTCCGGCATTGTAATATCGAAATTTCTTGCCGCGCTCAGCGTTTTCGGCGGAACGTTTATAGTCGCTTCTATTATATACTTCATTCCTCTCTCCCTTTACGGAAATCCCAACGCATCAATCTATTTCAGCTGTGTTCTTGCTACGCTTCTGGTGGGTTCCGCATTTATATCGATAGGTATATTTGTTTCATCTCTCACGGAAAATCAGTTCATAGCCGCTTTCGGCACTATGGCTTTTATAATCCTTCTTGTTCTTATAAGCAACCTTAACAATTACATCAACAACGAATTTCTTCGCACGGTCCTTTCCGGATTCTCCGTAACATCGAGATATGCGTATTTTGCGTCCGGCGTGTTCGATTGGCCGTCGTTCTTGTATTATGTATCGATAAGCGGTGTGTTCCTCTTCCTTACGGTAAGAGCGCTTGAAAAGCGTCGCTGGTCTTGATTTTATATGGAGGAAGCGGAATATGAAAAAAGTTAATTTTAATAAAAGAAATCTCAAATACGGCGGTGTTGCCGTGGCTTTTACCGCCGTTGTCGTTGTGGCGGTCATAATTCTCAATGTTATAATAACATCTCTCGGATCTACTTTTTCGTGGTATACAGATCTTACGGGTTCGTCGCTTTATTCTATATCGGACTCTTTCAGAAAAGAGCTTGACAATATGCTTTCCGCAAACAAAAACGAAGATCCCGACGATGATATTTATCTGAATATAGTGCTTCTTATGGATGAGGACTCTTTCAGAAATTACGATACGTCAACTCTCTATGTTTACCGCACGATAAAGCAGATCGTTTCGGAATACGATAATATAGAGCTTGTATCTATAAATTCCACGCAATCGCCTGATTTTGTAAAAGAGCATTATATGAAGACGACGGTCGATACGCCTGCTATTACCGATGTTATAATCGAAATTGCCGACAAGGACCACAATTCTAAGAGCGAGCTCGGATACAAAAAATATTCGATACAGGCGTTCTATGCCGCAAATTCCGATTCGACAAAGCTTATAGGATACAACGCGGAAACGACGTTTCTTTCCGCCGTGGCACAGCTTACGGGAAAGGTAAATGATGAGACAGCCCCCGTTGTATATTATCTCCAAGGACACGGAGAGCCCTCTCTCGAAGAAGCTGCCGACTGGAAAGCCCTTTTTGAGGACGCGGGATTTTCCGTAAAGACGATAAATCTTTTAAGCGAAGATTTTCCGTCTCAGATATCCTACGGAAGCCTTGTATTTATAAATCTTCCGAAATCCGACCTTTATTCCGATGAAAACGGCGTAAGCGAAGTTAAAAAGATAAGAAGCTTTGCAGGCGCAAGCTACGGAAATGTAATTGTGACTGTCGATTCTTCCACGACATCGCTTCCCGCGCTCAACGATCTCATGAGCGAATGGGGCGTCGGCATCGGAGGCGCCGTAACCGACGACGAGCACTCTGTTGCGGGATCGGGAGCTATAAAAGTCCTTGCGGATTACTCTCTTACGAAGGACAGCGTTTCAAAACAGGTCATAGACAGAATAGTCGGTTCGAGCAATCCGACACCTACGCTTTTCACTTCCCCGAGAGCAATAAACGTTTATGAAGATTCCAAAATAATAGTTCCCGCAAACGGTAAAGCGCATTCCGCGGTCCTTCTTGCGCCTTATTCCACGGCTAAGATAGACGGGGAAGCACAAGGGGCGGAAGACGCAGGTCTTGCCACTATAACGACGATAATCGGGGACGTAAACGAAGAGACGGCTACAACGCATTTTGTCGTCTGCCTCGGTTCGTCCGACTTTGTAAATAAAAATCTCGATACTTCAAATGCCAACAAAACGCTCATTTATTACTTGCTCGAACGTATGTGGAGCGGAAGTATCACATTCGAAAATATAAAATACAAGCCTTTTGACGACAATGCGCTTACGGTTACAACGGCGCAGACGAATACATGGACTGTTGTCTGCGTAGCCGTAATACCTCTTGCTCTTATAGCTGCGGGCGTGATCGTATGGATAAGGAGACGCCACTCATGAAAAGAAATTCCACAAAGGAAAATGTTGCAACGGCGCACGTCGAAAAGACCACGCTTCAAAAACAGTACATCTTTATCATCATTGCGGCGTGTCTTCTCGTCCTGTTTTTGATATTTTACTTCGCAATATATCCTCTTTTGAAGAAGAGTACAAATAATCTCACATACCTCTATGACGGGGAAGCGATAGACAAATACGGTCAGCTTTGTATCGTAACCCCGCATGAGAGAAAAGAGATTTCCAAAATAGAAGTCAAAAACGAACACGGCATATACACTTTGAACGCTTATACCGCAAACAACGGCGGAAGAGACTATAAGCTCGAAGGCGGCGGCAAGGTTGTGCTCGACGCCGCGTCTGTTGCCGGCGTTGTAACCTCCGCGGGACAGCCGCTTGCGGTTTCCGCGGACAAAACGCACTATCGCGCGGACGAATATGCAACAAAAGAAGACCTTAAAAAATACGGTCTTGACGAAGAATCCGATCCGTCCTGGACACGTGTTACTCTCGATAACGGAACATCGTACCGTTTGATGATAGGAAATGCGCTTCCCGCAGGAAACGGATACTACGCCATGCTTGACGATGAGACAAGAAGGAATGTAGTAGAGAACGAAGACGGCACGGTAAGCGAATATTATATCATATATATTCTCGAAGCAACGACATCAAAAACGCTTCTTTCCGGTGATACCGCTATCGTATCTTTGCAGCTCGGAGACAATGTCGGCACGGGAATATATTCCACAAAAGAATTCCGTATAGACCGTATTATCGACGGTAAAAGAGATGTCGTTATAAATATAAAGGCGAACGAGGGCGTCTCCGATACGGGAATGAGCACATATAAGCTCATATATCCCGCGGGGTACATGCTGAATGAGGACAATTTCTATGACAGCGTTCTCGCATATCTTGCCAATATACAGGCAGAGCTAATCGTCACTATGGGCGACAAGATATACAGCCCGGAAGTCTATGAGGAGTACGGACTCGATCTCGACCGCGCAAGGCTTGAATCGGGTGAAGACAAAAACTACGCGGTTTTGTATTATAAATGTCTTGACGGTTCCAATAAGAACGACTACGAGAATAAACTTTATTTCAGCGAAAGAAAACTCCTTTCGGACGGAACATATTGCTACTATGTATATGTACCGGAATATGACGTTATAGCGCTTGTAAGACCGGAAAATTTCGATTTTATATCGTGGGCGTCGATGAAATATACGGATGCAAGAATTTTCTTCTCTGCAATAGGCTCGCTTGATTACTTTTCGCTTCTTTCGTCTGACGGCAAGACCGACGTCAGATTTTCCCTTACAGGTACGGCGTACACTTATCATGTCGATGTTACAAATGCCATCGGAAACAGACCTCTTACCGGAAATGACGGAAAGAGCCTTGTTTACGATGTGCAGTTTACGGATAACGGCATTCAGAAGACATTCGAAGGTCCGTTTGAAAATTTCAGGGACCTTTACTATGTCCTTATAACAAGAACGCTTGACACATCCGAGAATTTAAAGAAACTTGAAGAGGGTGAAAAACCTGTCTATACAATAGAGGCGCAGACTGTTTTGAGAGACCGTTCCGAACAGTATTACAAGTACGAAAACGACCAGAGAGTTATCGAAAACAAGAGATATGTAACTGTGGAATACGACGGCGGATATGTTTTGGTAAACAATCTCAAAGGAATATCTCCTAACGGATATGAGCTCACGTATGAGAATGCTTACTACGATGAAAAGTCCGGAAAGTATTTTGTGAAAGCGGAAGATACCGCGGACGGCGAAATGAAGCCGAGAAACTACAAATATGAAGACGGAAAACTTATTCCCGTATTTCTTAACATAAGTAACGCTACGGCGGAGTATACTGTAAGTAAGTACGGATACGAAATCTATAATATGTACAACGAAGTGAAGAACGCCGACGGCACCGTTACAAAGACGTTGAGCCAGGCATATATGATGGTCGTTCCCACAGTGACGGAGAGCGTTTACCGCATAGAAGCCGACGGAACAAGAACGCTTATAAGCTCCGTTACGAGCGAAAATGACGGTTTTGCTTCCGTTATAAGAAAAACATCCATAGAGAAGCTCTTCTCCGACACTGCAAAAGTCCTTGCGGGACAGAGCATAGACAGAACGGCAATAGACTGATAATCTTTTTTACTTGGAGGCAAGAATGGGAAAAAAGAGAAGAAAAACAGAGAATATTATATTAAATGACACGGAAAAAAGCCAGAAAAAGATAAGTAAAGTAAATATAGTAATCTATGTTTTGATTCGTTTGATCTTCATACTTGCGGCGGTAACAGCCGTCATGAACAGAGATTACCTTACCGCATTCCAATGCGGTCTTGCGCTTCTTGTGTTTCTCTTGCCTGTTTTTATAGACAAAAAGTTCAATATAGAACTTCCGAATATTCTCGAAATTTCGATAGTGATATTTACTTTTATGTCTATCCTCGGCGGGGAACTCGGACATTTCTATGCTCAATATCCGCTATGGGATAAAATTGTTCATACGACGAGCGGTTTTATGATAGCGTCGATAGGTCTTGCGCTTATAGATTTTCTTAATAAGCGCAAGATAGCCGTTGCAAATCTTTCTCCTATTTTTATGGTGGCGTTTGCGTTTTGCTTTGCGCTGTCGATAGAAACTCTGTGGGAATTTTTTGAGTTTGCCGTAGACAAATTTTCGGGAACGACGGATATGCAGGCGGATTATTTTGTATCTTCCTTTGCTTCGAAAATTGCGGGAGGCGCCAAAAATCCCAAGCCCGTCGTGGTAAACAATATAGAGAGCATAATTATAAACTTTAATGGCGAGCGTGAGGCTCTGACTCTGCCCGGGTATATCGATATCGGAAACAAGGATACGATGTACGATCTTATGGTCGGGGCTATCGGAGCATTTGCATTCTGCGTAGTTGTGTTTATTGCAATGACAAAGAGAAATGCGCATATGCAGAAGATCGCAAACGGATTTGTTATGAAAAAACGCCGTGGTAATACCGAAAAAGCGGCAAATGAGATAGAACTGATGGCTCTTGATGCGTTGCACTCCAAGGTGGAAGAACTTTCTTCTTCCGAAAAGAGCGACGACGGAAATGCAGAAGAGGAAAATCCCGAAAATAAGAAATGATATTTTATATCTTTTAAAAGCAGTATTAAAATAAAATCACAAAAACGACCGTGAATGATATCCCGGTCGTTTTGGGTTTGAGGAGGATTTTTATGGAGAAAATTTGCGAAAGTGTAAGGGAGAGGCTATTTTCTCTTGCAGACAGCAAATATAAGGATTTTAATTCAAAACTTATACCGAATGTTGATCCCGAGAAGGTTATCGGCGTAAGAATGCCCGATATAAAGAAGCTTGCAAAATCTATTGTAAAAAATGAGGACGCGGAAGCATTTCTTTCGGATCTTCCTCATTTTTATCATGAAGAAGATCTTCTTCACGGATTTATTGTTGCGGAAGGGAAAAATTTTGAAAAAACTCTCGCCGATACCGAAAAGTTTTTGCCGTATATAAATAATTGGGCTGTATGCGACACATTTTCTCCGAAAATTTTTGCAAAAAACAAGGATATTCTTTACGGTAAAATACTCGAATGGCTCCGCTCCTCTCATCCTTATACCGTAAGATACGGCATAGGAATGTCTATGAGATATTTTCTCGACGGTGAGTATTTTGACGGGGAAAAACTTTCCGATGTCGCCGCTGTTAAAAGCGAGGAATATTATGTGAATATGATGATAGCATGGTATTTTGCGACAGCCCTTGCAAAAAGATACGATGAGACGTTTCCCTATATAAAAGATAACAGGCTTGATAAATGGGTTCATAATAAAACGATACAGAAGGCTTCCGAAAGTTTCAGGGTTTCCGATGAGCAGAAAGAGGAACTTCGGGCTTTGAGAAGAAAATGAACGAGGGGAGTACGACCAAAGGACTTTTCGTAAAAAGTCCTTTGGAATCTCAAAAGCTTTCGCCAAAATTAAGTGGTGTTTTTGAGCAAAGTTCTTTGGCACACCTTTCTCCGAAAGAAAGGTGTGTTAATAATTGAGTACAAGTTCGAGTTCCTTACAAAGGTCCTCTATATATTTATCTGCGGCAGCGTTAAGTTTATCCTTATTAAGCTTCTCGATAATATCCTTTTTCACATCTTCAAAAGATGTAAACGAAGCCTCTTCCTTTATTTTATCAAAAGTAAATATGACATAACAGCCGAATCCGTCATGATAAAGAGGTTCGCTATACGTCTCTCCCTCTTTAAAAGAATTACCTATAATATAATTATACTGTGCCAGATAAACGGCGGCGGAATAATTAAAGAATATCTCAAACGCTTTATTCCATTCTGCGGAATCTTTTTTCAGCGAATTCTTCTCTGCGTATTCATAAAATCCGTCGGGGAACATTTCTTTAAACGAAACTTTATTTTTCTCTTTAAAATCGGCGTCTATCTTTGCTATTTCCGCATCAAGGTCCTCGATCTTCTTGAAATCAAGAAGAGACACGCTCTCTTTTCCCGTAAGGAAATAGGAATAAGGACAGCCGTTTTCTTCATTATATTTTATAAAAGCGGATTCTTTTACCTTATCCCACGATTCACCTGCGCGAAGGCGCTCTATATAAGCCTTGGCATCGGAAAGAACTTCTGCCTTTTTCGCGGAATCGGAAGGATCGGATACTTGGAGCACAAGACTGTAAAGCTGATATGCCGGAGGTTCATAATAATTTATCGAATTATCAAGGTAATAACTGTTAGCTTCTTCGTCCGTCGCGGGTTTGTAATCAGAAAGCTTTTCTGCGGCAAGATCGATCATCGCCTGATATTTATTTACCATGAAAAGCGCATTTTTCGAAAGATTCCATTCAGAGAGGAATTTTTCATATCCGCCCTCATAATTTTTCTCGAAATTCTCCGCGTCGGAAACAGCCGCAAGTCTTATCTTGTCCTCATCAACCGAATAACCCGCTTTTTTCAAGCGTTTTTCAAGCGTTCTCATAACAAGAGTGCTCTTTATGGAACGTGTTATCATAGAAGAATATTCTTCCGATGTCAGTTGTCTGCCGCCGTTTTCGATAGCAAAGCTGTATATGTTTGTCCAGAGAAAATCCATAAAATCCGTATCGTCGGCGTAAATAAATTTACTGCCGTCATAAACAGCGTAAAGCGTTCTTGATGAATCGGGTTTTTTCTGACACGAAACAAGCGAACCCGCCACCATAAAAACGACAAGTATCAATGCAAAGATCTTTTTCGTTATCCTCATTTTTTTCTCCGTTTTACATTAAATAAAATATTTCATGAGCAGCACTATATACGCCGCATAAATAACAAGAAGCGCAATTCCCTGATATCTCTTTGTTTTTCCGAAAATAAAAGTAGGAACGATCGCGACAAGTCCCGCCAATATGCACACGGGCATATCGAGTCTCAACGCCTGATTTGAAACCACGAGAGTTCCGCCGGAAACGGCAGAACAGATAGGAAGAATCAACGTCATATCTATTATATTCGCGCCGATTATATTTCCGAGGGAAAGATTTCCCTTCTTCTTTACAAGGGCGATGATAGCCGTTGTAAGCTCCGGAAGAGAAGTACCTATTGCTATCATGGTGACGCCTATGATGGAATCCGGGACGCCGAGCTTTTCCGCTATTACCGTACCGTTATCCACAAGGAGTCTTGCACCTACAACGATACCGGCGGCACCGAATATAAATTTAAGTATATTGACAACAATTTCTTTTTTGTTCTCTATGCGTCGTCTTTCGACATTCCCGCCCTCTTTTTTTGCAGACGCGATATTTTCATAAACAAAAACACCGAGCACTATAAAAAGAAGAAGAGACGGCAAAAGTTTTAGATGTCCCGAAAGGGAAAGAACGAAGAGAAGCACGGACGAAAGGATCATAAGAAAGCCTTTTAGTCCAAACTGCTTCCTTGAAACGACACATGGAGCAAACACCAGCGATATCGCAAGTATAAGCGACGTATTGGCGGTAACCGAGCCGACGGCATTTCCGACGGCAATACCCGTCTGTCCGCCCGCAGTCGCCATTATAGATACGAGAAGTTCCGGCAGCGTCGTAGCAAGGCTCACTATCGTCGCGCCTATTATAAAGTTAGGTATGCCAGATACTTCCGCGATCCAGCTTGCGGCGTCAACAAAAAAGTCTCCGCCCTTGATTATAAGGACAAGTCCTATCACAAAAAGCAAAACAGCTAAAAACATTTCCATAAAATAAAGACTCCGGCAGTTATTTTTTCTCTTTTTACCGAATAAAGAAGCCGTCAGCGACGGCTTCTTTAATTTTACACACTTCTTGTCCTTTTATTCACCGTCGCAGCCGGAGCAATTTTCGCATTCCGTCTCGCAGGAGCAACTGAATTCGGCACCGCAGGAGGGGCAGTTTATATGATCGAAATCCATTGTTTCGTCAACAAAAACTTCTTCTCCGCAGACAGGGCAGACAACAGCGGCGCAGTCTCCGTCGCAGTCATCGCAATCGCAGTCGCATTCGTCATCATCTTCGTCTTCATCGTCGTCGCAGTAGAGGTCTTCTTCGACGTTGCCGAGGTCCTCGTCCACTTCTTCAATGTATTTGTCAAGATAATCCACATTTTCTTCAAGATCGGAAACGGTCTTTGCCATATCGTCGAGAACGTCGATTATCGCTTTCAGAAGCTTGTTTGTATTTGTGTCGCCTTCAAGGTTCATGCCTTCGGCAATTCCTTTTACAAAGGCTACTTTTTCAGTTAATGTCATTATATTTTTACCTTTCACTAATGCATTTTACGCACGTTCGATATATTCGCCTGTTCTTGTATCTATACGGATTCTCGTACCGATATTTACAAAGAGCGGAACTTTTATTTCAGCGCCTGTTTCAAGCGTTGCGGGTTTGAGAGTGTTTGTTGCCGTGTTGCCTGCAAGTCCGGGTTCTGTTTCCGTTACTTCGAGCTCAACGAACATAGGAGGTTCTACCGAGAAAACGTTTCCTTTGTAAGAAAGGATCTTGCAGAGCATCTCTTCCTTTACAAATTTGAAAGCGTCGGGAAGAACATTTTTGGATATGGGCATCTGTTCATAAGATTCCATGTCCATGAAATAATAAAGGTCTCCGTCGGAATAGAGGTACTGCATTTCTTTTCTCTCTATTATTGCGGGGGGGAACTTGTCCGTGGGGTTGAAAGTTCTTTCCGTAACACCGCCGGAAATTACGTTTTTAAGTTTTGTACGAACGAAAGCCGCGCCCTTGCCGGGTTTTACGTGCTGGAATTCTACTACCTGCATTACGTTGCCGTCAAGTTCGAATGTTATTCCGTTTTTAAAATCGCCTGCTATTACCATAAAATTTTTATCCTCCGAATGCCGAAATTTATATTTTTGTCGGCAAATATTTATATACGCTTTTTATTTTACCTGAAAAACAAGGAAATATCAATAGTTTTTTACAAAAAATCAAAACAGTACCAATAATTCCTTCGGACTTTTTGCGATATTTACGACGCCGCTCTCTCTTATTTGCAGAACGTCTTCTATTCTCACGCCGTATTTACCTTCTATATATATGCCGGGTTCCACGGAAAATACATGTCCTACGCAAAGTTTTTCTCCGAAAGCTTTCGGGGAAAGGCGGGGACTTTCGTGAATGTATATTCCCAGGCTGTGTCCGAGGCTGTGTCCGAAACGTCCGCGATATCCCGCGTCGTTTATTATGTTTCTTGCGACGGCGTCAATTTCTCCGCAGTCGGCGCCCTCGTGTACCGCCTCTATCGCCTTTATCTGCGCTTCGAGAACGGTATTGTATACCTTTTTCATCTCTTCGTCGGGAGTTCCGAGACAAACCGTTCTTGTCATATCGGAAGAGTAGCCTTTATATATGCAACCGAAATCCATAGTAAGAAATCCGCGTTCGAGCTTTACATTTCTCGGCACACCGTGAGGGCGGCTGGACGCCGTTCCCGAAACGCATATCGTATCAAAGCTCGTTTTCGACGCTCCGTGCTTTCTCATGTGGTATTCGAGTTCGAGAGCAACGTCTATTTCCGTCATTTCCGGTTTTATAAGCGGAAGCGTATCGGCAAGAGCCATGTCGCCTATGTGTTCTGCGTGCTCTATAAGCTCCATTTCTTCTATACTCTTTATCTTTGCCATTTCCGTTATGACGCTTCCCATTTTCACAAAATCGACGGTGGGTATGCGTCTTTTGTACGCTTCAAAAGAGGATACGGTAAATTTGTCCTCTTCAAATCCTACCGTCTTTATTCCGCGCTCCGCTATAAGTGCGTTTATATTTTCAAAAAAGTTCTTTTCCGGCATTACGACAGAGCAACCTCTTGCTTCCTCTCTTGCCGCTTCTATATACCTGAAATCAACGAAAAGAAACGCCTCATCGCGCATTACGAAAAGCGCGCCGTCCGTCATATCGAATCCCGTGAGATAAAGCACCGTTTTTTCGTCCGCGGTGAGAAATGCATCAACCTCCTGCGGCATTCTTTCTTGAAGTTTTTTTATTTTGTCTTCCATAATCCATACCTCTTTTTTATTTTTTCGGTAAAATTACCGCGTCATTTATTGTATCAAAGATTTCTCTTCCGTACGGAAAAATACATCTCTCTGTCAGAAATCTATTATTTCAGATCCCGTAAGAGCGGAAAGACCGTATTTGAGCGCCATAGACGCTATCTTTCTTTCGTGCTCGTCCTCGCTTTTGAGCTTCGGCAAAAGCTCTCTGAAAAGCGCCCCTTTTATGGAGATATCATTTTTAAGTTCCTCGAAATCGAGAAGCGGAAGGGTGTTGTCAGAAACCTCAACATAAAACAGCCCAAGTTCGGAGGAATCCGTTTTTTCGGGAGAAAAGCGCGCTTCCGGAGAAACTATCCCCGTGAGCTTTACTCGGAGAAGCGTATCCTTGCCGTAGCCCTTTTCCGTGATCTTCTTTTTTATTTCGGAGCACATATCCTCATGCGTCAAAAGACCGCTTACGTCGATCTCCGCCTTTTCGTATCTGCGTTTGCAAAAACGCGGACGTTCAAAAGAGAGCTTCTTTACTCCGCCGTCGTTTTCCGCTGTTATAAATATTCCGCCCTTTATTCCGCATTCGTCAAAAGAGCGTCCCTCCGGACAGCCGGAATAGGCAAATTTCGTATTTCCCGATTTTTTTATCTCGCTTCCCGCATGGATATGCCCGAGCGCCGCATAATCGCAGCCGCATTTTGCGATATCCCTTTCCGAAAGCGGGCAATATGTGCTCTTATTTCCCGATATATCCGTATGCGCGACGAAAATGTTTATTTTGCTTTCGTCGGGGATTATCGGACGTTCGAGAGGATTTTCCTCATATTTTTCCGATGTATATGCAAAACCGTATACGTCTACGCCGATATCGTCAAAGGAAATCCTCTCTATATTTTCGTTTTTGAAAATATAGACGTTGTCGGGGAATTTGGTTTTAAGATACGGTCCCTGCGATGTTGCCGGGTCGTGATTTCCCGGAGTTATCACAAAGCGGCAGGAGGGATTTTCCTCAAACTGCGAAACTATCAGATTCATCGTTTCCTTTGTCACAAAATCGCTGTCGAAAAGATCTCCCGCGATTATGACTATATCCGTTTCGCGCATTTTCGCGTACATCATCACAGATGTGAACGTTCCGCGCAGCTCGTTTCTTCTCACCTGCGCCTTTTTGGCGTCGAAAAGAGAGAACGGGGAATCGAGATGTATATCCGCTATGTGAAGTATTCTGGGCATTATTTTTCCTCTTTCTTAAAACAAAGCAGACTTTTCCACATTTTTGTGGAAATTACGCTTTCAATATATGATTACCGGAGAGAAGCTCGTATACAGCCTTTCCGTTTTCAACGCGGCAGGGGAGAACTTTTCCGTCCTCTTGTATTTTTCCCGCAAAGCGTGACGGCAGATAAAGTGTACCGTGAGCGCCGAAAGGAACCGTAAGAGAAAGACTTGCACTCTCGCCGTTCTGCGTCCAATCGCATTCTGCTTTTCCTATCATGCTGTCGTGAGAAGCGCTCGCGCTTTCAAGTCCGCTGTCAAACGCGGGTCTGAATATGACGTGCTTGAATCCCGGTTCGTCCTCATCGGGGGATATTCCGGCTATGTATTTATACATAAACGCCGAAAGGTCGGAGAACATATGGTGGTTATGCGAACCGCCGCCGTTCCAGCACTCCCAAAGTGTCGTAGCTCCTCGCGATATCCATTCGGCAACACCGGGGAACGTCTTTTGAGAGATCATGCGCGTGCCGATATCTCCGTGTCCTTCCGCGCCGAGCGTATGCATTACGAATTTGCAGCCGAGAACGCCGAAATCGACGTGGAAATCCTTTTCCTCTATCTGCTCTATAAGTCTCTTTACAAGACCGTTTTTCTCTTCATCGTTATCGTAAAGACCGAAGAAGAGCATTACTCCCGTTGCGGTCTGGCAATCGCCTTTTACCGTATAGGTTTCTTTATCGAAGAATTTCTCGCGGAAAACATTTTTAACGGTGGCGGCAAGATCGCCGTAATATTCTTTTTCTTCTACATTTCCGAAGATCGACGCCATTTTTTCCGCTTTTTTTGCGGCGTTGTATAAAAATCCCGTATCGCTTACTTCGACGGGGCATTTATAAGAACCCATGTTTTTACCGAGAGCGGGACCTATAAAAGGCGCACACCAGTCGCCCGTACCATAATTAAGAGTATAATCCTCCGTCATGGAGAGCATGAATTCTATGTTCTTCTTTATCGCTTCGTAGTTTTCGAGAAGCACGTCGCGGTCCCCGTTGTAGAGATATACGTAATACGGCACCGATATCATCGCCGCGGACCAGTCGGGTCCTATAAGTCCGTAATATCCCCAGCCTGTGGAGGGAACGACGCAGGGGATCTGTCCTGCGGGACGTTGAGAAGAACGTATATCCCCGCTCCATTTCGTCATAAAAGAGCGCGTGCCGAAGTTTGTGAGCATTTGCTCGCATGACGCCATAGTGTCGCCTGTCCAGCCGTTTTTCTCTCTGTGTGGGTTATCCGTCGGGAAAGATTCGAGGTTTGAAAGAGTGGACCAGCGGCAAAGATGTTGGAGCTTGTTCAACATCTCGTCGGAGCAGGAGAAATGACCTATCTCCTTTACGTCCGTACACACGGCAACGCCGACTATATCGGAAAGCTCCGGCTCGTAATCTATTCCGCTTACTTCTATGTACTGGAAACCGTGGTATACGAAAGAGGGCATAAAATGCTCTTTTCCGTCGCTCTTTTTAGTGTATTTGTCCGTCTGAAATTCGCCCGAATTCACAAAGCAGGAAAGAGCGTCGAAATCAAGCTCGTTTTCCTCTGTAAGTATATCCGAATAACGGAATACCACCGTCGTATCTTTTTTGCCGTATATGTTGTATTCGCCGAATCCTGCTATATTCTGACCTATATCGAATATCCAGCCGTTCTTGCCTTTCCATTTTTTTACGGCGGGGAATTTCCGGCGTATCCTTATAGGTTCCATCTCCTGTGCGCGCATAACGCCGCCGGGACCTTTTGCTATCTTTGCGCTTTCCCATGCGGAATCGTCATAACCGACGCACGAAAAATCTCCGAGTTCGAGATTTGCGTCGTAATATTCGCCGTTTCTTATTCCGTTGAACGTGATAGGACCGTTTACGGTGCTCTTCCACGACGTATCCGAAATAATTCTTTCCGTTCTTCCGTCTTTATAAGTTATCTTTATTTCCGAAATGAGCTTTGAGAAATTTCTCCATGTGGCATTTTCGTCCGCCCATCTGTCAGCCGTGAACGAATTATAAAATCCGTTGCCGAGCACGACTCCTATCGCATTTTTTCCGTTTGTGATAAGGTCCTTTATGTCATACTGCATGTACATATCGTCTTTGTCATATGCGGTAAATGCGGGGGAAAGTATGTCGTCGCCCGTTTTTTTGCCGTTTACAAAGCTTTCGAAATATCCGAGTCCGCATATTGTGAGGTAAGCGGATTCGACATCTCCCGAAACGTCGAATTCTTTTCTCAGATAAGACGCTTCGACAGTGTTCTTTCCCGCTTTTTTAGCGGATATCCATTTTGCAAAGAAAGGCTCTTTCAGTTTTCCCGTTACAAAGAAAGCTACATCGGAAATTTCCGAATATCCCGCCTCGCTTACACATTCGGCGGTCCAGAAATATTTTTTCACGGGAGAGAGCTTTTTGCCCTCGTAATGCACAAGAACGGAATCTGCGTTCTCCATATATCCGCTGTCCCACATATCGGGATAATTATTCAGGATATTTTCCGTAGAAGAATAGACGCGTATACGCGTTTTTGCTCCCTTGTCTCCTTTTTTGTCGGAGACAACTTTAAAAGAAAATCTCGGTTCTTTGTCTATCGCCAAAGGATTTTCAAGATAATTTACCGTGAGATCGTAAATTTTCAAACCCATTTTTGTAATATCGCCTTTCATAAGATATTTATTATATATATTCTGGATTATATCACCTAAGATATATTTTGACAAGTATTTTATTGACCTATAAAGAAGAGTGTAGTATAATTTATTTTGTAAAAAACCAAAAACGGAGGAAATTTTGAAAGATATAAAAGTTCTCGTTCTCGGCGATGTCGTAAGATGTGCCTCCTGCGAATACATGGAAAAAAATCTTTGGAAATACAGAAAAGAAAACGACATCGATTTTGTTGTCGTAAACGGGGAAAATTCCTCCGGAAGCGGCGGAATAGACAAAAAAAGCGCGGAAACACTTCTTTCCGCGGGAGCGGATATTCTGACGACGGGAAACCACGTTTTCAAATCGTTCGAAGCAAAAACTCTTCTCGACGAAAACAAATATATACTGCGCCCGGCAAACTACCCGGACGAGCTTCCCGGATTCGGATATACGCTTTTCGACGCTTCGGGAAAGACTTTTCTTGTGATGAACGTCATGGGAACAGTGCTTATGGACCCGCTTTCAGACCCATTTTCGGCAATAGAAAAAATCCTCGAAAAAAATAAAGGGAAGTATGATATTTCAGTGCTCGATATCCATGCGGAAACGACAAGCGAAAAAAGAGCCCTCGGATTTTATTTCGACGGCAGGATAGACGTTATTTTCGGAACTCACACCCATGTGGAAACGGCGGACGAACAGATACTTCCGAAAGGAACGGCGTATATAACCGACATAGGTATGTGCGGTCCGGAAAACAGCATTTTGGGAATAGAACCTTCCTGCGTCATAGAAAAATTACGAATGCACATTCCCACAAGATTTATCGTATCGGAAAACGAAATAAAAGCGCACGGCGCGATTATAACGATAGACAGAGAAAAAAACACCGCCAAAAAAATAGAAAGAATAACTTTTTAAAACAAACCGAAAAATCGGAGGAAATAAAGATGAACGAAATAAAAGATATAAAGCTCGCCCCGTCGGGACACGACAAAATAAACTGGGTAAAGGATTATATGCCGGCACTCTCCGCAATAGAAAAAGAGTTTTCCGTGACAAAACCCTTTGAGGGCAAAAAAATAGCGATGTCGATACACCTTGAAGCGAAAACGGCTTATCTTGCGACCGTACTTCAAAAAGGAGGAGCCGAGGTTTTTGCCACGGGCTGCAATCCTCTTTCCACGCAGGACGATGTAGCTGCGGCGCTTTCCGAATATGGAGTTCACGTTTTTGCGGTTCACGGAGACGACGAAAGCGCGTATACTTCGCGTCTTGAAAAGGCCCTTTCATGCAAGCCCGACCTCATAATAGACGACGGCGGAGATTTTATATCTCTTCTCCACGGAAAAGACAAAGATTTGGGAGAAAATCTTATCGGTGGATGCGAGGAAACCACGACAGGCATTCACAGACTCCGCCAGAGAGAAAAGAACGGAACTCTCCTTTACACGATGATAGACGTAAACGACGCCGACTGCAAACACCTGTTTGACAACAGATACGGCACCGGTCAATCGACGCTCGACGCGATAATGAATTCCACAAATCTTATAATCGCGGGAAAGACTGCCGTTGTCGCAGGCTACGGCTGGTGCGGAAAAGGCATTTCCATGAGACTCAAAGGAATGGGCGCCCGTGTAATCGTAACGGAAATAGACCCCGTAAAAGCTCTTGAAGCGATAATGGACGGTTTTTATGTGATGACTATGGACGAAGCCGCACCTCTCGGAGACTTATTCATAACGGCGACAGGCTGCGCCGATGTCATCGTAAAAAAACACATGGAAAAAATGAAAGACGGCGTTCTTCTTGCAAATTCGGGCCACTTTGACGTAGAAATAAACAAAAAAGATCTTGAAGCTATTTCGGAATCGATATCAGAAAGAAAACCGAATATAGTCGGATATACGACAAAAGACGGAAGAAAATTAAATCTTCTTGCAGAGGGCAGACTTGTAAACCTTGCCGCAGGCAACGGACACCCTGCGGAGATAATGGATATGAGCTTTTCTATTCAGGCAAAGAGCCTTGAATATCTCTCAAAAGGGAAAAGAAAAGCTCCCGGTCTTTATCCCGTTCCGAAAGAAACCGATATGGAAGTGGCAAGGCTCAAACTCTCTTCGATGAACGCAAATATAGACACACTTACGGAAGAACAGAAAGAATATCTGGGACTTTGATTAAAATAAAGTGATGTAGTCGAGGGAAAGTTCTTTGGTTTACCTTTCTTTCAAGAAAGGTAAGAAAAGGAGGTTTGGAACG